>DCHZ01000024.1 GCA_002315385.1 Firmicutes bacterium UBA1739 | reverse complement strand
TCTTTGTACTGTTGCTCTAAAAACTCTTTTCGCCACTGCGGCAGGTATATGCATGAGTTCATCTGCCTGCTTTTCTGTAATTGTATCTTCTGCATATGTATTAGCTCCATTCAAAGCCCGTTTACTTGTACCCGCCGAACCTGTGCGTTCTGCTTTAACATTGTTAAAGGAATAAACCACTTCATCCCTCTGATTAGATATTACAATATTAGAGACACATCTTTTGTCATTGTAAGAAATTTTGTTTACTTTAAATTTGTCCTTGCAGACAAGCTTTTCCTTATATCTTTCGATTTTTACCTTATCTGCCGGCACCCATATGAAAGGAGCTGTGTAAAGCTCCCTGCCAATGCCAATATTGGTACAGGCTCTTTTAAAGGAATCTGAAGCTGCTCCCTTAACTGGATCTGAATAGATTCTGTTCCAACATCCTGTTTGACAATCCACTCTTCATACACTGAATCCCTAATCATGACCTTACAGAAGCAGTTGCCATTGATAAATTCATGCACTCTCTACCAGCCCGTAATTCCAAACACCTCATCTAAAATTGTCATATCAACTCTTGCATCCTTATATAATAGTATAGATACGCCCTTTTCTGTTATAGACTGTACTCTGATTTCGATTTCCTCCGCATTAAGTGTTCTTATTCTCTCTGCATTCATCATTTTTCCAACCTCCTATGCTATCGAGAGCTTTCTGTATTTTGTTTCCATAAGGTAATTCGTATAAGATTCCCCAAGAGCCTCCTTAAGTTTCTTACTGTCAATGAAGTTACGTGTAACAGAAGACCATTTAACTATAGAATCTCCTGCCCGTCCTACTTCATTTTCCTGCATCATAGCCTTTATGCTATTTGAAAGTCCTGACTTAATATCAGTTAACTCTTTTATCTCTGCATCTATTCTCTTATAATCCCCAATAATCTCCTCTGCCCCTTCAGGCAGGACAATCTCTGTTTTTCTGCTGTTCAGATACCTTTTATTAAGGTATTCCTGTGTAGCTTCTGAACTATCTGCCGGCGGCTGTGTATCACTTACAACACAATTCCAGAACTCAGCCTCAGCTTTTATCAGCTTTTCAATATACGCTTCATCCCTGTATACAATATAGCAGTAGTAAGTGTTTCCACCTACTACTGCAGCTATATAGGCTTTTGATAGCCCGGTAACAGCGAAATAATGCTGAAGCTGTGCAATGTATTCTTCAGGAACTCTTTCTTCCCAGACATCACGCTTATATTCACTGGCTGTTTTTGCTTCAAATATTGCAAGGTTTCCATCGGGATCCTTTACAATCCCGTCAAGATTAGCCATCATAAATGGATAATCTTCGCTCTGGAGAATCGCATTTTTCTGTCTTACTTTAAGGCCTGTTCTTCTTGTAAACTCTGCTCTTATTATCGGTTCCATGATATGACCAAATCTTGTAATATCAGTTTCGTAGTCTTCTATTGGCGACCTTTCTGTTTTATCCTCCCAGAGTTCAAGAATGGATTTGTATGGGCTGATTCCAAGAATAGCAGCTGCATCAGAACCGCCGATTCCTTTTCTTCTCAATTACTTCCACTCATTTATTGACATATTCTTTGTTTTCGCAAATACTCTCATTACAACTCCTCCTGCATTAAAAAAGCCTGACAGACATCATGCCTGTCAGGACAAACAGTTACTTATTTACCATGCTTATTTTAACTCACAGAACAATTTCGAATTCTGTGGAGGTATAGTCTTCTGCAGTCAGAACGATTTCCTCATTTCTGTACTTTTCTATTACCTTATCTACTGCCTCGTTCTCGTCTGATGCATAACAGGATACCGTTCTCTCCAGCTTTTCGACAATCCTGATTTTATAAATCATCATGCACACCTTACCATTTCTACTGCCTTATCAATCAATAGGTTTCCCTCAGCTGTTCTGAGGAATAAGTTCTCCTGATAGTTCTTAGTCCTTCTGATTGGTTCTGCATGAGTAGCAAAATCTGATATTGCATTGACAAATCTGTAACCGTTATTCCCAAGGTCCTTAAGATCAGGAGCATCGAAATATCTGATTTTCATATCATTCAGAAGCCTGATGTTATTCTTCCTCTGGCTGTCTGACATATCCTGAGTTATCGGGAAAAACTCATTCATATATTCCATTACCTTACGCTCCGATAACTTTTTCTGGCACAATTCCTCAATGCCTTTTCCAAGACCTGTCATATATTCCTGTGCAAACTGCAAGGTATACATTGCCTCATCAATTCTGCTTTTGATATTGGTCGTATGTTTCATCGACCAGCTTCTTTTAGCTGTGCGAAGGGCAAGATTAAGCGTATTCTGACATACTACTCTGACTGGTGTCATAGTAGCTTTGATGCTGCAGGAACCGTCATGTGAATTCATCAGAACGAAATATGGTGAAATCTCATCACCTGCTATAATGTACTTTTCCGGAGCTCTTGCCATAATCCATGTGCGTTTTCCATTCTGAAGGCTGCCTGCGGTTTCATATACCACACCTTCTCGAAGAAGGGCATCGGTAAATTCAAATGCCTCTTCGTTCTGCACTACCTGATAGCGATCAGTTACTACCCCCAGAACGGAAAGGTCTTTGTCTCTGAGGTTGACCTTATACCCGGGGATATAGATTCCATCTGCTGTGTAAGCATCCTGCTGCATCACTTTCCAATCAAGGCCTGCAAGAGCAAGTGCCTCTCTCGAATTAGGTGCCTCTGCGACAATGGTGCCAAGACCATGCCAGGGCTTTTCTCGTACCGAAAACATTGTTTCTACATTTGCGCTCATAATTAAATCCTCCTCTTTTTTGACATAAAAATGCCGCTGCGGTTTCCCACAGCGGTAGATATCAATTCTGTAATACAGAAAGGCTCTGTATCATACATATAATATACAATTGAAAAAAAGAAGAATTACGTACGAGAATTCCCGCAAAAATATGTCTCAGTTCCGGCACGTTAATTTGCAAAAATTATTTCACAGGTTCGACAGAGATTTATATAGACAGTTAATTTATCAGTATTTGTATTTGAGAGGCACGTTTTTCACATTCCTTGATACTTCTGCATGATCTTCTTCTACAGGAGCTTCCAACTCAGCTTTATCAGGCTCTTCTCTTTTTCGTATCCCTCTTTCAATAAGATACTCATTATATTTTTCATAACGTTCTTTTATTTTTTCGGCAGTTCTTTCAAACTCTTCTACAGACTCTCTAGGTATTAAAACACCTCTATACATAACTTTTTCTTGAAGTCTTTCAACCTCAGCTTTAGTCATCATTTTACCTTTATACATTACTAAATCTTTTTCCATTTTTTCTCCTCCCTATATAGTCAAGTCTTTTTTCCTTGAAATTCAAGGAAAAATGACTTTTGGTCTTTATCATCTTTGAGAACATTATTTTTATCTTTCAGCTAACTTTCAACTGTTTATTTATAAACGATAAGAATACACTCTAAATAATGAAAAACAAGTATTGTATTACAGTAAATTAAAATCAGAAGAGAAAAAAGCTTCTTGATTTTGCTGTATTACAGCAGAACAATTCTTTGTTCTGCTTAATCATCTCACACAGGAGGCATATGGTTTTGTCAAGCCCGAAGCCGTGTAGCGGTGCGAAGCAGGTTTGACTAAAGCATATGCATCCTGTACACAGAGATTTCAGCAATAAATTACAGGAACTGACTCAAAAACTGTGTCCGTTGGATTGACAGAGTACCATAACTGCAATATAGAACCGGTCTGCACTGCAATTCTATTTCAAAACTGTTTGACACCGGCTGAAGCTGTCTGTATAATAGGGATTAAGAAAGGACTACCGCTTTTTGCGTGGCGGTTGATCCGTTTTTACGAGACGCAACCGTCAATTGCTTATCGACGGTTGCGTGCTACTTTTTTGAATGGTTACAAATAGTAACTATCCCGATTATGACTAAACAGAACGCAAACAGCTCTGTATATGTAACATAATTCATAGCACCACCCCCTTTTTAAGAGAGTGATCAAACCGCCAAACGGTAATCCTGTCAGAATTTTATCATTATCGTTCTTATTTATCAAATACTACTTTCCGGCATTGCATTTTTTCCTGTTTTCCGTACATTTTCGTACGGGCAATTCTGCTTTCTTCGAATTGACCGAGAGTATTCCCCATACAATCTCACTGCAATCCGGAGCATAACCACACACACTTTATCAGATTTAATCAGCAACACTTTATCAGCTTTATCCGGTATTGAACTGCAATAAAAACCGGTCACCGTCTCAATTGTTTCAAATACTGTTTCGTTCCGTCTGAACCGGTTCATGAAATTATACATGGCAATCCATGTGCTTCAAGCTGAATATCAAGCTCAATCATATCATAAATCCCATTTTCGATAAAATATGAGAAAATTATGTCTGTTTTATCACACGGAGACAGTGCGTAACCCGCTCTGGCCAGCAAATCCTTTGTTTCATCCAGATTAAGCTCCGCACCGATGCAAAGGCACAATGCGGTAAGCTTGTTCGGATGATAATCCGCATTATTCTTAATCTTTGAGAAAACCTTTTTATCCACAATCGCACTGCGCCAGACGTCAGAGTTCTTTTTGTTTTTTTCTTTTATCAGATACATCAGATATTCGGAATATGTATCAGTCAGGTGTTTCATTCTCTCCTCAAGCCTGTTTTCGTGCTTTTCATCAAATTCGAAATCCTGAAATTCACCGGGCCGGCATAATTCCGTCGTTTCCGAAACGTTCTTCTCCGATAATCCGCTCGGAATACTCTTCTCAGATAATCCGTCCGATACACTCTTCTCCGATAATCCGTCCGATACACTCTTCTCCGATAATTCGTCCGAAACTCTCTCCCCCGATAATCCGTCCGGTTCAGGCTTTCCCGATAACCGTTCCCGACCTTTCAGAATTCTGCTGCCGAAAAAAGTAAATTTGTCACCCAAATAAGAGATTTCTCTCCTGCGAGCCTCGGAAACCCTTCCATCCGATCCGTCAATCGATGAATAATAACTGCCATACTCTTCTTTGCGGGCTTCCTTCACGTAATTGCGATCTATGTATTCTTCCAGGTCCGGATATATTCTTTCTCCTAGCCGTGTCGCTTTCGAATCAAACACAACCAGAAATATCTCCATTTCATTTTTTAAAAGAAACGCATTGATTTCATCCACTGCAATTCTCAAGCCGTCTTCCTTCGGATAACCGAATCCGCCCGTGGATATCAACGGGAACGCAACAGATCTTATTCCGTTTTCTTTTGCGAGACACAGGCTCTTCCTGTAGCACGAACGTAACTTAACTTCCTCTTTGCGATTACCGTCCACGTACAACGGACTCACTGCATGAATAATATACTTCGCCTGTAAATTGAATCCCGGAGTAATGAAGGCTTCGCCTTCCTCCATATTACCTACATGCTCCCTACGATAATTCAGCAGCTCGTCATAACCGGCCGCTTTATATACAGCAAAATCACAGCCTGTTCCTACATCAGCATAAATGTTCGCCGTGTTGACAATGGCATCGGTATTCATTTTAGTAATATCATTGCGTACTATTTTAAGTGGCACCTACTGTCTCCCCCTTTTCGATAAAGATTACTTTAATTGTACATTCCGGCAGTTCACATTCAATACACTCTCTGCGATGCTAAAATAAAAAACAGACACCGCAATTCTGTACCGACCTCCAAAAGTTTGTCCTAAAATCTAACGATTGGGAGTCGGTACATTCCTCGCAGTGTCCTCAGATCCGTTTTAAATAATCAGAATTTAATGACTACCGGCGGTTCTGTGAATGAACAGATTGTAGCCGTAGCTTCAGTAATATAGTATTCTTCGATGTTTCCGTCGCCCGGCTGATACATAGCTTTGAGGTCAGGATATGCCTCTAGCATATGCTCCTGAGCGGGAATGTTGTTATCATCCAGAATAGCCTTACCTGACAGTCTGATCCATGTGTTCTGGTCTGCCATTCCGGATATTTCAATTCTGGGATTTGCCTTGAGCTGGTCTGCGACAGGTTTGCTCTTCCCGGTCTGGAAATAAAGCTTTCCTTCAAAAATGTCAATTGTACCGAAAGGTCTCACGCGGGGCTGATCTCCGTCTGTAGTTGCAAGGTAGTAAACACCGCATTTTTTTAAATATTCGTATACTTTTTCCATGATCTCGCCTCCTTTTCATGGTTTATAGAATTATATCATATAAATCCGGACCGGTAAATAAATTTTACACGTCATTATTTTTCCCCACATAGTCCCTCAATCCAATCACGTCTACTTATCACCGAAAGCCACTCATCCGGGATCTCCTCATATCCGTAATATAATCCGGCAAGTCCTCCGGCGATTGCAGCCACGGTATCGGTGTCATCTCCGAGATTTACTGCCTGCAGCATACATTTTCTGTATGAATCCGTTGTAATAAGACACCAGACCGCAGCCTCTATAGAATCAATAACATATCCGGAAGATCTGATGTCTTCCACGGGAACCTTCCCGAACTCCGGCAAATCAAACAGTCTCTCCAGATGCTTCATTTCATTAAGATTCACATAATCTTTTCTGTAATAATCAAATCCGCTGTCGATTCCGGACTGAAGGAGTTTTTTCAAATCGGGTTTCTCGTTGCTTTGCGTGCCTGCAATAATGCTCTTTACCATGAAATAATACAGACCGCAGCACATTTTGCTTCTGATGTGATTATGTGTCAGTCCGCTGATTACATGGATACCCTCAATCGCTTCATCCTCGGATGTGCAGAAACGCGTCTGTCTGTCATAGTAATAAAGGCATAACGGCAGTATTCTCATCAGCGCTCCGTTGCCGTTTGCGTGTTCACCGACAGACCCGCAGGTTCTTATATCCGGATTTTCCAGATATCTGTAAATTGACCTGCTGCAGGTATTTCCCTCATCAAAAGCTTCTCCAAAGGGTGTATATTTTCCCTCAACCTCCCATTCGACAAATTTATTCATGATATCATCCGGAACCGCTTCTTCCTTTTCTTTCAGACTTATCATCGTGGCAATTGCCATGCTGCTGTCGTCAGACCAGATACCTTCCGGCATATCATACACACCGCCTGATTCCATTCCTGTTACAGGGCCCTTTTTTCTGTTTTTTATTTCTTCTCTGCTCATGAACTGTACCGGAACACCCAGTGCATCTCCTGTTATCAGTCCCATCATTCCGTCAAGCCATATATTTCTTTTCATATTATCTGCCTCCTTAAAAACCGTATTTCAATCTGTTTGTTTCTACAACTCCTGCCACATCCTCTGAAAACCGCTCTGTTCTTCAACTGACAGACAAATACCGCCTTATGCGTAACCGTTCTGTTCTTCGACTGACAGACAAGTACCGCCTCATTCGTAATCGTTCCGCTTTCAGAACTGTGAACTATGAATACATTATACTAAAAGGATAGTAAAAACCGGTCGCTTTCAGAACGACCTGAGCAGTTTTTTTTAATCGGCAATCTAATAGTATTCCGATTTATATGGATTAACCAATGATAATAGATTATTCACTGATAAAGACCACGTCATTACCTTCAGTTAAGGTCAGATAAAGTCAAAAACTAAATCTCAGCGGAAATGTCTCCATATTTAGACTTTTTCAAAAAAATGGAGACATAATTTTGAAAAAAGTGAATTATTGGCGGTTTCGTGGGCAAATTTACGCCCATTTTCTCCTAAATTTTGCCATATCTTAACTATTAATTAAAAGAGAAGAGTGGTGCTAGACTAGATTTCGGAC
>DCHZ01000029.1 GCA_002315385.1 Firmicutes bacterium UBA1739 | reverse complement strand
GATTTTGGCCCATGACGATAATCCTCCTGTACTTATTATACTACATTGGAAGGAAACTCAAAATCATTGTCCGAAATCTAGTCTAGCACCAAAGTTATTGACATAAACATTGAACCTAGCTCACATACCGGTGGCGTAAAGGGTCAGAAAATCCATTTTCTACAGGGGTATAATTAAATGAAAAAGATAGACGTACGTTTTTCGGCCTCTGAGATGGCTGAGATCAATAGTATGGTAGGAAAGAAAATGGTTAAATATAAATGTGATCCATTTGAATTTTCTACTTCGGTATATGGAATTGTCGGTGTTTCACTTGAGGATGCAGATTATGCATTCAGAAATAAAATAGAAGTTATGGATTATTTTGGCGAACAAGAAGATGTTGCTTTGTTTAGTGTTGAACGAAAGCCATTCTCGAATATTCGCTCATTAATTCAGGATCAAATCATGATTGAGACTCCAGTGGAAGCAACTGTCTCCGAAATTATTGTAGTAAATGAGAGACAACAGCTTTTTGAACACGAAAAGCAGATTTATGAAGTCTTATTGACCCGATGACAAAAAAGTATCATTGTTTTATTGAATAGAAAACTCCGTATGGTTATAATACAGTATAAGGCTTTTCGATATTCCTGCTCACTTTCAATAAAGCATCAGTTTGTGTTTCACGAAAACTGATGTCACATCAGATGTTACGGTGTACAAGAATGGAAGCATATACACTGCCGATGCTGATCGGGACTGCGTAACTGTGATGGTGGGGGAAGCCGATAATGTGGCGAATCTGAACGGACTGATGCCGGAGCCCGGACCGAATCGGAAGTCGAAGCCCTGTCAGAAACGGAATCCGGGAGATATTTTTTCTGAAAAAGTGTATGAAGAGGTGAAGAATGAAAAAAATTTGCGGAAAATCAGCAGTAATAGTATTAACATTGATAATGATTCTGTCATTGCTTGCGGGGTGCGGCAATAAAGAAGCCGGAAAGCAGGCCGACAGTGAAACGAAAACTCCGGGTGAAAGTTTTGATTACAGAATTGACAGGATGGATTTTTCAAAAAGTCAGAGCAATAATGGATTTACCCTCGATTCAAAACAGTACTATGAGCTTGTTGTGATAAACGACAGCAGCGAGGCTGCGGACAAGGTAAACGAAGATTTGAATAAAGGTCTGGAGGACTTTAAAAAAAGCTTTAAGGATACCGAAGAATACTTTAACGATACTCTGGAAAATCTGAGCTGTAACGATGAATTTACCAACACTGTTTCGACTGAGGTAAAGCAGAATGAAGATGATATTTTCAGTGTGATCTATATCAGAGAATGGTATCAGGGCGGAGTTTTCAACGGAGATTACAGCGGAGCGGCATACAGCATATCAACAGGTGACAGGCTTAATCTGGCCGAAGCTCTGGGAGTAAGCGAAGAAGAAGCCATGAAACGTGTTGTGAATACAGTAGATGCGGAAATAGCAAAAGATCCGGCACGCTTTGAGGAAACCGCTCACGAAACCGTAAAAAACAGGAAAATCGATGAAATCAGCTTTTATATGGAAAAGGGAGAAGCATATATCTGTTTCAGTACTTACGAGCTGGCATGTGGTGCCGAAGGCAGCTTTATTTTCAAACTGCTTGACGGGAAGACCACATCCGGAACAGGTGTTGAAAATGACACAGGGAAAGCAGGTAAGACGTCTTCCGCAAATGTCTTCTACGGGGAACTGATAGGTAAGAGTGTGAAAGATATCAGAGCCGCTTTGGGAGAAAACTATTCGGCGGATTATTATGAGGGCGGATTCGGAATTGTTTACGAGATGCCTCCGGTAATGTATATCGTGGACAGCACCGGAACAGTTAATGAGCTGAATGACAACCTGAAAGCCTCAATGCTCATCAGCGGTGATGACGGATGTATTATTGAAAACCTGTCGGCAAAAATGACATTCCCGGAATTACAGAAGATTCTTTCAAAAAAGATTAAGCTTTTCGAACCGGAGTATATATATAATGAGATGGATGCTGTCAATATGTACGTACTGGAATTTGATTATTCAGGCTATCATTTCAATTATATGTGGGCGGATGATCCGATGAAGAACAAATCATATCAGGTCTGGGTCAGTCTGAAATAGCAAGATCAAAGGAAGTGTATTATGGAACAGATTTTAGAGTATATTCGATCCTCGAAGATTATTCTCAGTGCGATTATTGTAGTAGGGACTCTGATAATAACGCATATTCTGAAAAAAAGAGTAAACAAAAAGCTTAATAATGAAAAAGCCATGGACGGCAAGAAAGAAATAAATTACAGATTTTTCGCCAATATAGTAAAATATCTGATATATGCTCTTGCCGCAGTATATCTTCTTGAAGTAAACGGAGTCAACGTGACTTCCCTGGTGGCGGGCCTCGGAGTGGCCGGTATTATTGTGGGTTTTGCTCTTCAGGATGGTTTAAAAGACCTGATAATGGGAATAAATATTGTCTGGGGTGATTTTTTCGATGTGGGAGAGGTAGTAAAATACAATTCCATTGTAGGCGAAGTAGTATATTACAATCTGAAAATAACAAGAATCAGAATCCTGGAAAACGACAATATAGTGACAATCTCCAATCGTAATATTTCGGAAATTCAACGGGTTTCGGACTGGCTTGATGTGAGTATTCCGGCTCCTTATGAAATAAGTGCTGAGAGAATGAGACAGGTCTGCATACGTATAAGAGGAATGGTTGAAAAAATCAACGAAGTGGACAGCTGCGAATTTATCGGTACGGACGAGTTTTGTGATTCATATATAAACTATAAAATCAGAATTCACTGTTCCCCTCAGCAGATGGGGCCGATAAGAAGAATGAGCCTGAGTATTATTCAGGATGTTTTCGCGGAAGAAGAAATAGACATACCATATGCTCAGCTGGATGTACATATGGTTTAAAGAATATGGTTTAATGAGAAAAACCCCACACATGCCAACAGATGTGCGGGGCAGCTTTTACATATAACTCAATTGTTTATTGCCGGGTCAGTCAGGCTCGGCCGCTTATATCATGCTTTATCTGAAGAAGACTTTTTATCAGGGTCATCTTCGGATTTTTCTTTTTTCGGAGATTTATCGCTTTTGCTTTTAAGATAAGCATCGATATCGGAAATGTCGAAGAAGCTGAGCTCCGGTGATTCTTCATCAGAAGAATTGTTTTCGGTGCTTCTGACATAATCTGCTTCAGAACCGGAATTCTGACCGAAATCCGGGCTTTTATCAGAATCTGCGTCCTGAGCGGCATCAGAATTTTCATAAGAATCTGTGTTCTTAACGGCATCATAGTTTTTATCAGAATCTGCGTCCTGAACGGCATCATAGTTTTTATCAGAATCTGTGTCCTGAACGGCATCAGAGTTTTCATAAGAATCTGTGCTCTTAACGGCATCAGAATTTTCATAAGAATCGGTGTCCTGATGGGTATTTGAAGACTTTGTCGAATCATTATTCGAGTCTTCAGAACCTTCGGATACGGGGGATTCATGTGAATACTTCTTCAAATCTGATTCGAAGCCGGTATCGGGTTTGTTTGCCGCTGTCTGATGGTTTTTGGTATTATCGGCGGAACTGCTGCCGAATTCGGAAAATCCCATTGAAATAATACTGTTTCCGGTAACAGGTTTATTTGAAAGGTTTTCCAGTCCTTCAAGTTCTATTTCGACACTCTTAAGAGAAGAGGAATCCGCATTCCGTTTGTTCTTTCCCTTTTTTTGCCTGCCTGATCCCGATTGTCCTGAATTCTCCTCATTTGAAGAGGATGAGAATCCCTGTTTTCTTTTCAGCACTGAAGTATTACCGAAAAGTGATATTTTAGTTTCATAATTACCGACTCTGTTAATGTAATTAACAGTACCGTTGACGAACTTCAGCAAAGGTTCATGGACCACACCAAGACCTGCCTGAAGCTTATTCAGCAGCCAGATTAAGATGCTGTAGGATCCGTCGACAACAAAATCATATGCTCTGGCAACGGGTTTTGACGAGAATACGACAACACATAAGCTTGCCAGACCGAAAATCATAACGTAGTATACGAACCAGTTGTCGGGAAGGATACCGAAAGTTATGCTGTATTTTTTAACAAGATATCTTACTACCAGATGGAAAATATATATAGGCATCGTTGTTACACCCACATAAGTGAGATAGTTTTTCTTTTTTGGGAGAATATTTATCATTAACAGTATCCAGCCGCAGGCGAGAACAAATATCAGGAGCCTTCCGAGAATATCCCAGTACCATGAAATTCCGAGACTTGCAGCCGGTTCTTTCAGCAGATAGAAGCCGACAGGGAGCTGAGGAACTTTGAAAGCCAGGAGACATGATACTGCAAGTAAAGCTGCTCCGAGTATTATGCAGTGCACTCTTTTGAGAGAGCGAAGCTTGGCAAGGTGTTCCGGTGTGCAGTAGTAACCCAGAAGGAAGAAGGGAAAGTATGAAAACATCCTTCCGAGAGCGAGTTCTTTTGACAGGAAAGGGATAAGCCCCGCAATAATATAAATAATAACTGAGATTTCCAGAATATGAGGAATCCGTATATAATCCTTGAGGAAGAATCTGTAAAAGAACAGAGCAAACAGATACCACAGTGCGAACGGCGGTATGAGTAGGTCGATGGAAGCATGTCCGAATATTATAAGTTTTACAAAGTAGAAAAACGGAATGCACAGAATATACGGCCACAAAAAAGTCTTGAAAGCCGTCTGTCTGGCACGGTCAGGTTTTTTTGAAAAGTATCCGGAGAGGAAAACAAATGCCTGCATAACAAAAACGTTGATTGTAATGTAAACTATTCCTCCTAAGGATGCTGCGGAGAAATGTCCCGCAACCCTGGTAAAATGTGAAATGGGGATGCACCATATCAGTAGTCCTCTGAATGCATCAAACATAAAGTCTCTTTGTTTTGTTTCTCCCATATCGGAATGCCTCCCTTTCAGTAATTGCGATGTTATCAAATAATGTACATTAATAATATATAATTCATTAGAATGCTCTGTCAAGAATTAATATATATTAAAACAGGAAAAAAATCGACCGGTAATGGGGGCAGAAACAAACAATGCCGGTGATACGAAAAAACAGAATATTATTACGAAATGAGTCCCTGCCCGGTGCACACCATTGCGGCCGGGTGCATAGAAAATGATATTCCGGGTTCGGAGCCGGACAGTGTTATTGACGATGTGGATACTAAAATGAAAGTAAAAAAGCTTTATCGTGTGCTGGAAGAGAATCTGAAGGAACGTGAACGAATGATAATAAGGCTCAGATACGGACCGGACAATGATGGCTGCAAAACCCGGAAGGAAGTTGCGAAAATGCTTCAAATTTCCAGTGCTTACGTCAGTCGCATAGAAAAAAGAGCTATGGAGAAGCTGAGAGAAGGCTTCAGTGACGAATTGAAGTGAAATTGATGAACAGTTTTAAACAGATTCTAAATATAGATTGGGGAAGTATTGCATAGGAAGATTCGTGATGTTAAACTGTCAGTAGGGAAACATCGGCAGTCGGGACCGGATGGAGGAATTATGACTGCAGAAAATAATAAAAAAAATGAGAGACGGGCAGGCATTAAAAGTCTGCCTGACGAAGAACGACCTCGGGAAAAGCTTTTTAAATACGGGGCGGGAAAACTCAGCAATCCGGAGCTGGTGGCGATAATACTGGGCAGCGGTACGGGAAATGAATCGGCACTTCTTCTGGCGGAAAAGCTTATATCCATGGATTCCGCCGGAATAGCGTATTTTACTAATTGTCAGCCCGAGGAGTATTGCCGGATCAGAGGAATAGGAACGGCACGTGCCGCACAGCTGTCGGCCGCAGTGGAGCTTGGAAAACGGATTTTTTCGATAGTGCCGGAAAGAATCAGAGTTGACTGTTCTGAGGATATTGCCGGATACATGATGAAAGATATGTGTTTTATGACACGGGAAGTGTTCAGAGTTGTAATGCTGAATGTAAAGAATGAAATAATTGGTATTGAAGACATTGCTGTAGGCGGATTAAGCAGCGCGCAGGTTCATCCGAGAGAAGTATTTGCAAATTCCATAAAGAAGAGTGCAAATTCTGTTATTCTGATACATAATCATCCCAGCGGGAATCCTGCTCCGAGCCGGAGTGATATCAGACTGACGGAAAGGCTTACCGAGGCAGGCAGGATCCTCGGAATACAGGTGCTGGATCACATAGTAATAGGAAACGGAAGTTTTGTCAGCATTGTCGCGGAAAACCGGAATTGAGGGAAAAATGGCAGAAATCGTATCGGTGCTTTCGGGAAAAGGCGGAAGCGGAAAAACGTTTATCGCAGTAAATATGGCGGTATATCTGGCAGGTCTCGATAAAAAGGTACTGATTCTGGACGGAAATTTCGAATCCAGAGGTGTAGATGTAGCTTTGGGTATGGAGAGCCGGGTTATTTATGATATCGCGGATGTAGTAAAAGGAAACTGCAGAATCCGACAGGCGATAATAAAATGCGGAGATTATAGGAATCTGTATATTATGGAGCCGCCGCTTTTGAAAAAAGAAGGCAGTGTTTCTTTAATGGAATTATCAGTTCTGATAGACAGAATCCGGGATAGATTTGATTATATCATTATCGATTCGCCTTCGGGAATCAACAGACTTTCGGAACTTTTCGGGAGAAAATCGGACAGTATTCTTATGATTACTACTCAGGAGCCGGAATGTGTAAGGTCGGGGCAAAGTCTGGTACAGACGTTGAGAGAAGCAAACAATACCCAAACAGGATTATTGATAAATATGGTAAGGCTTAAACTTGCGGATAACGGTTATTTTCAGGATGTGGAGAATATTGCCGAAAGCTTCGGACTGGATGTCTGCGGGGTGCTTCCGTATGACGAAAGCATGAACGTGGCATTCAACAACGGAATACCCTCAATCAGTCTGAAGAATACGGCTGCAGCGGAGCATTTAACGAGAGTAATACAACGATTCCTCTTGACAGAATAAACTAAAATCTATAAAATTATATTGTTGTATATTTACAATTATTAAACAATTTAAAGATAATGGAAAATGATTACCAAATAATGAAGAAGGAGGTGTATTGTAATTAATCCAATAATAGTTGTATTAGTAGCGGCGGTTTGTATTATAGTCGGGATTCTTGCGGGATATGTCATCCGGAAATCCGTTGGAGAAAAGGCAATCGGAAGTGCGGAACAGACAGCTAAAAATCTTATTCTCGATGCTGAAAAGAAAGCCGAAACAATAAAGAAAGAAATTTCTATTGAAGCTAAGGAAGAAGCCCATAAACTCAGATCCGATGTTGATAAAGAAATAAAAGACAGAAGAAACGAGATGACAAGACTTGAAAGACGATTGATACAGAAAGAAGAAAGTCTTGATAAAAAAATTGAAAATATTGAGAAAAAAGAAGAGGCAATGTCTCAGAAAGAGCATGTGATTTCCGAGAAAGAAGAAGAACTTAACAGATTTCTGGAAAAGCAGATTGAAGAGCTCGAAAAGATTTCGGGAATGACTTCGGAAGATGCGAAAACTCTGCTCCTTTCAAATATAGAGAAGGAAATCAGATATGAGGCATCCTTGATGATTAAAGACATTGAGCAGAAAGCCAAGGAAGAAGGCGAAAAAAAAGCCAGAGAAATCATCACCACTTCGATTCAGAGATGTGCGGCCGATCATGTTGCGGAAACTACGGTTTCTGTTGTTCAGCTTCCGAACGATGAAATGAAGGGCAGAATCATAGGTCGCGAGGGCAGGAATATCAGAGCGATTGAAACCATGACGGGAATAGATCTTATTATCGATGATACTCCGGAAGCTGTAATTCTGTCGGGGTTTGATCCTGTCAGAAGAGAAATAGCAAGAGTTGCTCTGGAAAAACTGATTCATGACGGCAGAATTCATCCTGCAAGAATCGAAGAAATGGTAGAAAAAGCCGAAAAAGAAGTCAACCAGATTATTAAGGAAGAAGGAGAGCAGGCGACATTTGAAGTGGGAGTTCACAATCTTCATCCGGAGCTGGTCAAGCTTCTCGGAAGACTTAAGTACAGAACAAGCTACGGTCAGAATGTACTGAAGCATTCTGTCGAAGTTGCACACCTGGCCGGTCTGATGGCATCAGAGCTGGGGCTGGATGTTAAAACCGCTAAAAGAGCAGGTCTTCTTCACGATATCGGCAAGGCTGTTGACCATGAAGTTGAAGGTACTCACGTAGATATAGGAATCGAACTGCTGAAGAAGTATAAAGAACATCAGAATGTTATTGACGGAATGGCTTCACATCACGGAGATTACGAGCCAAAGAGTCTGGAGGCGATTCTTGTAACCGCCGCAGATGCATTGTCGGCTGCCAGACCGGGCGCACGAAGAGAAACTCTTGAGACATACATTAAAAGACTTCAGAAGCTTGAGGAAATTGCAAATACAACAGAAGGAGTTGAGAAATCCTTTGCAATTCAGGCAGGCAGAGAGATTCGTATTATTGCAAAACCGGACGAGATCTCCGATGAGGAACTGGTATTCCTCGCAAGAGAGATCAGCAAAAAGGTTGAAAGCGAATTGGAATATCCGGGTCAGATTAAGGTTAATGTTATCAGAGAGACAAGAGCCATTGAATATGCCAAATAATCAAAGGGCGTGCCGAAAAAGGTGCGCCTGATTTTTTGCATGAAAAGTGCGCTTGAAATTATACAAATAAACAAAACAAGGATGTGAAATTATGGAAATATATTTGGACAACAGTGCAACCACATGTCCTTATCCGGAGGCGGCAAAAGCTGTTGCGGATGCAATGATGAACTGTTACGGTAATCCTTCATCTCTTCACCGAATGGGATTTGAAGCGGAGAAAAAAGTCAAAGCTGCCAGAGAAAAAATCGCGGCATCACTGGGTGCGGTTCCAGGGGAAGTATATTTTACCGGCGGCGGAACCGAAGGAGACAACATTTCGATACTGGGAGGAGCCAGGGCTTTAAAAAGAAAAGGAAAAAGAATAATAACTTCGAAAATAGAGCATCCGGCTGTACTGGAAACCTTCAAAGCACTGGAATCAGAGGGATTCGAGACGGTATATATTGACACTGATGAGCATGGCCTTATTGATATCAATCAACTAAAGAGTGAAATAAACGATGATACCGTACTTGTTTCGCTGATGCATGTAAACAACGAACTTGGAACGATTCAGCCGGTGGAAGAAGTGTCAAAGCTTTTAACAGGTAAGAATAAGCCGCTGTTTCATATTGATGCTGTGCAGTCCTTCGGAAAACTGAGGATGAAGAGCGCCGTTCAGGCTGCGGATATGATCAGTATGTCTTCCCATAAAATCCATGGACCCAAGGGAA
Organism: Firmicutes bacterium UBA1739; assembly: GCA_002315385.1. Lineage (GTDB taxonomy): Bacteria > Bacillota > Clostridia > Peptostreptococcales > Anaerovoracaceae > UBA1739. The sequence continues at coordinate 17,843 of DCHZ01000029.1, read as the reverse complement.
TCGGTGCGCTGTATATTAAGAAGGGTGTGAATATTAAGACGCCCGTAACCGGAGGAGGACAGGAAAAGGGCATTCGCTCGGGAACAGAGAATGTTCCGGGAATAATAGGATTCGGAGTTGCCGCCGAACTCTCATATCGTGATTTTGACAGAAAGATTGAGGATATGAGAGTTGTCAGACAGTACCTTCTTGACGGTATCAGGGCGGAAATAAGAGATGTGAAGATCAACAGCTATGAAGACGAAAGATGTGCTGCAAGCGTTCTGAACGTAAGCTTTATCGGGACCCGGGGCGAAGTGCTTCTTCACATGCTGGAAGAGAACGGAATTTACGTATCGACGGGATCTGCATGTGCCTCCAATAAAAAGGGACAGAGTCATGTGCTGAAAGCCATAGGACTTACAAATGATGAAATTGAAGGTGCCATAAGATTCAGTTTTTCAGAATTCAATACCAGACAGGAAATGGATATTGTTCTTGAAAAGCTGAAGAAAGCGGTGGAAAGCATAAGAAAGGTAACCGGAAGATAGTGAATCTATAATATTCAACGAAGGGAGCTTTGTAATGAACAAAGTATTGATAATAAAGTATGGAGAAATCGCGCTGAAGGGAATGAACAAGCCGTATTTCGAGAGGGTTCTGATGGAACGAATAAGAAAGGCAATAAAAAGCTTCAAAGATGCTTCGGTGTGGAGGTATGAAGGAGTGGTTTTTGCCAGAACTGATGATTCCGACAGACTTGAAGAAATGGCTGTGGAGATTTCAAAAGTCTTCGGCGTCGCAACAGTAAGTATTGCGGCAGAGGTGGAGTCCGATCCCGAAACAATTTTTGCCGATGCGGCAGAATATATGAAAGAAATCAGAAAAGAGCAGGTAATCAGCACATTCAAGGTTGAAGCCAAAAGAAGCAATAAGCAGTTTCCGATAATATCTCCGGAAATAGCCAGAAGGGCGGGGGCCGCTATATTAAAGACATGCAATGATGATCCGGATTATCAGCTCAGGGTAAATGTACACGAACCCGACTGTCTGCTGTTTATGGATGTGAGAAGAGATAAGACCTATATTTATCATGATAAGATTGCGGGATTCGGAGGTCTTCCGCTGGGAACCAACGGAAAAGGTCTCATTCTGCTGTCAGGCGGAATTGACAGCCCTACGGCGGCCTGGATGATGGCAAAGCGAGGGATGACAATAGAAGCAATTCACTTTCATTCATATCCTTTCACCAGTGACAGAGCCAAAGAAAAGGTTCTGGATCTTGCGGAGATTCTTGCCGGATATTGCGGCAGAATAAAGGTACATTGCATTAATCTTCTGGAAATCCAGCAGGCAATTAATGAGCACTGCCCTGAGGAGCAGATGACAATTCTTTCCAGAAGGTTCATGATGAAGATTGCCGAAAGGCTTGCCCGGGAAGTGAAGGCAGACGTGCTGATAACCGGCGAGAATATCGGACAGGTGGCAAGTCAGACCGTTCAGGGTCTGGTGGTTACGGATAATGCAGTGGAAATTCCGGTCATGAGACCGCTTATTGCCATGGACAAGGTGGATATCATGGCTATTGCTCAGAAAATAGGAACCTTTGAGACTTCTATTCAGCCTTTTGAGGACTGCTGCACTGTATTTTTACCAAAGCATCCGTCAACTAAACCGAAGCTTGAAAGTATTCTGGAATCGGAATCACATCTTGACGGGGAGGCTTTAATAGAAAAAGCCATGGCGGGAACCGAGGTTTATACAGTGAATCCGAATCAGAACTGACAGCAGTGAAAAATCTTCGGATTAAACCGCTGTTAACAGCAACTTATTTTCGATGTTCCGACAGTTTTCGATAATAATAGAACTGTTTCGACAAAGTCTCCTAAAGACAATATATGAAATTGATAATATAATATACGCAGAGGGAAAGCTTCCGGTATCTCGTGATGAAGGAGGCTGCCTCTGCGTTATTTTATTTAAAGGGGGTCTATTACGATGGGAACAGCTTTTGATTTTTCGGGAGTTACGATGATGGACAGCTCCGGTATGGACGGTGAAAAGCTTCTCAGAGTTATCGAGGCAGAGGAGTGTATGTGCTGTATTTCAAGTTTCGATGATCCTGAAAGGTATGACCCGGTCCGAAATCGCGGAAATTATTAATATTTCCCGGGTACATGTGTCAAGGCTGGAAAAACGTACACCGGCAGCTATGAGTGAAGCTTTCGGGCCAGATAAATAACCGGTGTATCAAGCAATGAGGTGACAATATATATAAGATAGGTAGCTCCGGTAATCGAAATCAGGCTGGATAACGGATATACGCCCCAGAATGCTATAATATTAAACAATATGGAATTAACCAGCTGAGATATCAGAGTGGAGCCGTTATTTCTAAGCCATAAAAACCTTTTTTCGTCGTGAAATCTCTTTTTTGTGAAATTCCACCATTTGTGGTAAAGAAAGATGTCCAGTTTCTGGACAAAGGCATACACCGCAAAACCGGCAATTACAATTCTCGGAGTTCTGGAAAAAATTTCCTGAAAATGAGGAAATGCCAGATCGTTTGGTGAAGGAACGAAGCTTATCCAGATCTGAGACAATATGATAAATATTACGGAAGCCGCAATTCCAAGATTTACAGCTTTATTCGCTTTTTCTTTTCCTTCTGTCTCGCTCAGAATATCGGAAATCAGAAAGGTTGTTGCAAACAGTATGTTTCCCAGGGTTTGTTCCAGCGCAAAGGCATCAATCAGAATCATGACTTCTATGTTTGCCAGGAGTGTGGCGATTACGGAAAATGCTATAAGACCTTCTGTATGAAACAGTCTGTAGAATACCAGAACTCCCCCGTATGCGATTATTATATTAAGAATAAGTAACAGTTCATTATGCATATGTTCTTCTCCTTTTTGTGTTCGTTCAAAATATTACCAAAATGACTGAAAAAAGTCAACGGATAGGAGGAGGACTTACAGTATTATACTGTAACAATGTTTATTTCGATAATATTTCACTGACGGAGCGGCTTTCGGTAAACTGTGTGTTTAGAGCGGCGACGATTAAGCTGACTGATATGGTTTACTGATTACCGTTCGGGCTGTATCGGTGCAGCGAAGTAAAGCTGTTGTTAAATGTATGAAATGAGGATATAATATAATAAATTTATTAATATGGGAGAGATCAATATGGATGAAAGAGTAAAGAAATTATCAAAGCTTCTGGTGGAGTATTCTACGGAAATCCGACCGGGAGAAAAATGCCTGATAGATTACGAAGGAGAAGAGACCGGGGCGCTTGTCAGACAGCTTGTAAAAGATATTTATGCTGCCGGTGGAATGCCCTTTGTTACATCAAGAGATTCGAGAATAAACAGAGAGATTCTTTTAAACTGCCGGAAAGAACAGATTGAATTCATGTGCGAGTGCAGATTGAAGGAAATGATGGGGATGGATGCATATATAGCAATCCGGGGAGGCAGTAATTCAAGCGAGCTGGCGGATGTTCCGTCTGAAAAGCTGAATATGTATAACAGACTCATGGATCCGGTGCTGGAATACAGAGTCAACAAAACAAAATGGGTAATACTCAGATATCCGAATCCATCGATGGCTCAGCTGGCAAATACAAGTCAGGATGCTTTTGAGGATTTCTTCTTTAATGTATGTACTATGGATTATTCGAAAATGGACAGGGCTATGGACAGGCTTGTGGAGCTCATGGAAAAAACCGACAGAGTTCATATTACAGGACCCGGAACTGACCTTAGCTTCAGCATTAAGGGAATACCTGCCATTAAATGCTCGGGAAAAATGAATATTCCCGACGGGGAGGTGTTTACAGCTCCGGTCAGAGATTCGGTCAACGGAAGAATATCATACAATACGCCGTCGGAAGAACAGGGATTTACGTACGAAAATATAGTTTTTGAGATTCGGGACGGAAAAATCGTTAAAGCGGAGTCTAATAACAACGAAAGAATAAATGCACTTCTTGATACAGATGAAGGCGCAAGATATTTCGGGGAATTTGCTTTGGGAGTTAACCCGTATGTTATGAATCCGATGAAAGACACCTTGTTTGATGAAAAGATATCCGGGAGTTTTCATCTGACACCGGGTATGGCATATGAAGAAGCACCGAACGGAAATAGCTCGTCGGTGCATTGGGATCTGGTAATGATTCAGCGCCCCGAATACGGCGGAGGTGAGATCAGGTTTGATGATGTTCTGATCAGAAAAGACGGTCTGTTTGTGCTGCCGGAACTGGAGTGTCTGAATCCGGAGAATCTTAAATAACAGGACCTGAGATAACTTCTGCGAAGTTATTTTATCTAGACATCTGTAAAGAGGCGCAACAGTTTTGTTCTGTTGCGCCTTTTAATTGTATAAAACGAATTATTTTGGATCAGATAATAGTCGGTAATATTACTGTGGCTGCTGTTCCGTCGGTGCCGGTTCAACCGGAGCGGCGGGTTCCGTAGCCGGCTGCTGTGCAGGTGTCTGCTGAGGAGCGGTGCCGTTATCTGCGGGGGTATTATTCTGATTATTGTTATCGTCGGTCTGATTCGTGTTGTCTGTATTTTCTGAATTATCACTGTTCTCATTGGCAGCAGTGTTTGAATGAATATTGCAGTATGAAGTTGGAATATCATCTCCGCTGCTTATAAAAGTGGTATGAGGACAGCCGTTTCTTGCCAGCAGGCCTGATTCGGTACAAATTCTGTAGGACTGCACGCTTTTACTTGCGAGCTTCGTTCTTCCGATAACATAGTATTCTCCTCCCGAAGAAGCTACCGTTTCCGGCTGTTCAAATGTTTTTGCGGGGAGGTTTTCATGAACCTGCTTCATTACCGTGCTCCAAAGCTGGGCAGCTGCACCGCTTCCGTTGGAAAGCTGAATGTTGTAGTCATTTCCGACCCATACGACAGCAGTGTAATACGGAGTAAATCCGCAGAACCATGCATCGTAATTCTTGGTCGTGGTACCTGTTTTGCCGGCCACCGGAATGGTGGAGTTGTTGCTGTAAATTCTTGCTCTTGTACCGGTTCCGCCGGAAACAACAGATTTAAGAATATCCGTCATCAGGAAAGCTGTGCCTTCATCAAAAACTTCTTTGCTTCTGTCTTTGTATTCATAGATGACGCCGCCGTTTCTGTCAAGGATTTTTGTGATGGTTGTAGGTTTGTTATATTTTCCGCCGTTGGCTATCGTTGCATAAGCACCGCAGCTTTCGATAGGCTTTAATCCTCTGGTCATACCGCCGATACCGAGGGCAGATGCGTTTCTGTCATTTTTATCGTCCAGGGTTGTTATACCCATGTTTTCAAGAGATTCAAAACAGGTATCAAATCCCATTTCTTCAACAACCTTTACCGCGGTAACGTTGGAGGAAACCTGAACAGCCTTTCGGAGTGTTATATTTCCCTTGTAGCCCGAATAAGAGTTTTTAGGCCAGAGCTTGCCGTTAACGTAGTGAGGCGAATCGGAAAGGATGGTGGCTCCCGTCATTCCCTTCTGAAGTGCGGGAACATATGCGGCAAGAGGTTTTATTGAAGAACCCGGCTGTCTTGCGGAATTTGCCCTGTTGTACAGCTTGTCGCCTTCGATATTTCTTCCGCCTACCATTGCGGCTATCTGACCTGTGTACTGGTCCATAATAACCATGGCACTCTGTGGCTGCATTACAGACTGATTCACCGAGAAGCAGCTCGGGGAAATAAGCAGTCTGTCTCCGGACTGTCTGAATAAATCGGGATTTCCGTCAAGGCATTCCTTTTGAATAACGAGATTGTTTTCCGCATCGAAGGTTTTATATGCCGGATTGACGTTTATTGTTCCGCCGTTTGAAATATAGAGAATGCCGTCCTGATAGGTGTACAGAGGCTTGAAGTTAATTGAAATGTCCACTGTATCAGATCCGGATTTTGTTTCATAGAATGTAAGGCGGTTACCTTTATAAATGTAAAGATTGCCGTAATCGTCATATCCGTACTGACCCGGTTCCAGCGCAAAGCTTCCGTCACTTTCAAAAAATGTATTCATGTTGTAAAGCATAATGTTTCCGTCTGAGTTAATTGCATTTCCCGAAGAATCCCTGGAGAAAGCTGTGGCAGACGGGAAATTGCTGTTTTCTTTATATGCGTTTTCAACTATTTCCTGAATCTGAGGATTAAATGATGTGTATACCGACAGACCGCCTGTAAACAGCTTGGTTTCAGCTTCATCCTTTGTCAGACCGAGTTCATCCATCAGAATTTCTATAGCCTGATCTTTGGCATAATCAGTGAAATATGAGGATGTCGTATTGGAATTATTAAGATTCTGAGGCGGATTAAGCAGAGACTTAATATCCACAGCATAAGCTGCATCGGCTTCTTCCTTAGTGGCCGTTCCCTGTTCCACCATTAATTTCAGAACCTGAGCCTGACGCTGTTTGAATTCATCATTGTATACCAGAGTATATTCTCCCTGAGTGGATATAATATTCGCATTACCGGGATCAATTTCCGAGGTATAATATCTTTTTATCAAAGCATTTTTTGAAGGATTCTTGGTTATTGTAGCCAGAGCGGAGCACTCCGCCAGGGACAGTAAACCTGCCGGCTTTCCGAAGTAGGATTCTGCGGCAGCTTCCACACCGTAGGAGTTGAAACCGAGATATATGGTGTTCAGATATGCTTCAATAATCTGCTCCTTGGTAAGGTTTTTCTCTAAAATAAACGTGTAATAGGCTTCCTCAATCTTTCGGGTCATAGTTCGTTCACTTTTGGAGTCCGGAAGAAAGACGTTACGTGCCAGCTGCTGAGTTATGGTACTTGTACCGCTGATACTCTCTCCGTTCCGGATGCTTTCAACAATAGCACCGATGATTCTGACGAAGTTGAAGCCGTTGTGTTTCCAGAAAGTCTTGTCTTCTATGGCAACGAAGGCATCTATGAGCTGTTTCGGCATTTCATCGTAGTCCAGATTGGTACGCATTTCGGAAGTCATAACGTTTTCGATTACTTCTCCGTTAATATCGTACATGACCGAGTTTTCGGAAAGAATAGAGTATATATTGTTTGGATCTATATCCTTCGAATCATGGACAACTTTGCCTATTACGACTCCGACAAAAATAAATGAGGCAACTGCCGCAAGTACAATAATGATAAGCAGAATTTTGAGAATCTTCCGGAAGGTACTTTTTTTCCGGGGCTTATCGTCAAAGTCGTACATGTCATCACCTGAGTTATCGTTATTTTTTTTGAAGTCATTGTTAACTTCGGCCCGTTTTCTAATACGGGCGTTGCCCCGGGCTTCGGCATCGGTTATTTTGCCGATATCATTTTCTTTATTATCTGACAATGGTTTTTTCCTCCTGATTGAATTGTTGATTATTTACGGATAATGCGTTAATAGAATATTTGATTCTGTTAACAGCAACAATATGAAATGATTATATCACAATAAATTATTTTATCTATGATTTTTTGCAAAATGAGATTATAATGTAATACAATATAAAAAAATAGCATGGAAATAGAGCGAGTTGCGGATATCCGTGCGGCGGGAGGTAGAAAATGATAGAGAGTATTGATGTTGCAAGGGCAGCGGTACAGGTGGCACTTACTCCGAATCGTCAGACAGAGGAAGCGGTAATTGAAAAACTGGCAGGTCGTGGACTGAAAGCCGTAGCTGTGGATGTGGGCGGAAATATCAATGACACTATTCATATTGTGATTGAAAGAGCGATTATTGTTTCGCGTAAGCTTGGAATAACTCAGGAAAATCATGTGCATGACGGCGCCATCGCCGGAGCGGCCAAGGATGCAATAATGCAGATTTCCGCAAAGGTTAACGGTCTTAACGGTGGCGGAAAAATAGGAATATGCAGAGGCGGGGAGCACCTGAGCATTTGTATTTTTATGAGTGCGGGACTGCTGCATTTGAACGAAGTGGTAATAGGATTGGGACACAGGGCTATTCCGGAATAGAGAGAACTGATTTTCATGTAAACAGAGCTTCCGTTATTCTCCGGATTTCAAAAGAAACCGTTTTTCGTGCGGAACTGACATCAGTGAGGGCCGAAAAATATGGTATCATAGAACAAAGAGTTCAAAAGTGCACCGATTTCAAAGTGCTGCTGTGACGGGCTCTTTGTTTCGGTGTTTTTTGGATTGACGGTTTTGGGAGAGCAATGAGAAGGGTTTCGGTATTACTGCTGGCTGTTATTGTGATGATTTGCATAGCGGGTGAAAAAACGGGCACAGGTTTTGATTATCAGAAAGAAAAGCGTGCCGGGTATTATGTTAAGGTCGGAAGAATTAATACGGAGATAAGAATCTGTGAGGTGGCTGCGGTAAAAGATGATTATTTCAGCCTTGTTGTTGAGGGGAAACGTACCGGCAGGATAATGATTACTGTCAGAGATAAGGAGCGGATTAAGAACAAAATGAATGTTTATGATCTTCCGGGGCACAGGGCGGTTATTGATATTTCAACCTCTCTGCCCGAATCCGCCTCCAATCCCGGAGTGTTCGATTATGCGGAATATCTTAAAACAGAAGGAATTTATCTGTGCGGAGAATGCGGGAAAAACGGACTTTCTGTCGGAGCTCTGGACAAAAATATTTTCAAAGGATGGCTGATTAATCGGGTTTCGGTTTGCAGAGCGGATTTTTACGAAAGACTTAAAACGGCTGCCGGTGAAACCTGCGCCGGCTTTTACTGTGGAATGCTTTTCGGTGAAAAAGAATGGATGCCCGAAGAAATATATGAAAATTTCAGAAATAACGGAACGGCTCATATCCTGAGTGTTTCGGGTCTTCATGTGGGAATAATATACGGCGCGGTAAGGTTTTTTTTCAGAAAAAGGCCCGGGAGTCCTGCTGCGCTTGTGGCGTCTATGGGTTCAATATGTCTGATGGCAGTTCTTGCTTCTTTTTCTGTGTCTGTAATGAGAGCTGCGGTAATGATTGGCCTTCATATTCTGGCGGAAAGAACATATAACCGGTATGATATGATTTCCGCCGCCTGCGTTACGGCTTCGTTTTTTCTGATTTTCAGACCTCATATGCTTTACAGCAGCGGTTTTATTCTTTCTTTTGCAGCGGTGCTTTCTCTTGCGGTAATAGGAAAAAGAATAGAGGATAAGATTGAAATCAGGAATATTATTACAGGAACACTGAACCCGATAGTGTCAATTCAGCTGGGAACAGCTCCGATAAATGCATATTTCTTTAATCTATTTTCGCCGGCGGCTTTTATTTCAAATATTCCGGTTATCTTTTTATCGTCGATTATGATACCGCTGGGAATGTTTTCGTTTTTAATATCTTTAATAACTGTCAGAAACAATGCGGTTATCAGCCTGCTGTTCCATATCTGTTCTCTGTTATCGGAAACAACTGTGTTTTTCAATAATATTTGCGGTATAGACGGAAAACTGTCATATAAAGCCGTGAGTCCTTCACCGATGATAATGCTGCTCTATTATTTTGTTTTATTTCTGATTTTTTCGGAATTTTTTTATCTGCATCCCCCGGGCAGAAAAACGTCGGTCATTATTGCTGTGATTCTGATTTTGATACCTGCGGATTTCTGTTATATTGAAAAACAGAAACCGGAAATAGTTTTTCTTGATATAGGACAGGGAGACTGTGCGTGTATTAAAACCCCGGAGGGAAAGAATTACATGTTTGACGGGGGAGGAAGCCTGTTCTCGGATTATGATGTTGGCGAAAAGGTCATAGAGCCTTATTTACTCAAAAACGGAATTGATGAAATAGACGGTGTTTTTATTTCTCATATGGATGCCGATCACTATAAGGGAATAGCATCGCTGAACCGGGAATTCAAAACAGGCCGGGTTTATCTGTATTCGGGATACTCCGCTTCGGAAAATACAATTGCCGGTTTGCTGAATAAGGACAAAAATGAAATCCGTTATCTGAGCAGGGGAGACAGGGTAATCCTGGGAAAAGATGTTTATGTCGATGTATTGTACCCTTATGCCGGCAGGTCAATTGATATTCAGGAAAAAAACGGTGACGGAGATACTGAAATCATTAATGAATCTTCATTAATACTGAGATTGAATTACTGCGGAGTCAGAATACTATTTACCGGTGATATCGGAAAGGAAGAGGACCGGATTAAGGGAAATATTTCATGCGATATTGTTAAGGTCCCTCATCACGGAAGTAAGTATTCCAGCAGTGAGGAATTTGTTAAAAGGCTTGACTGCAGGGTGGCGGTTATTCAGGTGGGAAAGAATAATTTCGGGCATCCCGCAGAATCTGTGATTGAAAGATACAGAAAAAACGATATAATTGTAGTCAGAAATGATGAAGACGGTGCGGTAACGGTGGATATCGATAAGGGAAAGTTTACCGTGCGAGGGTATAAAAGTGAGGAAGAATATGAGTTTTGCGGAGTTTAAGAAAGATCTTGACGGAAATAATATAAAAAATATATGTATTCTTTGGGGAAAAGAGCTGTTCCTGATTGAATGGGCTGTCAGTGAAATAATAAAAAAGTATTCGAATGAGCAGTCAAAAATTTTCGATGTCGTTGAATTTGCGGGAGAGTCTGAGGATTATTACAGAATAGCGGAAGCATGTGAAACTCTTCCGGTGATTTCCGAGAAGAAGCTTGTTATTATTAATAATTTTGAGGCGATGAAAGATAAAGACGTTACAGGCAGGGCCGGGGTATTGCTCAATTATCTTAAACATCCGTCCGATTCGACAATGCTGGTGCTGGCCTGCGGGGAAAAGATTTCCCGTTCCAATGAATTGTATTCTGCGGCAGCCGCATGCTCGAGTGAATATGAATTCGGCAGACTCACCGGTGGCGAGCTCAAAGCGTGGATAAGAAAGCGCATGAGAATTAACGGCAGGAAAATAGGTGAAAGAGAACTGGCTCGTTTTGTGGATGAATCCGGATACTTTGATAAAGATTCGGATTACACACTGTTTCATTTTGAAAACGACATAGGTAAGATAATAGTCCATTCGGATTCTGAAATAATTACCATGGAAGATGTGGAAATTGCGGTTTCGGGGAATCTGAGTAAAAACATTTTCGACATGATTAATGCTCTGGGCGAAAAAGACAGAAAAACAGCTTTTCATGTTCTGAACGAGATGCTGCTTTACGGGGAACCGGTAAAAACAGTATTATCAATGCTCTACTGGCAGTATGAAGGAATTATGAATGTCAAACAGCTGCTGAATGAGGGAAAAAACAAAAAAGATATTGCCAGAATACTGAAAGCAAAGGATTTTGTGGTGGGGAAATGGATGTCTGCGGGAAGAAAATATGAAGAATCATCTCTGAGGGATATTTTGAGGAGCATTTACGAAACCGATGTCAGAATAAAAAACGGTGAAATGAATGAGCGAATAGCAATAGAGCTTCTTGTAGGTACAATAAATAATAACTGAAAAAAATATTTCACTTTTATTATTGGTTCAGATAGTGTATAATTATGTAAATATATTTCTAAGGAGACGGCTATGAATCCATTTGCAAGAAAAGTATACTATTTAGCCGGGATGCCTTTTTTATTTTTGATTAATGTCATGTTGAATTTCTGGCTTTTTAATACAACGTGGATAATCGTGGGCATACTGGTAATTGTAATGATACTCAGAATTTCCGACAGAGGAAAACACTTCGTGAAGCTCAATGAGTGGGTAAAACGAAAAACCTGTTTTTATTTTACTGAGATCTATGAAACCGGGGTTATGCCTAACTCCCGTACGTTATTAATTGTTATTCCGTGTATAGTTACTATACCTTTAAATATTGCAATATCTAATCTGGTGAGGTGAAATAATGACATTTAAATTCAATATCAAAAAAAATGACTATTACAATGTAAGAGCCCATGAGTTTTCAAGTACAAAAAGCTTCAGAACCCTGGTTCTTGTCGAAAGAATAGCCGGAATACTGGTTCTGGCAGTGGCCGCATATGTGCTTAAGAGTTATATTCAAAATGTGTTTCTCATTGGAATATTCTTTCTGGCATGTATTGCATGGGTAATAGGATTCCCGTGGGTAATGAATTTCAGATTTAAGGCTCATGCAAAAAAAGAAATTGCACAGGCCGGAGAAAGAATTCGTGAAGGAGAGGTTCAGATTACTTTCGGGGAAAATGTAATAGAACAGCGATCCCCCGGTAATGTAGTCAGAAGAATTACATATAAGAGGGTAATCTGGGTTGAAGATTCGGGAAAATACGTTCTGATATATGATGATGTAAATCCAACACCGTTTATTATTCCGGTTGATCAGATATTTGACAGCAAAGAGGAATGTCAGCAGTTCGTTAAAAATCTGAGAGATGACTGCAATATCAAAGTTGAAAATAAATATAAGGCTCTCGGAAAGTCTCCGAGACTTAAGGTCCATAAATAGTAGTATAAAATACTGATATGGTTAAGGCTGCTTACCCGGGTTTGCAGCTTTTTTTATGAAAAAACGCAGGAGCTGAGATATTAAGGAAACAAGTATGAAAAACGAAAAATTGTCAAAAAAAGAGTATAAACTGTCACCGGAAACGATTGACAGAATTGCCGCAGAAATAGAAACAATGTGTGCCGGTTACAAAATGGACAGAACTTCGGCGATAAGATACAGAATTTCTGTCGAGGAAAGCCTGGATATCTGGATGAACCGGCTTGGAACGGGCTGCACTGTATATCTGGAAGAACGTAAAAAACTGTTTAAGACATATATTGAAATATCGGCGGAAGGCAGCAGAGTGAATCCTTATCAGCTTGAATCGCTGGAGTTTAACGGAGAATCCAGAGAAAGCATGTTGCTGAGAATAGGATTGATTCCCGCATATTATTACAGAAACAATATCAATGTTCTGGCGTTTTCGATGAAGAAGAAAGCAGTTAATCCGCTTGTCATGCTTCTGGCAGTGATACTGACCGCAATTGCCGTAGGCTTTGCGGGAAAGTATCTTGTACCCGCAGGAATAATCACATCTTTGTCGGAAAATGTAATCGGCCCGATAGAGGACACTTTTTTCGGAGTTCTGTCCTGCATTGCAGGCCCGATGATATTTCTGTCTGTGGCATGGGGAATTTACGGAATAGGGGATGTGTATACTCTGGGGAGTATAGGCAAGAAATTGCTGCTGTTTTTTCTCAAGGTGGTATTTCTGTTTACTCTGGCAGGGACTGTATTCTATCCTCTTTTAGGACCGGCAATTACATCAGGTGAGGTTCACCAGTCACAATTCGGTAAAATATTTCAGATGCTGCTGGATATATTCCCGCATAACATAGTCTCGCCGTTTATGGAGGGGAATACCCTTCAGATAATTCTGCTGGCCTTTCTGATCGGACTGTCAATGATTTTTCTCGGGCAGAGGACGGACATTGTTGCGGTGGCGGTGGAACAGATAAACCTGATAATTAACTTCCTTATGGATTTTATTTCCAAACTGGTACCGTTTTTTGTGTTTATCGTTCTTGTTCAGATAATATGGTCTGACAGTTTTTCGGTGCTTACTCAGGTGTGGAAGTTCGCGATAGTATTTCTTATAGCTGCGGTGTTGTTTATGGCTGTGAATTTTGCATATGTCTGTATGAAAAATAAGATAACGTTTATGTATATGATAAAAGCATGCCTGCCTTCGTTTATGATTGCGATAACAACGGCTTCTTCGTCTGCGTCATTTGAGTCTGTCATGTCAACCTGTCAGAAAAAGCTTGGGATTACAAATTCACTGAGTTCTTTCGGGGTTCCTTTCGGAATGGTGATTTTCAAACCCTTTACGGCAATGTATTATCTGCTGTTTTGCTTTTATTTTGCATCGGTTTATCATGTTCAGGTATCTTTCGGCTGGATTGTCATTGCTATTATTATCGCTGCGATTTCGGCAGTTGCAACGCCACCGATTCCGGGTGGTGCAGCCGCAACTTATACCCTGCTGTTCCTTCAGCTGGGGATTCCGTCGGAAGCACTGGCAGTGGCTCTGGCGGTAGATATGATATTTGACTTTATTCTGACATCCTCGGATATGACTGCATTGCAGCTGGAATTATTCCATATATCCGGAAAAGTCAATATGAGAAAAAGCTTACAGAAACCGGCAAACAATCCGCAAAACAATGCCGGTTAAAACAAATCGGTTTTGATAACAGCGGAATAAAACAAAACGCCTCTGAAACAGTCTGCAATGTGCAATAATACTGTTCAGAGGCGTTTTTTACAGAGCCTGTTTTACATATTCGACAAAGGCTGCCTCGGCAGCGGGAAGAGGCTGTCCTTTTCTCCATACGAAAAGATATTCCATATAGTGCTTAGGATTGACAATGTCTTTTGATACAATTGTAGGATTAAGGACAAATGATGTTTTCGGGAAAATGCTTATTCCCACATCGCGGCCGGCCATTGCCGCTACGTCCAGATAGTTATCCATTTCGCAGACTATTTCAGGTGTGGCATCAAATTCATCAAACCATGAATGGATAAGCTTCAGAAGCTCCTTTCTTGTGGGGACAATAAGCGGCTGACCTATCAGCTCTTTAAAATCCAAAGTATCGCCTTCCTTTTTTGCCAGAGGATTATTGACACTCATGAATGCCGACATTATTTCTTTCCCGAGTGAAAAGCTGTTCAGAAGAGCCTTGTCACAGGGAGATGTGACAATTGCGAGATTAATCAGTCCGCTGCGCAGTTTTGCCAGCAGATCATCGCTGTTGCCGTCAATAATTCTGAATTTTATCTGGGGATAGCTTTTGATGAAAGAACTCATCCATTCCGCGGCAATGTTAGGTGCGGATCCTTCCACCAGACCTATTGAAATAGTTCCGCTTATTCCGCTGCTCATTGACAGTATTTCCTGTGAGGCTTTATCGACAAGGCTGACAATTTCCTTTGCCCGAATGTAAAGCAGTTTCCCCGAATCGGTAAGCTCGAGATTTCGTTTGCCGCGGATAAAAAGCTTTGTATTCAGCATGGTTTCAAGGTTTTTTATCTGATTGCTTAGAGGAGGCTGGCTCATGCAAAGCTTTTTTGCTGCTGCGGAAATGTTCTGCTCTTCGACAACGGTAATAAAATACGAAAGAGTTTTAATATTCATAGAATTTCCTCCTTATAAACTATGAAATATATACAAAAAAAATTAATTACAATGCGTATTATATTAAAACATTATAATAAATTATTATATGCATATCAATATATATTATTTAATTTATTAATATTTTTTTGTCAGATGTGAAGATGATTAGGAAACGCTGAATATTGTTTCTGTCTGTCCATATCCACCATGCAACGGATTATTAAACGGTATTTTTCAAAGGTTCCGATTTGACGCGTTTTTTTCGATAAGATATAATAATTATAATAGTATTGAAAAAATATCTGATTGGAGGAGAATGATGGAGAACAGATTCAGACCGGTACTTGTTGAAGTGGGTTCGGAAGCATTTTATGATGTAGACAGTATATACAAGGAAGCATTTCCACCGAATGAAAGAGTTCCTTTGGAAAGAATAATAGAGCCTAAAACTCATCTTGAAGGAAACTATGTCTATGCGGTATATGAAGGGAATAAATGTGTTGCTTTTTACCACATTTACGAGGCGGAAAAGTTCTATTATCTGGATTTTTTTGCCGTGCTGGCAGACCTGCGGAGTAAGGGATACGGGGCTAAGATTATGAAGTATTTACTGGACAGCTTTCCGGATAAGCCGATTATGGGGCTTGCGGAGTATCCGACGGAAGGTATTGATAATTATGAACAGAGAATCAGGAGAATAGAGTTTTATGAAAGAAACAACATGTATAATTTAGAAAAAACAGTAGAAGTTTCTGATGAAAAATACTACGTTCTTGCTTCCGAAAAAAATGCTCCCGGTAATGAATTCATAGATTTTGTTATGTATCTGCAGAATAATGCGGATGCTTATGTTTAAAGGAATGAATTCATGTTCCGTACATGGCATTGAAATACCTGAGAGCCGATACAGATTGACGTTTTTGCGGTTGAATGATAGAATACAGATAAAATAACACTGACAGAATGATGGTATAAAACCACAAAAATTCGAATATCAGTATATTCGGAGATAATAATTAACATAATATACATTTTTTACGGAGGAGCTATACGCTTAAATCTATCAATATGAAAAAACATACGGAACTGAAGAAATACAAAAAACTGATTGACAAAAACGGAATTGTACATATTGTGTATTATGCTTCGGATATTCACGATATAATCCATCCGCTTTCCATAGAAGAGAATGAGATACTGTCAGAAGATTTTGTTGGATTTTTGGAGAAGTACAGGCCTCTGATACATCCCAAAGCACCGACTGTGCTGGAAATTTCCGGAAAGCAGTTTAGCGAAGAAGAACAGACACTGATAAACAATACAATATGGTCGAACTTCTGTATGAATATGACACACGCTGATATAGAAGCAAGAGCCTGCGTAAAAAGTATCGTATTGTATCTTATTTATACCGTTATTTCTGCCCTGCTGCTGTTTTCCGTGAAAAACATTTCGGATGAAGTTATTGTCAATCTGGCATATATGCCTTTCTGGTTTTTCGGATACAGACTGCTTATTTATATCATATTAGACTGTATGCCCCTGTGGAATCTCAGAAAATGGTACAGACAGCTTGCGTCAACGTATGTATTTTTCTCGGGCAGTAAGGACACGGTTTTTAATGATATTTCAGAGGAGGAATTATCAAAAGAGATTAAAGAATATCTGACTGAGACATATAAAAAGCTTCAGAATAACCGGATGGCACTGCGGTATATCAAAGAAAAAGGTCTTATCGAGCTTGGCTGCAGGGTAAATTCAATAGAAGATATCATAATGAATCCCCTGGCAAAGGGCAGGGAATACATGTCGGGTGTTCTGGCCGGTTATATCGGGCTGGCCGAACCGTTTTTCCGGCATGACTGCAGAATGACACTTGAAATTAAGGGAAAGGCTTTTTCCGAAGAAGAGAAAGTCGGAATCAGAAATGCCATTAAGAATTATTATGGATTGAGAGTTGCTTCGGAAGAGCGGGATATGCTTGATAACCGCAGGAAAATATATCTGTTTTCCGTACTGGCGTTTATTTCGTGTATCATGGTTTTTTTATGGGGCGCAAAAGTGGATATTGCCATGCATGAATTCATTGTGATGATTTTCTGGTTTTTCGGAGATTATTTGCTGGAGTTCATTCTGATAAATAATTTCGGATTCAAAAAACGCAGAAAGATTCTTAAAAACTGCATGGATATGGAAGTAAGCTTTAATCCCGACAATGCCGGATAATTCATGAAATAAGTGTTTTTTCAATTTTCAAACTTTCACAGTCAAATCGGCATGAGTCTCAGGGCTTAAATATATTCCATATCTTGCAGCGTATGCTGATGCTTTTCGGTCTTTTTTTGATTTGTTTGTCTACTCGGACGTGTATTACAGCTGTTTGGGGCATATTGATCCGGCCGGATGAACCAAATGACCTTCCATGATATGAATATTTGCACAAAAAACGGCAGCAGACTTTCAATAAAATCTACTGCCTTATTGTGGTCGGAGTGGTCTTATAGTAACAAACGAAAAAATCGAGTAATATCAATGTTTTTTCAGACTTTCAAGCAGCGATATTTACATTAAAAATAGCATATTAGGGCGGCATTTTCAAGACGTTTCTTTCGGGAAGCGTCTTTTTTCATGCCCAAAAACAGGAGGTCAAAATGGCAGCAGCCAAAAACAAGAAAGAATCGGAAACCGAGTTTCCAAACAAAACAGCTCCCCCACAGGAGGTTGTTATTCAGCTTCCTCTGACGGAGCTTCATCCGTTCCCCAATCATCCTTTTCAAGTCCGGGACGATGAT
>DCHZ01000004.1 GCA_002315385.1 Firmicutes bacterium UBA1739 | reverse complement strand
CATATGATATCGAAGTATGGATGCCGAGTTACGGAAGATATGTTGAGATATCTTCATGCAGTAATTTTGAAGATTACCAGGCAAGAAGAGCGGGTCTTCGTTTCAGACCCGAACCTAAGGCGAAAGCGGAATTAGTTCATACTTTAAACGGTTCGGGACTTGCAATCGGAAGAACCGTAGCTGCAATTCTTGAAAACTATCAGCAGGCAGACGGAAGCGTGGTTATTCCGGAAGCTCTCAGAAAATATATGGGCATAGACAGAATCGAAAAGAAATAGAAATCCAGAATATGTCGGGCAGGATGACTGAGGTTGTCCTGCTTTTTTTGGATATGTTAGACAATAAAAGAAAAATCATGTATACTGATAAAGACTGATATAATAATTCGAGGTTTTTACATGAAAAATAACGCTAAAAAATACAGATGGAATCTGATAATCTCCATAGTGGTTTTTGCTGCAATAATAATCGTTCTTGCCGTATTTCATGAACCCGGTAAAACCGACTCAGACAGTAGTGAAGGCAAACTCAGAGAATACTCGGATCTCGACAGCAGTAAATATGTGATAGGATGTCCTACGGGTACGCTGGATGATTATGTGGTAAAAGAAAATTTCCCGAATGCAAGGCTGGCTTACGGCAACAGCATGGAGGTCATGCCGGTAATGCTTGAAAGCAGAATGATAGATGCATATCTTACAAGAATTATTACACTACCATATGTTTTTGAAAATCATCCGGAGCTGACATTTTTTCCGGATACTGTCTATTCTTTATCTCCTGCTTTTTTTTCGTCAAACGACAGTAAAGGGCATGATCTGGTAGATAAATTTGATAAATTCTATGATGACCTTTGCGAAAAAGGCGAATACAGTAAAATCAGGGAAAAATGGGAAAGCTACAGCGAGGATGATAAAACAAAGGTTATGCCGGATCTAAACTTCACCGGTGAAAACGGTGTTCTTAACGTAGCTGTGAGTATGGCCAATTATCCCTATGACTATCTGGACGGAAAGGAGGAAAAAGGACTTTATTTAGAGCTGGTGGAGAGGTTTTGTGCGGAGAACGGATATATTCCGAAGTATTACACTGTGGAATTGTCTGCAGCGGTCATCGGTGTTCAAAGCGGAAAATATGATTTATATGCGGGAGATGTTTCCGCTTCTTCGGAGCTTAAGGAAAGCGTTGCCTTCACGAAGGATTTTGAGGTGAGTGAAGAAGTTGCTGTGGTGAGAAAAAGCAGTGTTGCTCCGGATGTTCTGAAGAATAATGAATCGAGAATGGAGGAAGCCTATATTACCCGGATTCGGCAGTCGGATTCCTTCGGACAGGCAGTCTGGAACAGCGTAAACAAAACACTTATTCGTGAGCAAAGATGGAAAATGCTGGCAAAAGGACTGCTGATAACAATTGCGTTATCGGTATGCTCCGCACTTTTGGGAACTGCAGCCGGAATATGCATCTGTTATTTAATAAGACAGAAAAGTGCGGTATTGAATAAGATTGGCAATGCATATATTGTTTTGTTTGAAAGAATACCGGTGCTGGTATTGCTCCTGCTTACCAACTATCTGGTGCTGGGAAAGATAAATCTGCCTCCTTTCTGGATATGTGTTATTTCCTTTGCATTAAACTATGCCGCGTTTATGGCTGATATGACCGGTAGAGGAATCGAAAGCATACCGAAGGGTCAGTTTCTGGCAGCAATTTCACTGGGATACGGAAAAGCCAGGGCCTTTAAAAAAATAATTCTTCCTCAGGTAATATATCGTGTTTTCCCTGAATACAGGATGCAGCTGGTTACTCTGGTTAATACCACCGCTCTGGCAGGATACATTTCCGTACAGGATATTACAAAAGTAGCGGAAATAATAAAGAGCAGAACTTTTGAAGAAATATTTCCACTGGTTTTGACAGCCGCAATCTATTTTCTGATGGCAGGATTGTTAGTGGCGGGCCTGAAGCTGATTGTAAGAAGGGTGGATCCGAAATTCAGAAGGACATTACCGAAAGGAGCCAGACCGTGATACTGTTGAAAGCAAAAAATATAGGAAGAAAATGGGATGACAAGGTCTTTCTGCATGGAATAGATTTTGAGATACACGAAGGAGAATTTGTATGTTTAATTGGGGCCGGTAATTCGGGGAAATCCGGGCTGCTGAGAGCTGTTAATCGAACCGAGCCTCCCGACACCGGAGAAATATGGTTTAAAGGTAAGAATATTGTTTCGCCTGAATATAATGTGGAAAAACTGAGACAGGAAATAGGGATGGTCTATGTGGAGGATAATCTGTTTCCGATTTTTACTGTTGCGGAAAACATTATGAGACCACAGATGGATGTTCTCAGAAGAACTCCGGCAGAGGCATATAACAAGGCAATAGAACTGCTGGAATGGGTTGGTTTGTCGGAATATGCGGAAATGTATCCGGAGGTGCTGACAGACGGGCAGCGCCAAAGGGTGTCCATAATAAGAGCACTTGCAATGGAGCCTGATGTAATCCTGCTGGATGAGCCCACAAGTGCTCTGGCTCCGACCATGGTGGATGAGGTTCTGGCGGTTATCAGAGAAATGTCAAAAATAGAAATAACAATCATCATGGCTACTCATGAGATGGAATTTGTTAAAGAAATGGCGGATCAGGTGTTCTTCATGGTAGACGGAACCATTCACGAAAGAGGTACACCGGACGAGATTTTCAATTCACCGATAAGAGCGAGAACGAGATATTTTATCAACAGATACCGTTTTCTGGAATTGAAAATAAATTCCAGAAAATTTGATGTGCTGGGCTTCATTACCGAGATAAATGTATTTGCGCTGAGACAGATGGTTCCGGGGAAAATGCTGAATAAAATCCAGCACATTTTCGAGGAACTGTGTATCAATATTCTGCTGAAATGGAAGGATATTCCCATTGAGCTCATAATCGGTTACGACAGCAGGAACGGTCAGTGCGAAATGAGACTTTCTTATGAAGGCGGGATGAAATATGATCCGATGGAAGACGGCGTGTGTGACGAAGACGACTTCGCTCTGACGATACTGCGGGCAATGATTAAAAGCTATGAGTATAATTATGTAGGGTCAAAGAATAAGATTACGATGTTTTTCTGAGGTTCGGGATAACCCTCATCCGGTATACAGTTATTCCGGGACAGGCATGTTATTTGTAAGCATTGTGTGTCTCGGACAGAATGGCTGTGAATAGTAACAATCGTTACAAATAATACGGAAATTTTAAGGCAAAAGGGTTGACTAATAATTATTATTAAACTATACTGGTTTTTAAGTGAATAATAATACAGGCAATGACAGGAAGGTGTCTGATTAAATCCTCTTCAGAGAGCTGCCGGCAGCTGAAAGGCAGTGTGGAAGGTCAGGCTGGTAGTCTTCGAGCTATTGGACCGAACGATACTTTATGTTTCAGTATTCAGTAGGCTTCAACGGGTTCTCCCGTTACAGAGATAGGTGTTATATGACATCGATAAGCGGATACATATTTATGTATCAAGAAGAGTGGTACCGCGGATTTTACCCCGTCTCTTTACAGAGACGGGGTTTTTATATTCAATAAGCCCGAACCTCCGGAGAATGATGTTACTGAAATCCGAGCAGAATAGATTTATTTACAAAATACAGATTTTTTCGGCCGGTATATTAGAGGGAAGCCGAAAGACTTTATTGACAGAACCGCCGTATTATATGAATAAACAAAAAACGGAATCTAAGTATAATAAAAACCGAGATTTCGCTGAAAGAAAGGAACACGATATATGATTAAAACAGGTGCACAGATTGTAATGGAATGTTTGATCGAGCAAGGTGTGGACACCGTATTCGGATATCCCGGAGGCACAGTAATAGATTTGTATGATGCCTTATATGAGTATTCCGACAGGCTCGACCATGTTATTTCGGCGCATGAACAGGGGGCAGCTCATGCGGCGGACGGATATGCGAGATCTACGGGAAAACCGGGGGTTGTTTTTGCGACATCGGGACCGGGAGCTACGAATCTCGTAACGGGTCTGGCCACCGCATATATGGATTCGGTGCCGGTTGTGGCAATTACGGGAAATGTAAATATTAACAACCTCGGAACAGATGCTTTTCAGGAAATCGACATATACGGAGTCACTTTTCCAATAACAAAATACAGTTTTATAGTCAAGGATCAGAAAGATATCGCCGATACGATAAGAAGAGCATTTTATATCGCTCAGGAAGGCAGACCGGGGCCTGTGCTCGTTGATATTCTGAAAAATGCGCAGGCAGGCAAAACGGAGTTTGAACCTAAGGTTCCTCGGGAAATAATGCCGAAAAACAACAGACTGAAGGTAGATGACATAGAAGAAGCCACATCGATGATAAATGAAAGTAAAAAACCGGTAATTTTTGCCGGAGGCGGAGTCATTGCTTCAAACGCATCGGAAGCTCTTGTCAGATTTGCGGACAGAATAGGCGCTCCCGTATCTCTTTCCATGATGGGCCTGGGCGGATGCCCGGCAGATTATCCGTATTTTACGGGAATGCTGGGTATGCACGGAACCAAGGTGTCATCAAATGCGGTAACCAACTGTGATCTGCTTATCGTGGCAGGTGCAAGAATGTCGGAAAGAGTAACCGGAAATGCAAAAACCTTCGCTACCCATGCAAAAATACTTCATATAGATGTGGATCCTGCCGAAATCAATAAGGTAATACCTTCAACTAAGAGCGTGACCGGGGATTTAAAGACAGTCCTGGGAATTCTTGAGAAAAAAGTGGAACAGAAAACCGATGAAACCTGGAGAAATCAGATTCTCGAGTGGAAGAAAGAATACCCGCCTGTGGCGGAAAACATCGGAGAAATTCCGCCGTACCGTCTGATTAAAGCTGTAGAGAAGAGAATGGATGAAGACACAGTTATAGTTACAGATGTAGGTCAGCATCAGATATGGACAGCACAGTACTATTCCATAAAAAAACCGAGAACATTTATTTCCTCGGGAGGATTGGGAACCATGGGGTTCGGAATGGGTGCGGCGATAGGCGCACAGAAAGGAAATCCCGGCAAAAAGGTTGTACTTTTTACCGGAGACGGAAGTTTTCAGATGAACTGCAATGAGTTTGTAACCGCTGTTATGCAGAAAATGAATATTCTGGTAGTGGTTGTAAATAACGGCGTACTGGGCATGGTAAGACAGTGGCAGAAGCTGATGTATAACCGGCATTACAGTCAGACCACTCTCGAAAGAAAAATCGATTATGTTAAATTCGCCGAGGCTTTCGGAGGCAGGGGCTTTAATGTCAATACAATGGAAGAGCTTGAAACGGCACTGGACGAGGCAATGCAGACGGAGGGACCGGTAATATTGAATGCAAACATAGATATGGATGTTAATGTACTGCCGATGGTGCCGCCGGGAAATAAATATAATCAGCAGATATTCAAAATTGAAGTGTAGGAGGCATTTGTTATGGAAAAAAGATATATTTACTCTCTGTTTGTAGAGAACAAACCGGGTGTGCTTAGCAGAATTTCCGGATTACTTACCAGAAGAGGCTTCAATATTGAATCAATATCAGCAGCTGAAACAGAAAAAGCAGGAATATCGCTGCTTATGGTGGAGTTTTTTGCTGACGAAGCTATGGCGGAGCAGATAAAAAAGCAGCTTGACAAACAGGTTGATGTTTATGAAATAAAAGAACTCAGAGCACCGGAAGCCGTTACAAGAGAGCACATTATGGTGAAGGTAAAGGCCGAACCCGACGAAAGAATGAGCCTGATTTCGGTGGCCGGGATTTTCAGGGCAAATGTCATAGATGTTTCGCCTCATTCGATGATAGTGGAACTGACAGGTGAAGCATCAAAACTCAAAGCATTTATCGAAGCTCTGAAAGCATACGGAATTATCCAGGTTGCAAGAACCGGAGCGATAGGTATGATTCGTCAGGGCGAGCCTCATCTTGAAAAAGAGTATTAAACCTGTTATCACAGCTCATTCGGAGCCGGAGTTATATGTTGCACATAATAAGCTCTGTCTTCGGAATGGCCGTGAACAGCGTCAAAACAGAGATTTGTATTACTAATTTTATTGATAGTGCTGTCCCGGAGGGCAGCGGAATGGAGAGTATCATGAAAAGTGAAAATGTAAAAAAAGATTATACGAAAGCTCCGCACAGAAGTCTTTTCAGAGCAATGGGATATATTGATGAAGAACTGGACAGACCGCTGATTGGTGTGGTAAATTCGCAGAATGAAATTGTACCGGGACATATTCACCTTGATACCATCGCAAAAGCAGTAAAAGAAGGAATCCGTGCAGCGGGAGGAACTCCTATTGAAGTGCCGGCCATTGCGGTTTGCGACGGAATAGCAATGAATCATATAGGAATGAAATATTCTCTGGTTTCAAGAGAGCTGATAGCCGACAGTGTGGAAACAATGGCTATCGCACATCAGTTTGACGGCCTGGTGCTGATTCCGAACTGTGACAAAACGGTACCGGGAATGCTGATGGCAGCGGCCAGAGTAAATGTTCCGACCGTAATTGTATCGGGAGGACCAATGCTGGCGGGAACCTTTGAAGGTAAAAAAATCAGTCTCAGCCAGATGTTTGAAGCAGTGGGCTCAAAAAGTGCGGGAAAAATTACCGATGCGCAGCTTTGTACAATGGAAGACAATGCGTGCCCGACATGCGGATCCTGCTCCGGAATGTTTACGGCAAATTCCATGAACTGTCTGACAGAAGCGGTGGGTATGGGACTTCCGGGAAACGGTACGATACCCGCTGTAGCAAGTGCGAGAATACGTCTGGCAAAACAGGCCGGCTTCAAAATCATGGAGCTGGTAAGAGCTGATATTAAGCCGAGAGATATCATGACGGAAAAAGCATTTAAAAATGCACTTACTGTAGATATGGCTCTGGGATGTTCAACAAATTCCATGCTTCATTTACCGGCTATTGCAAGAGAAGCCGGAGTAAAAATAGATCTGGAAGCAGCCAACGGTCTCAGTGCGGTCACACCTAATCTCTGTAAGCTGGCACCGGCAGGTTTCCATTTTATGGAACAGCTTAATTCGGCGGGCGGAGTATACGCGGTTATGAACGAGCTCAGCAAACTCGGTCTTATCGAAGAAGATGTGATGACCATCAGCGGAAAAACCATCGGAGAAGGGATAAAAAACTGCCCTGTTCTGGATCATGAAATCATCAGACCTGTTGAAGCACCGTACAGCAGAACCGGCGGAATTGCAGTTCTTAAGGGAAATCTCGCAAAATCGGGCTGTGTTGTAAAACGTTCGGCTGTGGCTCCGGAGATGCTGGTTCATGAAGGCCCGGCTAAAGTATTTGACAGTGAAGAGGCATCCATGGAAGCAATTCTCGGAGGAAAAATTCAGCCGGGAGATGTGGTTGTTATCAGATATGAGGGACCGAAAGGCGGCCCGGGAATGAGAGAAATGCTTTCACCGACAGCATCCCTTGCCGGAAGAGGGCTCGACAACTGTGTGGCACTTATTACCGACGGAAGATTTTCAGGGGCAACAAGAGGAGCTGCTATAGGACATGTATCACCTGAGGCAGCCGAAGGCGGAATAATCGGCATCGTAGAAGACGGAGATATTATTTCCGTTAACATTCCGGAAGGAAGAATAGAGCTTAAAATCAGCGATGAACAGATTAAAGAACGAATGAAAAGCTTTGTTCCAAAAGAACCGGAGATTAAAACCGGTATACTTGCAAAATATGCAAAACTGGTTAAATCCGCTTCAGAAGGAGCCGTACTGAGTGCGGAATAACCCGATAAATCGAAATTATTATAAAAATATTTCAGAATATTGCAAAAATATGTTGAAGTATTATAATATTACTAACCGCAAAAGACAATAACTGCCGAAAATCTGTCCATTGCCAAATTGATAATAAAGTATTATCGGCCGGCAGGCGGCGAATTTTCCGCAGAGAAAATAATGGAGGAATAGAAGAAATGGCAAAAATTTATTATCAGGAAGATTGTAATCTTGCTTTATTAGAAGGAAAGACAATTGCAATTATCGGTTACGGAAGCCAGGGACATGCACATGCACTGAATGCAAAAGAATCCGGTGCACATGTAATCGTAGGTCTTTACAAAGGAAGCAAATCCTGGGCAAAAGCGGAAGCTCAGGGACTGGAGGTTTATACTGCAGCAGAAGCCGCAAAAAAAGCCGACATAATAATGATTCTTATCAATGATGAAAAACAGGCAAAATTATACAAAGAAGAAATCGCACCTAACCTTGAAGCAGGAAATATGCTCATGTTTGCTCACGGATTTTCGATTCACTTCGGTCAGATCGTTCCTCCCGCTGATGTAGACGTTGTAATGATTGCTCCTAAGGGCCCGGGACATACCGTAAGAAGCCAGTATCAGGAAGGAAAAGGAGTTCCGTGTCTTATCGCCGTTCAGCAGGATGCTACAGGCAGAGCTCATGATATAGGCCTCGCATATGCACTGGCTATCGGTGGTGCAAGAGCCGGCGTACTTCAGACTACTTTCAGAGAAGAAACAGAAACAGACCTCTTCGGTGAACAGGCAGTATTATGCGGCGGTATTACAGCTCTCATGAAGGCAGGCTTTGAGGTACTCGTAGAAGCCGGATATGAACCTGAAAGTGCTTATTTTGAATGTATTCATGAAGTTAAGCTCATTGTTGACCTTATCTTCCAGAGCGGATTTGCGGGTATGAGATATTCAATTTCAAATACAGCAGAATTCGGCGATTATCTGACAGGGCCGAAAATTATTACAGAGGATACAAAAAACGTAATGAGAGGAGTTCTGAAGGACATCCAGGATGGCACATTTGCCAAGAACTGGCTGCTTGAAAACCAGACAGGCTGCCCGACATTCTATGCAAAAAGAAGAAAGGAAGCAGGTCATCAGCTGGAACAGGTTGGCGCGGAACTGCGTAAGCTTTACAGCTGGAACAATGAAAACAAGCTTCTTGATAACTAATTACGTGAAATTATTCACAATCCCTGCGGCTTCGCGTCGTGGGGATTTTTTACATAATCTGCAACGGAATTACCTTTTTTTCAGCCAAAAAAACTGGCGGAGTTTATGTGTCTGATGTAAAATAAATGTATATTGGATTGGTGGTGGGAAATATGCACAGACTGACATCTAAATTAATTATATACAGAAACATCGGCAGGGACAGCATTCTGTTTGAACTGTCGGAAATATGCAAAGCATTTAATAAAGGGGTATATGACCCCGAAGAAATCACTTCGGAGATTTATGAGCAGATTCACAATCTGCTGGATATTTCAACAAAATACGGATTTGACGGTAATTTATGGCATAATTATCTGGCATTTCTTCTGGCAACGACTGAGAATCCGTTTACTTTAGTTTCCGAAAAAGTCGGGGCAAAACCCGGCAGTGTTACGGCTTTTGCAAAAGGCGATTTTGCCGTTTTCAGACAGTTATTTGACTATGATTTTGAATCTATTGAAAAAAAACTTGGGATAAACTGTTTTACCACGATTCAGAATTACAGTGCCGTTGTAAAAAAAGAAAGAATATATAACAAAAGTGTCAGTGACAAGGTAAGACTGCTGAGCCGGGAAATAGAGGAGGCAAAGGACGCAGAGGAAATTTATAATGTGGTAACGGATTTTTACAGACAGTACGGTGTGGGAAGTATTGGCCTGAATAAAGCTTTCCGGTTGAACACAGGAAATTCCGGGTCTGCAGGGGCTACGGTTAATGCGGCAGCTGCAGAGACTTCGGGAGCGGAATCCGGGGAACAGGCTTCTCTTCTGACACCGGTTACAACTACCGGAGATATGGTTCTGGAGGATCTGATAGGCTACGAAGTGCAGAAAAAGCTTCTGAGGCAAAACACGGAAGCCTTTGTTTCCGGAAAAACAGCAAATAACGTTCTGTTGTTCGGAGATGCGGGAACCGGGAAATCCACCTGCGTAAAAGCCATACTCAATGAATACTATGACCGGGGTCTGAGAATGATTGAGGTCTATAAACATGAGTTCAGGTATCTGCAGAGAATAATTTCCGAAGTAAAAAACCGCAACTACCGGTTTATTATCTTTATGGACGATTTATCTTTTGAAGAATTTGAAATTGAATACAAGTACCTTAAAGCGGTAATTGAAGGCGGTTTAGAGGTGAAACCCGACAATGTTCTGATATATGCCACATCAAACCGTCAGCATCTCATTCGCGAAACCTGGACAGACCGCTCGGATATTTCAAGGGATGAACTTCATCGTTCGGACACCGTACAGGAAAAACTGTCACTGTCCGGAAGATTCGGATTGAACATTGGTTTTCTCAAGCCTAATCCACGGGAATTTTTCGGGATAGTCAAGGGCCTTGCGGAAAAATATCCTCAGATAGAATTATCGGAGGAGGAGCTCCGGCTCCGGGCTAATGCCTGGCAGATGAAGCACGGAGATCTGTCCGGCAGAACCGCCCGTCAGTTTATTAATAATCTTCTGGGAAGCTGCGGTGAGCCCGGGAGAAGCATGCCGGATGACCTTTAACCGGTAATATTATATTGAATAATGGAAAGGAAGAAAAATGAAAGTATATAAGAGCGTAAGTGAATTAATAGGAAGAACTCCTCTTGTTGAGGTGTGCAACATTGAAAAAGAGCTGAAGGCGGAGGCTGAAATTCTTGCAAAGCTTGAGTATTTTAATCCTGCAGGCAGTGCAAAGGACCGAGTGGGTCTGGCTATGATAGAAGATGCGGAGGAAAAAGGTCTGCTTAAGCCGGGTGCAACTATAATTGAACCCACCAGCGGAAATACCGGCATAGGTCTGGCGGCTGTGGCGGCTTCAAAAGGATATAAAGTGGTTCTGACCATGCCTGATTCAATGAGTGTGGAAAGAATAAATCTTCTCAAAGCTTACGGAGCCGAAATTATTCTAACCGAAGGAAAGCTGGGAATGAGCGGTTCCGTTGCAAAGGCCGAAGAGCTGAAAGCACAGATCCCGGGAAGTATAATTGCAGGTCAGTTTGAGAACCCCGCAAATCCGGCAGCGCATAAAAGAACTACGGGACCGGAAATCTGGGAAGATACCGACGGAAGAGTAGATATTTTTGTGGCCGGAGTCGGCACGGGAGGGACGATTTCGGGAGTCGGAGAATATCTGAAGGAAAAAAATCCGAAAATCAGAGTTGTGGCTGTGGAGCCGGATAAATCCCCGCTGCTTTCAGAGGGAAAAGCAGGCTCTCACGGTCTGATGGGAATAGGAGCGAACTTTGTGCCGGAGGCATTGAATACAGACATTTATGATGAAATTATCCGGGTCAAAGAAGATGATGCATATCGGATGGGTGTAATGATGGCTCATAAGGAAGGTATTCTGGTAGGGATTACTTCCGGTGCGGCCCTTCATGCGGCCTTTGAGCTTGCCGGGCGGGAAGAAAACAAAGGGAAAACAATAGTTGCTCTGCTGCCTGATACAGGAGAAAGATATCTTTCAACACCGATGTTTAAATAAAAAGAGAATAAATATACAATTGGAGAAAAAACGATGAAGAAATATATAGCGGCTCTGGATGAGGGTACTACAAGTACAAGAGCGATTATTTTTGACCGGGAGCAGAATATACTGGGAATAAGTCAGAAGGAGTTTACTCAGATATTTCCAAAGCCGGGATACGTGGAACATGATGCCGAGGAAATTTTTAAAGCCCAGAGGCAGGTGCTTCATGAAGCAGTTGAAGCTGCAGGCATAAAAGCGGAAGAAATTGCCGGGATAGGAATTACAAATCAGAGAGAAACTACCGTTGTCTGGGATAAGAATACCGGAAAACCTGTATATAATGCTATTGTATGGCAGTGCAGAAGAACCGCGGATTTCTGTGAGGAAATAAAGAGTCGCGGACTTGAAGATACAATCAGAGAAAAGACAGGTCTTAAAATAGATGCATACTTTTCGGCAAGCAAGATACGATGGATACTGGACAATGTGGAAGGCGCAAGAGAAAAAGCCGAAAGAGGAGATCTGATTTTCGGAACTGTCGATACCTGGCTGGTATGGAAGCTGACCGGCGGCAAGGTTCATGTAACGGATTATACAAATGCATCCCGAACAATGCTGTTTAATATCAGAGAGTTAAAATGGGACGACGAGCTTCTGGAAATTTTTAACATACCAAAGGCTATGCTGCCGGAGGCAAGAAGCTGCAGTGAGGTATACGGAAGCTATAATATGAACGGTGTCGAAGTGCCGATTTCGGGAATGGCGGGAGATCAGCAGGCATCGCTGTTCGGTCAGGCCTGCTTTGAAAGAGGTCAGGCAAAAAATACCTATGGAACCGGTTGTTTTCTGCTTATGAATATGGGAGAAGAATGCAGAATCGCCGATGGAGGGCTGCTTACAACAATAGGTATAGGACTTAATGATAAAGTAAACTATGCGATGGAGGGAAGCGTGTTCATAGGCGGGGCTGTTATTCAATGGCTGAGGGACGGCCTGAGAATTCTGAAAAATTCGGGAGAATCCGGTAAAATTGCGTCGTCTTTGGATGATAACGGCGGGGTTTATTTTGTCCCTGCGTTTACGGGCCTCGGGGCACCATATTGGGATATGTATGCAAGAGGTGCAATCCTGGGACTGACGAGGGGAACCACGCAGGAGCATATCGTACGTGCGGCGGTGGAATCCATGGGATTTCAGACAATGGAGCTTCTGAATTCGATAGAAGAAGAGAGCGGAATCCGGGTAGACACAATGCGAGTGGACGGAGGAGCGTCAAAAGACAGTTTCCTGATGCAGTTTCAGGCGGATATTTCGAGAATCGGTATTCTGCGCTCGGCAGTCTCGGAAACCACTGCTCTGGGAGCGGCATATCTGGCAGGACTGGCTGTGGGTGTATGGTCCGGACTTGACGAGATAGCGGCAATGCATAAGGCAGGTACGGAATTCAGGCCTCATATGGATGAGGAAAAAGCAAAGAAGCTCGGAGCGGAATGGAAAACAGCCGTTTCGAGAGTGCTGACAAGATAAATCATAGTTATTAATTTAATGAAAATGAAAAAACTGCGGAGATCAGGTTTATCCGCAGTTTTTCAGATTTGCCGAGATTTGATTCTCAGGCCGTTTCAGTGCAGACGGTGCTGCATTTAGATTGCAGTATTACTGATTCTTATATCTTTCATAAAGCTCAGGAAAAACTTTCAGGCAGCGTTCCAGAATTCCCTGCATATAGGCTATGGTAATTCCGTAGTTTATGAAAGGAACTTTCTGATCCGCAGCACATTTCATTCTGAATTTTACTTCTCTTTCATTAAGCATGCATCCGCCGCAGTGAAGAACCGCTTTATACGGACTGAGGTCTTCGGGAAATTCAACCCCGGAGCAGGTATCAATCTGTACGGAGTTGCCGGTGAAGGCTCTTATCCAGCCCGGAATTTTCACAGTTCCGATATCGTTGCACTGTCTGTGATGGGTGCAGCCTTCGGCGATAAGAATTCTGTCTCCGCTTTTTAATGTTCTGAGGGCGGATATTCCGTCCACCGCTGTTTCAAGAAAACCTTTATATCTGGCAAGAAGAATCGAAAAAGATGTCAGAGGAATATCCTCCGGAACGATATCCGCAACTGTTTTAAAAACCTGACTGTCAGTTATGACCATGGCAGGTTTCGCTGACAGCGAATTAAGAAGGGCGGAAAGCTCTGTTTCCTTTACAACAAGGCATGCTCCGCTGCCGTCCAGAATATCCCTTATCATCTGAACCTGAGGAAGAATCATTCTGCCCTTGGGAGCGGATTCGTCTATGGGTGTAACCAGAATGACGAGGTCCTGCGGAGCAATCATATCCCGTACCAGAACCTTTTCGGTGCCTTTGGGAGCCATGGCTCCAAGCTTTTCCTTCAGCTCGTGAATTCCCAGGCCGGTTGTGGCACTTACAAAAATACCGTCTGTTTCCGGCACGGTTTCGGAAAGCAGCTCGCATTTGTTGAACACCGTAAGATATGGAATATCCTTTTCGCGGAACATCGAAATGAGCTCTTTGTCATACCGATTCATTCCTTCGGCGGCATCGATAACCAGAACTGCTATGTCGGATTTGTTCATAATTCTTTTCATTCTGCGTATACGCAAATCTCCCAGCGTCTGCTCGTCATCATCGTAACCCGGTGTATCAATAATAAGTACGGGGCCGAGGGGAAGAAGCTCCATGGCCTTTGTTACGGGATCGGTGGTGGTGCCTTTTTTATCGGAAACAACGGCTACATCCTGCCCGGTAACTGCGTTAACAATACTTGATTTTCCGGCATTTCTTCTGCCGAAGAAGCCGATGTGGATTCTGTCGGAACCCGGGGTATCATTTAATCCCATAATATCCTCCTGAAAATAAAAACTTAAGCTTTAAATATAAAGTTCACCGTAATTACGGGGGCCCTGGATAACGCAGAAATTCAAGCCGGAAAATCCGGAGTATTTACGTGAATCCGTATGGCTCCCCATATAGCCGGCAGAAGCTGCCGCGGACGCTGTTATCTGTTCAGAATCAGAGTGCTGACATCCACTGCATTTTCAATAAGCCCGCTGTTCAGCATGAAATCGGCGGTCTGCTGCAGTGACGCCAGATCCTCTCCGGTTATTTCCGAACGGAAGTCATACAATGGATACATTTCTTTTGCCGCGGCGGTATTCAGACCGTTTTCCTCTGCGGTAAGTTTTAATGCTTCGTCCGTGTTTTCCGAAATATAATCGAGGGTTTCGCTCTGAACCCGAAGGAAGGTATCTATGATTTTTCTGTTGCTGTCATAGAACTTCTGAGTGGTTGCTGTAAAAATGGCGGCATCAACAAGTCCCTCTCCGTCAGTTATCAGGTGAGCTCCGGAAGCCGCACAGTTATATGCTGCGGCTCCTGCCAGAAGGGCGCAGTCGGCACTGCCGCTTTCCAGCGCCGATAATGCGGAAGGAATATCCATTGAAACAAAGTTTACATCATCAGCAGTCATATCCGCAGTTGCAAGATATGCGGACAGCAGCTCGTGAAGAATAGTTCCTTTAGGCCCGGCAACAGTCTTTCCCTTCAAATCCTCCGGTGAATTAATTTCGGAATCCTTTGAGTAAATTGCAAAGGCTTTCGGAGAAGTACTGTACATACTGATGATTTTAATGTCGGCACCGTTTGCGGCTGACAGAATTACCGAGGTTCCGCCTACGGCATTAAGAATCTGAATATCCCCGGAAGCGAGAGCGGCAGTCTGGTCCGCACCGCTGGTGAGTTCGGAATAATTGAAGCCGAGTCCCAGCTCACCGAAAGCATTCTCAAAGCTTTTCTGTGCTTTCTCAACAATCGAAGGGACATTTAAAGGGGCTTTTACATAAGTCATAGTTACTTTATCCACAGTAAAAGAATTCTGAGCTTCATCGGTTTCTGATGAGCCGCAGCCTGCCAGAGCCAGAATCATAACAACGGATAATGCAAGAGCAATAATTTTTTTCATTTTGATATCCTCCTTTGGAAATCCTTGGTTTTTATTGAATCGTACGTTCAAATTCTGAAAGAATAGTCTGTTTAAGCGCTATAGTTTTTTCATCCAGAAGGTCGCGCATACCTTCGGAGGGTTCACGGAAAATTTCGTGAGAAATTTTTCCGTCGGCCATTATACATATATGGTCGCCCAGTAACAGTGCTTCATCGATATTATGTGTCACAAAAATACCTCCCATGCGGGTTTTTTCATGAATAAGCAAAAGCTCTTTCTGCATGGCTGCTCTGGTAAAATAGTCCAGAGCGGAGAAAGGTTCGTCCATAAGAATCATTTCGGGTTCGCAGGCAAGAGCTCTGGCAAGCGCAGCCCGGTGCTGCATTCCTCCGGACAGCTGAGAGGGAAAGGCTTCTTCAAAGCCTTTGAGTCCGACGAGTTCAATAAGAGAAAGAATCTTATTTTTATCAATATCGGATTTTTCAAGCCCGAGAGTGATGTTTTTAAATGTATTCAGCCAGGGCATGAGTCGAGGCTCCTGAAATACCATGCTGAGATTTTTCCCTTTCGGAAAAATCAGCTCTCCGGAATCATGAGATTCAAGCCCGCAGAGAATTTTAAGAAGTGTGGTTTTCCCGCAGCCGCTTTTTCCCAGAATTACGGTAATTTCATCAGTATCTCCGGAAAGATTCAGATTTCTGATAACTTCGTGGGTTCTGCCGTTTATTATGAAATTTTTTGTCAGATTTTTTATTTCATACTTCATATATTATACTTCTCCTATTATACTTCTCCGTTTTTTACTTTTCCGCCTCTGTTTCGTGAGGCATATTTTTCCAGAAGAAAGCAAAGCCGGTCTGTAATCAGTCCTATGAGCCCGATGACGATTATTCCGGCGATAACCTTGTCCGTGCGGGAGAGAGTCTGGGAATCAAGAATGAAATATCCGATACCCGCGGTGGCGGCAATCATTTCTGCGCCTACTATTGCTCTCCATGCGTAGCCGAGACCCAGACGAATGCCGACCAGAATACCGGGAGCCGCATTGGGAAGCATGATTCTGAAAAATATCCGGGATTTTGAAAAACCCAGCATTTTCCCTACTTCGATAAGGCCTTCGTCACAGCCGAAAATACCGCTTTCGGTATTAAGCAATACCGGAAAAATCGATGCCAGGACAATCACAATAATTTTCGGAAGCTCACCTATTCCGAACCACAGTATAAACAGCGGGATAAGGCTTATCGGAGGAATATGTCTTACAGCATTCAGCAGGTGGCTGTAAAACGGAACCGCTTTCGGGAAGAGAGCCGCCGCCACCGTCAGAATAAATGTCAGAATGCATGAAACG
Organism: Firmicutes bacterium UBA1739; assembly: GCA_002315385.1. GTDB lineage: Bacteria > Bacillota > Clostridia > Peptostreptococcales > Anaerovoracaceae > UBA1739. Next base: position 24,823 of record DCHZ01000004.1, on the reverse strand, counting down.
GAAAAACCGATACATACCCGCCTCAGACTGATTAAAATGTGAGTGGACAATTCTCCGCTGCCCAGCATATTGACAAGGGTGAAAAACACTTTTCCCGGAGAGGGAAGCACATATGAACTCCATATTCCGGTACGGCAGATGAGCCACCATAATAGCAGTATTGCTGCCGGCACGGCTAAAGCTTTAAGGATATTTTTGTATACTTTCATAATAGTAAATCCTTTCTTAAATCAGCACAGAAATCAGCACGGAGGAGGCCCGTTTTCCGATGAAGAACCACCGGTTTTAATACAGCATATAACTGAATATCCTGTGCGGCGGAACCTGACTCCTGAAAGGTAACATACGCAAAAGGTAATTCTTTTCATAAAAAATCCTTTCTGCATCTTTACAGAAAGGACGAAATAACATAGGGAAACCATGCGAACCCGAAACAGTATTACACCCGGAAGGTATGACAGTGGATGCTTAATTAAATAAGGCAAAAGGCTGTTCATAATCAGAGATGTATGGTTCTGCTGCTTATCGTAACTTTCCGCTCAGATACTCTTTACGGTCAGTATAATTGTATTAATGAGACAGGCAGATGCCTGCCTCCGAATGGCACCCCAGAGATGATTCGAACATCCGACGCACGGTTTAGGAAACCGACGCTCTATCCCCTGAGCTACTGGGGCAAATATACATTTATTCTACCACTGATTTTATTGTTGTACAAGAGAAAGTTTAGTGTTATAATCAATCATTAAGGACGGAAAAAATGAATAAAGAATATTTTATGAAAGAAGCCTTAAAGGAAGCAGAAAAAGCTTATGAAATAAATGAAGTTCCTATAGGTGCGGTGGTTGTTCGCTCGGGCGTGATTGTCGGACGGGGACATAATTCCAGAGAGACGGATAAAGATCCGACAGCACATGCGGAAATGACTGCTATCAGGGAAGCATCCGCGAATCTTGGCGGATGGAGACTTCATCAGTGCGATATTTATGTAACCGTTGAGCCCTGCCCTATGTGTGCCGGTGCTGTTATGCTTTCGAGAATAAAGAATCTGTACATAGGTACCCGGGATTCCAAGGGAGGCGCATGCGGATCGGTTATCAATATACCTCAGAATGAATCATTTAATCATACGGTCAGTATCGAATATGGGATTCTTGAGGAGGAATGTCGCGAGATTCTGCAGAAATTTTTTATTAAACTTAGAGAGATGAGGAAATCGAAATGAAAAAAAGAATATTCAGAGTATTGGCGGCAGCCATGATAATAAGTTTACTGGCAGTACAGGGAGTTTACGCCGCAGCAGGCGATTTGACAGTTGAGAGTATATTCCCGGAAACAAATGACACCGGACTTCAGATTGCAAATCAGATGGCGAGAATTGTATTCAACGGGGAAATGGATGTTAATACAAATAAGAATTATTTTAAAATTGTCGATTCAAAGGGCGAGGCACAGAAAATTATGGTTCTCGAACAGGCGGACAATCCCAAAAGAATCAATCTGGTACTGGCCGATGATTTGAAGGAAAATGAGGAATATACGATAATCATTGATGCGGCGGCCGTAGATAAAAACGGAAATACTCTGGGAAAAGAGTTCAGAAGCAAGTTCAAGACCAAGAGCCAGAAAAGAGAATCTCTGGTGACAACGATAATGATGGTTGTAATGTTCGGTGCGATTATTATATTCACAGTAAGAGATCAGGCGAAAAAGACAAGAGAAGCGCAGGAAGAACAGAACAGGCAGGGAAAGAAAAAGCCCGAAAAAGTTAATCCGTACAAAAATGCGAAAAAAGAAGCGGAGCGCATTTATGCAAAGAAGCAGAATGACAAGAAACGTAAGGTCCGCGAAGAGATGATGAAAAGGGAAGAAAATAAGAAAAGAAAAAAATAAATGAAATACGGCTGATAATTGAAAAAGCCGGGATAAAATAAAAATATACCGCTGCCGAAATGCATGAACGGAAAGAGTTTTCCCGAAGCAGACACGGCAGCGGTTTTGTTATTAATCCTACACTGTGGGTGAGATCGAACATTCATTTTTGAAGCTCGACAGAATGACATTGGTCTGAGTTCTTCTGATGCCCGGATAGTTTTTGATTCTGTTCATCAGCTTTTCAAGAGTGCAGGTATTTCTTGTTATTATTTTAAGGCTTATATCATATTCGCCGGTAATGTAATGACATTCAAGAATCTCCGGCTCGTTTTTTATGAATTCATAAAAATCCGCTACACCGCCGGATTGTTCGAGGCACAGATTCATCAGAACTGACAGCTCCTGACCCAGATACTGAGGATTAAGAATTACTGTATATTTTTTGATGGCATCAGTGCTTTCGAGCTTTTTAAGCCTTTCGCTTACCGCAGATAAAGACATATTAACCTTTTTGCTGATTTCGGAAATAGAAATTCTGGAATTCTCCTGAAGAAGCTCCAGTATTTTAATATCAGTTACATCCATACTGTTCCCTCCTGTTCTTTTTTTCATTATATCATATTAGAACATGTTTGTAAAATAATTTGGCAGAATATACAATTGACAGAAATAATCACGACAATTTAAATAAAACATAGAGAAAATAACAAAAACATTCGGAGAGAGACCGATACATAGGAAAAATAAGATAAAAGAATACGGTTTTTATTGCTTTATATGTCCACTTTTATTATACAAAGCATGAAATTTATGATATAATTTTTTATTATAAATTTTTTTGGGAGGTCTCAAATGGCAGATTTGGAATTTTCAAATTTTATACACAATATCATAGATAAAGATTTAGCCGAGGGCAGGAATAACGGAGAAGTTTATACAAGATTTCCGCCGGAGCCGAACGGATATCTTCACATAGGACATGCGAAATCAATTTGTCTGAATTTTTCAACAGCACGCAAATATAACGGAAAATGTAATCTCAGATTTGATGATACCAATCCTGTGAAAGAGGATACGGAATATGTTGAATCTATTGAAGAAGATGTAAAATGGCTGGGATTCAGCTGGGATGAGCTGAGATTCGCATCTGAGTATTTCGATACAATGTATGAATGCGCGGTAAAGCTTATTAAAGCCGGAAAGGCATATGTATGTGACCTGTCTGCTGATGAAATACGCGAATACAGAGGAACTCTGACTCAGCCGGGAAAGGAAAGTCCTTACAGAAACAGAAGTGTTGAGGAAAATCTTGATCTTTTTGAACGTATGAAAAACGGCGAGTTCCCTGACGGTGCAAAAATTCTGAGAGCAAAAATAGATATGTCTTCGCCTAACATAAATATGCGAGATCCTGCAATTTACAGAATTGCCCATGCAAATCATCACAAGACCGGGGATAAGTGGTGCGTTTATCCTATGTATGATTTTGCACATCCTCTGGAAGATGCTATAGAAGGAATAACTCACTCAATATGTACTCTGGAATTTGAAGACCACAGACCTCTTTACGACTGGGTAATCAGAGAAACCGGATGGGAAAATCCCCCCAGACAGATTGAATTTGCGAGACTGAATCTTACACATACACTCATGAGCAAAAGATACCTTAAAGCCCTTGTGGATAACGGTGACGTGACAGGATGGGATGATCCGAGAATGCCGACAATTGCGGGTATCAGAAGAAGAGGGTATACCCCGGCTGCCGTAAGGGATTTCTGCGAGAGAATCGGAGTGGCAAAGGCAAACAGCACTGTAGATTTCGAACTGCTGGAGCATTGCGTCAGAGAAGATCTGAAAGACAGAACCGTTTCCAAAATGGTAGTGCTCGACCCGATTAAGGTAACTGTAAAAAACTATCCTGAGGGTCAGACAGAATATGTCGAGGTGGAGAACAGCAAGAAACCCGAGGACGGTTCCAGAACGGTGCCGTTTTCGAGAAATCTGTATGTAGACCGTTCGGATTTTATGGAAAACCCCATGAAAGGATATTTCAGACTCTTCCCCGGAAATGAAGTAAGATTTAAAGGTGCATACTTTCTTACCTGTGAGGAAGTGATAAAAGACGAAAACGGAAATGCAGTGGAATTAATCTGTACATATGACCCGGAAACAAAATGCGGAGGAGCATTCTCGGGAAGAAAGGTAAAAGGAACTATTCACTGGGTTGATGCGGACAGTGCGATTCCCGTAACTGTAAATGCATATGAATCGCTTATGACTGAAGACGAAAACGGAAATCAGGTGCTGAATCCGAATTCACTTACAGTATTCCACGGATTTGCGGAGCCGTCGCTGGCCGAGTTGCCGGAGGATGAAAGATGTCAGTTTTTCAGACACGGATATTATATTAAAGACAGCAAAGCGTCAAAACCGGATGAAGCGGTATATACAAGAATTGTCGATCTTAAATCCTCATGGAAACCGAAAAAATGATAAGAAATATTCTTCTCACAATAGAATATGACGGAACAGGTTTTTCCGGATGGCAGATTCAGCCTCAACGGAGAACCGTTCAGGGAGAAATTCAGCATTCCCTTGAAAAAATATGCGGAACCCGTGTGGAAATCAGCGGAACCGGAAGAACTGATGCCGGAGTTCATGCATTGGGTCAGAGGGCTTCATTTAAGGGAGAATTCGGAATACCCACAGAACGGATGGCGGGGGTAATGAACAATCTTCTTCCGGGAGATATAAAAATCCTGGAGGCAAAGGAAATGCCTGACAGCTTTCATGCCAGATTTGATGCAAAGGGAAAAAAGTATGTGTATAAGATTCTCAACAGCACCGAAAAGAATGTTTTTATGAGAAATTATTTTTATTGCTTTGAACGCCCTTTAGATGCCGGAAAAATGAGCGAAGCGGCAGCTTTTTTAAAAGGAACTCATGATTTTGCCGCATTTATGTCAATGGGGAGTACTCCGCAGAAGACAACTGTGCGTACAATTTCCGATTATGACGTAAAAGAGGCTGTTTCAAATAACGGAGACCGGGAACTGCATCTGGAGGTTACCGGTGACGGTTTTTTATACAATATGGTTAGAATAATGACCGGAACTCTTATTGAAGCCGGTCTGGGAAAACTCAGGCCGGAGGATATTCCGGAGATAATCCTGTCGGGAGACCGGAGCCGGGCGGGCAGAACAGCTCCGCCTCAGGGTCTGTATCTGGCTGAAGTGTATTTTTAACAGGGTATTGACGATGAAAATAAAAGTAAAAAAATTGAGCAGGGAAGAGGCGGAAAATATTGAAATTGCGGCGGAACCTGTCCGTATAGGCTCTCTCTGCTCGGAATGTGCGGATCCCACCGCCAGAGTGATGCAGTCTTATGTTTACAATATGGAAAACATTATCAGTCTGGGAATGTATGAAAAAGCTCAGGTGGCTGCGGAAGTAATGACGGAACGCGGCGATAATCCTGCGGAGCTGGGGGAAAAGGTTGTTATTCCGCTGGTGAAAAAGGCTGTAAGCCGGTATGAACAGGGTGAAATCAATCGTGTACAGTTAATAAAATCTCTGCAGGCAGCGGATACCGCCATGAAAGTTTTTATGAAAGAGGCCGGAGAACGAAAAAACTGCTCTCTGCAGGAAGAATGGCCGGAATATTTGAAGACCCTGCCTGCCGGCTGTCTGAACTGATTCGGCCTGTGAAGGCGGGTGTTCCCAATAAATACAGCTGCTTCCTGTCTGAACAGATACCGGAAAAAGCAGAATTCTGTTTTTATCGGATGTTTGCCGGAAGTAATTTTTAAAGAAGAAGCCTAAAATACTGCGGTTTATGTTGCCTTAACAGGCATAAAGAGTTACAATTACTGACAGAGAACTTTTGATGAACACAGAAAAAACTGTTATAATATGGAGGATATAATGGTCAGACCTGATTGGGATACATATTTTCTTGAAATTGCGAATGTGGTCAAGTCCCGTTCCACTTGTATAAGACGGCAGGTAGGTGCAATTATAGTGAAAGATCACAGAATAATAGCGACAGGATATAACGGTGCCGCCAGCGGAGCACCCCACTGTGAGACCGTGGGCTGTCTGAGAGAGAAGCTCGGAATCAGATCCGGAGAGAGGCACGAGCTCTGTGTGGCGATTCATGCGGAACAGAATGCTATTGTTCAGGCAGCAAAATACGGGGTGTCGATAGACGGTGCGACCTTGTATTGTACAAATCAGCCCTGCGCGATTTGTGCCAAAATGCTGGTAAATGCCGGTATCGGAAGGATAGTGTTCAACGGTGCCTATCCTGATAAATTCGCGGAGAAAATACTGAAGGAAGGAAACATAGAAATATGCGAAGTTTAATATTTGCAGTGATAATTGCATTTGTTGTGGCATGGATTATGACACCAGTATGCATAAAGCTGGCACCAAAAGTAGGAGCAATTGACATACCTAAAGATAACAGAAGAATGCATACAAAGCCTATCCCGAGGTTCGGTGGGCTGGCAATTTATCTCGGAACAGTGGTATCGATACTGATTACGTTTCCTTTGGATACAAAAATTATAGGTATTCTTGCCGGAGGAACATTTATTTTTCTGGTGGGAATATATGACGATATTAAAAATATGTCCGCCAGAACCAAATTCATATGTCAGATTATTGCTGCGGTCATAGTGTATGTTACAGGTACTAAAATAGCTTTTGTGCAGATACCGTTTTCTTCGGGATATATTTATCTGCATCCGCTGCTGGTGGCGGTAATAACTGTTTTGTGGATAGTGGGAATCACCAATACAATTAATCTGATAGACGGTTTGGACGGTCTGGCTGCCGGAACGGCGCTTATTGCGTCAACCTGTCTGGCATACAGTGCGTGCATAAGCGGTAATATCGGAACCGGCGTGCTTATGCTGGCCCTTGCCGGAGCGGCACTGGGATTTCTGCCGTACAATTTTAATCCCGCTAAAATATTTATGGGCGACGGGGGTTCGCTGTTCCTGGGGTTCATGCTGGCAAGTATTTCGCTGGAAACAATGAAGAGCACTACTCTGATCGTCACACTTATTCCGTTAATTGCTCTCGGAGTTCCGATTTTTGATACGGCATTTGCGATAATAAGACGACTGGTGAACAAGAGACCGATTATGGAAGCTGATAAGGGACATCTGCATCACAGAATCATGGCCAAGGGAATGGGTCAGAAAAGAACCGTAATTCTGCTGTACGCAGTCAGCGGAGTACTGGGAATATGTGCTGTTCAGTTAGGTCAGGGAAACTATACAGATGCATTCTTCCTCATGCTCATCGCAGCGGCAGTGATTTATGTTTTTGCGAAACCAATGTCGGGAGAAGAAAAAATGAATAAAAAGATTGAAGAAACATTAAACAGTGTAAAAGAAAAAGATCCGGATAAAATCCGTGTAATGTCGGTTTTCGGAACCAGACCGGAAGCGATTAAGATGGCGCCGCTGGTAAAGGCTCTGGAAAATGATGAAAGAATAGAATCTGTTCTGTGCGTTACGGCTCAGCACAGAGAAATGCTGGATCAGGTACTCAGTCTGTTTGAACTTCAGCCAAAATATGATTTAAACATTATGAAACCGAATCAGTCGTTAAGCATGATTACCGCAAATGTAATTAACGGGCTGGATAAGATTGTGGAGGCGGAAAAGCCGGACATTATTCTTGTTCACGGCGATACGACTACAACTTTTGCGGCATCATTATCCGCATTCTATCATAAAGTTAAAATAGGGCATGTGGAAGCCGGTCTCAGGACTAATGATAAATATTCACCGTATCCTGAAGAAATGAACCGGGTTATGACCGGTCATCTGGCAGATTTCCATTTTTCACCTACCCAGACTAACAGAAAAAATCTGCTGAAAGAAGGGATTTCCGATGACAGAATATTCGTTGTGGGAAATACCGTAATAGATGCTCTGCTGGATGTTGCCGGCAAGGGATATACTTTTACCGAGGATGTTCTTAAAGACATAGACTTTGAAAATAAAAGAGTTATTACGGTAACCTGTCACAGAAGAGAGAATCTCGGAGAGAATATGGTAAACATTTTCAGTGCAATCAGAGACATTGCAAAAAAATATGAAGATGTGGAAATTGTTTATCCCGTACATCTCAATCCGGCGGTGAGAAATACCGCCAATGAGATACTGGAGGGTGTAAAGGGAGTACATTTGATAAATCCTCTTGAATATCAGCCGTTTGTTAATCTTATGGCAAAATCTTTCTTTATTCTTACGGATTCCGGAGGAATGCAGGAGGAAGCTCCGGCTCTCGGAAAGCCTGTGCTGGTGGTAAGAAAAGAAACCGAACGTCCCGAAGCCATTGAAGCGGGAACGGCGAAGCTGGCAGGGGTAAGACAGGAGGAGATATTCGAAATGGCATGCAGGCTTCTGGATGACGGAGGGGAATACGAAAAAATGTCAAAGGCCGTAAATCCTTATGGAGACGGAACAACTTCCGCACAGATTCTGGATATTATAAAGAATAATCTTTGATTACAGTAAAAAATAAACCGTTCCGATTGTGAAAAAAACGCAAATATTCTCGTAATAAGATGAATAGTATTTGAATACAAGTATCTTTTGTGATACAATAAGATTTGCTTATGAGTATAAACTTACGGTACTTTGAGCAAATATGTAGATAAAGAGGTATAATTATGAAATCTGCAATGAGGCCGGGCTCTAATGAGAGAATAGGTATAGCACGGGCACTCGCCGTGGTCACACAGATCGGTGTTATTATGGTGGTTTGCGTGTTTGCGGGTGTCTGGATAGGAAACTGGATTGACAGCAAACTCGGAACGACCGGTATTTTTCTCATTGTGTGTATACTTTTAGGAGTAGCGGCGGGATTCATGAACGTATACAGAGTTCTTACGAAAGGTTTAAGAAAAAGAAAATGAATGGTTTATCTGCAGATTTAAGAAAATATGTGACAGTGGCGTCCCTGGTAATCGCGGCGATTGCAAGTATCGTAGCAGCTGTAATTGTAAAAGAAAAGCTGCCTATGGTGGTGTCGATTTTCTGCGGAACAGGTATAGCAATAGGAAATTTCACTATTATGGCATTAGCCGGAGAAAAGGCAATTAATATGTCCGCCGATGCCGCCAGGAAGAAGATGACAATAAGTTACATTATCAGATATGTGATATATCTGGCGGCACTTATTCTTGCGATTAAGATTCCTTTCTTTAATCCGATTGGTGTCGTAATCGGATTTTTAACATCAATATTGGCTCTCTACTTAATACAAGTTTTAAATACACCGGGGAATAGAGATAAAATGAAAAAACTTTTAAGAAGGGCAAAATAACAGGATGGTTAGGAAAGCATTCTGTAGAAAGGAGGACGTTAATGAACACTGAGTTTGGATCCAAAAAAATATTTGAGTTTTTCTTCGATAAGCCGATTCATCTGCCGATACTCGGCGATCAGCCATCGTTTTATATTACGGAAACAGTAATCAATACTTGGATTATTATGATTTTACTTGTTGTTGTTTCAATTATACTGACTCGTAATATGAAACTTGTTCCGGAAGGAAAACAGAATGTAGCGGAAATTCTCGTCGGCCTGCTTACCAACTTAACCGGTTCGAGCATGGGTAAAGACAAGTTAGGATTTGCTCCGTACATGGGTACTCTTATGATATTCCTTGTATGTTCAAATCTATGGGGACTGACTGGTATGAGACCACCGACTGCCGACCTTAATACTACATTCGCACTATCCATTCTTACATTCTTCATGATTCATGGTTTTGCAATTAAGCGTAAAGGCGTTTTCGGCTGGATCAAAGGAACTTTCTTTGAACCGGTAGCTGTTATGGCACCACTTAATCTGATCAGTGAAATCGCTACTCCAGTTTCACTGGCATTCCGTCTATTCGGTAATATCGTCGGCGGTATGATTATTATGGCTCTGATATACAACGCACTGGGAAGTATTCTGGGCAGCGTTCTGCCTATCCCAATCTTTATGTTAGCAATACCTGTACCATTACACGGATATTTCGACATATTCGCCGGAGTATTACAGGCATTCATCTTTACAATGCTGACAATGGTATTTGTATCCATGGCTATGGATGATTAATTGCAGAAAATGTTATCACAGGAGGTGAAGACTTGGCGAATTTTATTGAGCTGTTTATAAACTGGCTGCTTTCTTTCGACAAAGAAGCGGTCATTCTGGGGGCATCAGCAATAGGAGCCGGTCTCGCTATGATTGCAGGCGTAGGCCCGGGTGTGGGCCAGGGTTATGCGGCAGGTATGGCAGCTGAATCTACAGGATCACACCCTGAGAATCAGAAAACCAGCCTTATGACTATGCTGGTAGGTGCCGGCGTTGCCGAAACGACAGGTATCCTTTCACTGGTAGTAGCCCTTATCCTGATGTTTGGTAATCCAATGGCTCATCAGGAAGGAAACGCTTTAGCAATAGCTGGATCAGCTATAGGTGTCGGACTTGCAATGGTTGCGGGTGTCGGCGCAGGTATCGGCTGCGGATATGCGGCAGGTAAAGGTGCTGAAGGTGCCGGAATAGCCCCGGAAAATAATAGAGGAACTATGATGTGCATGCTGCTCGGATCAGCGGTAGCACAGACAACCGGTATTTTCTCACTGGTAATTGCTCTTATTTTTATGTATGCGAATCCACTTGCATCTGCCAGTGTAGGCGCATCAAACGAACTCGCATTAATTCTCGGTATGTCGGGTATCGGCGCGGGTGCCAGCATGATTGCCGGTCTCGGTTCCGGCGTGGGCTGCGGTTATGCAGCAGGTAAAGCTTCAGAAGCTGTAGCGATAAATCCTGAAGCTACCGGTAAATCCATCATGCTTATGCTGGTAGGAAGTGCTATGGCACAGACATCAGCTATCTTCTCGTTAGTAATAACTCTCATACTTATGTATGGTAATCCGTTCATTTCAGTAGACGCGAACTATCTGGTTCTTGGCGCTTCGGCAGTAGCTGCAGGTGTATCAATGATCGGTGGTCTCGGGCCCGGTGTCGGACAGGGTTATGCGGCAGGTAAAGCAATCGAGGGTGCTTCATTTAATCTCAAGGCAACCAACAAGGTTATGGTTGTAATGATTTTAGGTCAGGCTATTGCACAGACATCCAGTATTTTCTCACTGGTAGTATCTCTCATATTAATGTTTGCAAATCCGTTGCTTAATATGGATGCAAGTTTCATCGTATTGGCTGCATCAGCTCTCGGCGCCGGAAATGCAATGCTGGCAGGCATTGGACCTGGAATCGGTCAGGGATTTGCAGCAGGTCAGGCATCCATGATTACAGGTATGAGACCAAGACTTCAGGGACCGGTACTCAGAACCATGGTTCTTGGTCAGGCAGTAGCACAGACAACCGGTATCTACGGTCTGGTAATCGCATTGGTATTACTGTTTGCGAACCCGCTGGTGGGATTACTTTAATTACATAATGAAATCATTTTTTATCAAGGAGGATATTATAAATGGAAATTACAGGTAAAGCATTAATTTTAGCTTGTTCTGCAATTGGTGCCGGAACAGCAATGATCGCAGGTATAGGCCCTGGAATAGGTCAGGGATTTGCAGCAGGTAAAGGTGCGGAAGCTGTAGGTAAACAGCCTGAAGCACAGGGTGATATTATCAAAACAATGCTGTTAGGCGCAGCCGTAGCTGAAACAACAGGTATTTACGGTCTGGTAGTAGCACTTATCTTATTATTTGCTAATCCTCTCGTTAATATGTTATAGAATCTGCAGAAATATTTAAGTATTCTAGCAGTTAACAGCAAACATAGGAAAGGAGGAACCTGCAAATGGAAGTATATACAGGTCTTGTCAGTTTCGGATGGTCGTGGTTTTTCCAGGTAGCAAATACTTTAATCCTCGTAGCACTGCTCTTTAAATTCTTGTTCAAGCCGGTTAACAATATGCTCAAAAAGCGTACTGAAACAATAGCTAATGATTTGTCTAGCGCAGAGACTCAGAGAGATGAAGCGGAAAAATTAAGAGCTGACTACGAAAAGAGAATAAAAGAAATCCGTATCGAAGCTGATGGTATTTTGAAAGACGCAAAAAATAAGGCTGATGACAGAGCAAAAGAAATCATCCAGGAAGCAAGAGATAAATCAGATGATATTATCGCTAAAGCTCAGGTTGAAATCGATAGACAGAATCGTAATGCTTACAACGAACTGAAAAATGATGTTGCAAACATGGCGTTCATGGCTGCTGAAAAAATCATCGGAGAAAAAATGGACGATAAGCTTAATGAAAAGCTGGTAGTTAAGTTTATTGAAGAGGCGGGGGATGTTAAATGGCAGAAATAACCGCAAGAGTTTATGGAGAATCCTTACTGGATGTCAGTGAAGAATTGGGAGTAACCAACGATATTCAGAAAGAGCTTGCAGAATTAAAGGTTGTTTTTGAAGAGAATCCTTCATTATATGCTTTTTATAATTCACCGAAAGTCGGAAGAGAAGAGAAAAAAGCTGCTATCAGAAAGATTTTTGAAGGAAAGCTTTCTGAAACAGTACTGAACTTCCTCTGCGTTCTTGTTGACAAAAGGAGAACTTCGGAATGTTTGCAGATTATTAAAATGTTCGATTCTCTTGTAAATGAAAAACTCGGAGTAGTGGCAGGTGTTGCCAGAGTAGCGAAACCTATCTCCGATAAACTGGCGGCAGAGCTTGAAAAGAAGCTTTGTGACGTAACAGGCAAGAAGATTAAGCTTAAAGTTATCGTAGATCCGTCTGTTATAGGCGGAGTGAGACTCAAGGTCGGTGACAGTGTTATCGACACTTCAGTTGCTACCCAGCTTAAAGAGATGAAATCTAATATAGATAATATATTAATATAACAGAATTGAGGTGATTTACAGTGGACCTGAGGCCTGAAGAAATAAGAGCCGTGATTAAAGATCAAATCAAAAACTACGGCGTTGAATTAGAATCAGCCAACGTCGGAACTGTAATTCAGGTATTTGACGGTATTGCCAGAATCCACGGACTGGAAAAATGTAAAGCTGGCGAACTGTTGGAATTCCCGAACGACGTTTACGGCATGGCACAGAATCTTGAAGAAGATAATATCGGTGTTGTACTTCTGGGATCGGACATGATGGTAAAAGAAGGCGACACAGTAAAAGCTACAGGCAGAGTAGTAGAAGTTCCTGTTGGTGAAGAACTTATCGGTCGTGTTGTCAACTCTCTTGGACAGCCTATCGATGGCAAAGGACCTATCAATGCAACAGGTTACAGACCTATCGAGTATCCTGCTCCCGGCGTAATTGACAGAAAGTCAGTATTCCAGCCGTTACAGACTGGTATCAAGGCTATCGACTCAATGATTCCTATCGGAAGAGGTCAGCGTGAACTTATTATCGGTGACAGACAGACCGGTAAAACAGCTATCGCAGTTGATACAATTATTAACCAGAAAAAAGAAAACGTAATCTGTATCTACGTTGCTATCGGTCAGAAAGCATCAACAGTAGCTCAGATTGCACAGACATTAGCTGACCATGATGCTCTGGATTACAGTATCATCGTTGCCGCTAATGCCAGCGAGCTTGCTCCGCTGCAGTACATTGCACCGTATGCAGGCTGCGCAATCGCAGAAGAATTTATGTATCAGGGCAAAGACGTTCTGATTATATATGATGACCTTTCAAAGCATGCTGTAGCTTACAGAGCTATGTCACTGCTTCTTAGAAGACCACCTGGAAGAGAAGCTTACCCGGGTGACGTATTCTATTTACATAGCAGACTGCTTGAAAGAGCTGCAAAATTATCGGATGAAAAGGGCGGCGGTTCTATTACAGCACTTCCTATCATCGAAACACAGGCAGGCGATGTATCCGCATACATCCCTACTAACGTAATTTCTATCACAGACGGTCAGATTTACCTTGAAACAGAACTGTTCTTCTCAGGTCAGAGACCTGCTATCAACTCCGGTATTTCAGTATCCAGAGTAGGTGGTGACGCTCAGATTAAAGCTATGAAACAGGTAGCAGGTAAAATCCGTCTTGAATTAGCTCAGTACAGAGAATTAGCTGCATTCTCACAGTTCGGTTCAGACCTTGATAAGGATACTCAGGACCGTCTGTCACAGGGTGAAAGACTTATGCAGGTATTAAGACAGCCTCAGTATTCAACAATGCCGGTTGAAGAACAGGTAATGATAATCTTTGCGGTTATCAACAAGTACTTAATGAGTATTCCTGTAGATAAAGTTGGCAAGTTCGAAAAGGACTTCCTCGAATTCATGAGATCTATCCATCCTGAAATCGGCAAAGCTATCATAACTGATGCTAAGATTTCTGATGATACGGAACAGAAATTAAAGGCTGCTATCGAAGAGTTCATTCCTCAGTTTTCAGTAGAATAGTATAATAAACGGAAATTGGAGGTGAGCTGAATGGCAGGCGCAGGAATGCGAGATATAAAACGCAGGATCAAGAGTGTAAGCAGCACCGGACAGATCACTAAGGCCATGGAGCTCGTTGCATCATCAAAGCTCAGAAAAGCAAGAGAAAGAATGGAAACATACAGACCATATTTTAAAGCTGTTTCCGGAGTAGTAAGCGAGATTCTCGGTTCAAACAGCAACATCAACAGCGGATATGTTGATGGTGCAAGAGAAATCAGGAAAACCCTGTATATTGTTATTGCGGGAGACAAAGGTCTTTGCGGCGGTTTCAATACAAACACATTCAAAATGCACGCTGCAATTGAAAAGGGTAAGGAAACTGAAAGTATCATAATACCGGTCGGTCTTAAAAGCGTTGATTATTTCACAAAAAGAAAATATAACATAATGAAATCATATCAGGGCATTGGCGAAACCGTAACATATACCGAATGTAAAGAGCTGTCTGACGAAATCATAGATCTTTACAACAAAGGTGAAATCGATGAAGTATACGTAGTTTATACTCAGTTTATAAGCATGATTTCCCAGCAGACAACGTCCGCAAGAGTTCTTCCTGTTTCAAAATCTGATTTTGACGCAAACATGGAAAAACTTGCGGTGGATTCGGAAAGTGTAGTCGGTGAAGGAGATCCCGAATGGGTGGAAGCGGTTGTCTTCTGTCCGGATCAGGAAAATTTCTTCGATCTTTTTGTTCCTCAGTATGTTGAAAGTATGATTTACGGCGGAATGGTAGAATCATATGTCAGCGAGCAGGGTTCAAGAAGAACAGCTATGGAAAACGCTTCTGACAATGCTAAGGAAATGATTGATCAGTTGACATTGTTCTACAATAGAGCAAGACAGGCTGCAATTACTCAGGAAATTACTGAAATTGTCAGTGGCGCAGATGCGTTAGATTAATAATGAAAGGACGTGGAGTGCTTGGAACTTAAAAAAGGTATCATTACTCAGATTATCGGTCCTGTTCTTGATATCAAGTTCGATGCGGAGAATATGCCGGCTCTGAGAAACGCTATCGAAATCGAAGTAGATGGCAGAAAAATCGTAGCAGAAGTTGCTCAGCATATTGGTGACGATATCGTAAGATGTATTGCGATGTCATCAACAGACGGTCTTGAAAGAGGAACAGAAGCTCTCGATACAGGTGGACCAATTACAGTACCTGTAGGCGAAGAAACATTAGGAAGATTATTCAATCTTCTCGGTGAAACAATAGACAATAAAGGCCCAGTTAATTCAAAGGAAAGATTTCCTATTCACAGAAAGGCTCCTACATTCGAAGAACAGGATACAACAGCTCAGATGTTCGAAACAGGCATCAAGGTTGTTGACCTTATGGCACCGTTCACAAGAGGTGGTAAGGTTGGTCTGTTCGGAGGTGCCGGCGTAGGAAAAACAGTACTTATTCAGGAACTGATTAACAATATCGCTACACAGCACGGCGGTATCTCCGTATTCGCAGGAGTAGGAGAAAGAACCCGTGAAGGTAACGATTTATACTATGAAATGACAGATTCGGGCGTTATCGGTAAAACAGCCATGGTATTCGGTCAGATGAATGAACCGCCGGGAGCTCGTATGAGAGTTGCTCTTTCCGGTCTGACAATGGCAGAATACTTCAGAGATGTTAAAGGACAGGACGTACTGCTCTTCATCGATAACATCTTCAGATTTACCCAGGCAGGTTCGGAAGTATCGGCTCTGCTCGGTCGTATGCCTTCAGCCGTAGGTTATCAGCCTACACTGGCTACTGAAATGGGTGAACTTCAGGAAAGAATCACATCAACAAAACAGGGTTCAATCACATCAGTACAGGCTGTATATGTACCTGCCGATGACCTGACTGACCCGGCTCCGGCAACAACATTTGCTCATCTGGACGCAAGAGTTGTATTATCCAGAGAAATCTCTAACTTGGGTATTTATCCTGCTGTAGACCCGCTGGATTCTTCTTCAAGAATCATGGATCCGCTGGTACTCGGTGAAGAACACTATACAGTTGCTCGTAGAGTACAGGAAATTCTTCAGAGATACACAGAACTTCAGGATATCATTGCTATCCTCGGTATGGACGAACTCGGTGATGATGACAAGATTATCGTAAACCGTGCAAGAAAAGTACAGAGATTCTTATCTCAGCCTTTCCATGTAGCTGAACAGTTTACAGGTATGCAGGGTAAGTATGTAGCGATTGCAGATACAGTAAGAAGCTTCAAAGATATTCTCGACGGTAAATACGATGATCTTCCGGAATCAGCATTCTTATTTGCAGGTTCAATAGAAGAAGTAGTTGCAAAAGCTAACGAAAACTAATAGGAGGTGACGTGATGGCACAGTCGTTTCATCTCGAAGTAGTTACTCCTGTGGAAAAATTCTTTGACGGAGATGCGGATATGGTAGTTGTAAGAACCGTCGACGGAGACGAAGCTTTTCTCTACGACCATATCTATACAAATGCAATTATCGGTAAAGGACCTCTTAAAATCAGAACAGAGGAAGAGGGACTGAGACATGCACATTGCGAAGGAGGATTTGTTAAAGTTAATGAATCCGGAGTTACGGTAGTGGCAAAAGTCGCAAGGTGGAAAACCGGTGATGAAGAATAACTGAATATTAAATAAGGTGAGACCTCGTATTTATACGGGGTCTTATTTTATAAGTGTATAATAAAGGATTTACGAACCCGCACGTGAAATACAGCAATGATTTGAAAACTGAGGTACACTGTATATTGCTCATGCGTTGCGGGTAAATAATAGTACATATGACTGTAAGAGGCAAAATAATTAGGTCTTTTCTTCTTGAATAAGGCGGAAAAATATTGTAAAATTAAAGTTAAACTAACGAATCAAACAACACTAATATCATTCAAATATCAAAGGGAGGAAAGAAAAAATGGCATTTTATTACGAAGAACCTTCAAGAACTTTTAACGAATATCTTCTTGTTCCGGGTTATTCATCCGCGCAGTGCATACCGGCCAATGTAAGTCTCAAAACTCCGGTTGTAAAATACAGAAAAGGCATGGAAGAACCGGCTCTGTCTATGAATATTCCGATGGTTTCTGCGGTAATGCAGGCTGTTTCCGGTGAGAAAATGGGTATTGCCCTTGCCCGTGAAGGCGGTATCTCTTTTATTTTCTGTTCACAGTCTATTGAAAGCCAGGCTGAAATGGTGAGGAAGGTAAAAAAGTTCAAGGCAGGATTTGTTCAGAGTGATTCAAACATCAGACCGGATCAGACTCTTCGGGATATTCTTGCATTAAAAGAAAAAAGCGGACATTCTACCGTAGCTGTTACAGATGACGGAACCGGCGCAGGTAAGCTTCTTGGGCTTGTGACAAGCAGAGACTACAGAATCAGCAGAATGTCACCTGATGAAAAAGTAGAAGACTTCATGACTCCTTTTGATAAGCTTATCTGGGCAAAGGATGGGATTACTCTCAGTGAGGCAAATGATATTATCTGGGAACATAAACTGAATTCTCTTCCTATAGTTGATGAGAATCAGAGACTTACAAATTTCGTTTTCAGAAAGGACTATGCGGCGCATAAGGAAAATCCGAATGAGCTTCTTGATGAAAACAAAAGACTTATTGTGGGTGCGGGAATAAACACCAGAGATTTCGCGGAAAGAGTACCTGCTCTTGTGAATGCAGGTGTAGATATCGTATGCATAGATTCATCGGAGGGCTTCTCGGAGTGGCAGAAGATTACTATTGACTGGATCAGAGAACACTACGGTGACAAGGTAAAGGTTGGTGCGGGAAACGTAGTTGATAAGGAAGGCTTCAGGTTCCTTGCGGAAGCCGGTGCGGATTTTATTAAAGTCGGAATCGGCGGAGGTTCAATATGCATAACCCGTGAAACAAAGGGTATAGGAAGAGGACAGGCTACGGCACTGATTGACGTTTGTGAGGCAAGGGATGAGTATTTTAAGGAGACCGGAATATACGTTCCGGTATGTTCGGACGGCGGTATTGTATATGATTATCATATGACTCTGGCTCTTGCGATGGGTGCGGATTTCCTGATGCTGGGCAGATATTTTTCAAGATTCGATGAAAGTCCGACAAACAGACTCAATATTAACGGAAACTATGTTAAAGAATACTGGGGTGAAGGCTCAAACAGAGCAAGAAACTGGCAGAGATATGATATGGGCGGAGATTCAAAGCTTTCATTTGAAGAAGGTGTGGATTCATATGTCCCTTACGCAGGAAGCCTTAAAGATAATGTAGGGCTTACGTTGAGCAAGATTAGATCTACCATGTGTAACTGCGGAGCACTTACGATATCGGAATTGCAGCAGAAAGCAAAAATCACGATTGTTTCCGCTACAAGTATCGTAGAAGGCGGTGCACATGATGTAATTCTGAAGGACAGGGACTTTTCGGGAGTAAGCAGATAATGTTACGCTTAATAATATAAATTTGATAATAAGCTCCAAAAAGCTTAATTATATCCTGTGAAAGAGACCATTGCAAAACGGATTGCATTAAGGAGCAGATATTATCGTCATACAAAAATATATTGTTTTTTCTGCATATATGAATTGTTTTTCTTGCATATAATTTGAAGTTGACAGAGAGTTGTTATTGAAATATAATAATAACTGGTTGTTTTCATAATTACAGTTTTCGATGCCTGATACAGTAATCGGGGTTTTTAAGAGAGTAGTATAAGTTTCGATTACAGAGGATTAAATTTGTATTGAAAAAAACCGGGTATTAATATTTATTAAGGAGGAAGAGGTAATGAAAGTATTAAGTATCACAATGGGGATTCTTGTAATCCTCGCCGGCATGTTCTGTATTGTAAACCCGGCAGTAAGTGCATTCGCTATTGCGTGGTTATTCGGTGCAGCGCTGTTAGTCGGAGGTATTGTATCTTTAGTTGATGCGTGTAAGAGAGAAAAGAAATCTGTATGGGATATAATTTTCGCGATTCTGACAATTATAGCCGGCGGAATATTGCTTTTCAGTTATTTTGGAATAGCTTTTGCAAACACAGTAATAGTTGTAATCCTTGCTATTACAATGATTGCAGCTGGTGTGACAAGAATAGCTATATCAATGGAGTTAAAGAAATTAGGAGTTCCTTGGGCATTTAATATGGTAATCGGAATATTCCTTATTCTTATGGCTATCCTGGTATTTATCAGACCTTCAATCGGATTTATTGTGATTGATGTGATGTTCTCGCTCGTGCTTATTACACAGGGTATCAGCCTTATCGCATTCGGTGCGGAATATAAGAAAAACTAGTTAAAAGGACTTGAGATACTAAACATAAATATCTGATCGGCTTCCGAAAACAGCATCGGGAGCCGATTTTTTTGCCCTTCGGGTTACACCGCACTTGCCTATAATAATGATGTTTAGTATAATATGATTGAAAAATATTTGAACAGGTTAAACAGGAGGAAAAGCGATGAAACAGGATATGATTGTAGTTTTTGACCTCGGAAGCGAAGAGAATCCTCGTCTTGCGAGAGAAATAAGAGCTTTAGGGGTATACAGTGAGATTCATCCTCACGATATTAAGCCGGAAGAGCTTAAAGCACTTCCTAACGTTAAGGGAATAATATTAAATGGCGGACCGAACAGAGTTGTTGACGGCGTGGAAATTGACGTGGCGCAGTATGTATATGATTTTGGAGTACCTGTAATCGCTTTTGATCATAAAGGCGGAGCACAGCTTCCAAAAGAAGGCGAAGCCAGAACAAAAATGATTTCGGATTTTGTACTGGGAACCTGCAAAGCTCAGACTAACTGGAATGTTCAGAATTTTATTGATGACCAGATAGAACTCATAAAAAAACAGGTAGGCGACAGAAAGGTTCTTCTTGCACTTTCCGGTGGAGTGGATTCATCGGTGGTTGCCGCCCTTCTGATAAAGGCAATCGGCAAGCAGCTTACCTGCGTGCATGTAAATCATGGTCTTTTAAGAAAGGGTGAACCTGAGCAGGTTGTTGATGTATTCAGAAATCAGATGGACGCAAATCTGGTTTATGTCGATGCGGTGGATCGATTCCTCGACAAGCTTGCCGGAGTAGCGGATCCTGAACAGAAGAGAAAAATCATCGGCGGAGAATTTATCAGAGTATTTGAAGAGGAAGCAAGAAAGCTGGACGGAATTGAGTTCCTGGGTCAGGGAACAATTTATCCGGATATAATCGAATCCGGAACAAAAACTGTGAAGGCGGTCAAATCTCATCACAATGTAGGCGGTCTGCCTGAGGATCTGGACTTTGAACTGGTGGAACCACTTAAGATGCTCTTTAAGGATGAAGTAAGAGCCTGCGGTAAGGCTCTGGGACTTCCTGACGGAATGGTATATCGTCAGCCGTTCCCGGGACCGGGACTCGGTGTGAGATGCCTTGGTGCCATCACACGTGACCGTCTTGAAGCCGTAAGAGAAGCGGATGCTATTCTTCGTGAAGAGTTTGCAAATGCAGGTCTCGAAGGAAAAGTATGGCAGTATTTCACTGTTGTTCCGGATTTCAAATCTGTCGGCGTAAAAGACGGAGTAAGAACCTTTGACTGGCCGGTTATCCTGCGTGCGGTTAATACAATAGATGCTATGACCGCTACTGTTGAGGACGTTCCCTTTGCGCTCCTGCAGAAGATTACGGCAAGAATTACCGCCGAAGTCAGGGGAGTAAACAGAGTTCTGTATGATTTGACACCAAAGCCATCCGGAACAATTGAGTGGGAATAATTGCAGAAATCCCGAAAAGCCTTGAAAACAAAGGGCACTGAAAAAGGGTTCTATGTCAAATGTTGGGGTAGAACAAAATACCGAAATATTTTCGACGCGAACGGAGAGCTTTAAACGGCTCTCCGTTTTCATGCCATTACATGCATGATTCTTCGTAAGCGCCAAGTTTCGGGGTGTACACCTGCTTAAAGCCTGCAGCTAACTGCAGGCTACCTGGAACTTTTCATGCAAGCCTTCTGAACGTCCTTATTCCATGGTGCAAGTTTTGACAGTTCTTCATCTGTAATTTCTGCAGAAGGACAATGTTCAGGAAGATACTCAATGTATTTGTAACGGCTCAGACCGTACAGATTTGCCATATCAACAATGGTGTAGATGTCCATGCTTGCATTAATTCCGTATACGGACACGCTAAATAACCAGTTGCGCCTGCCCACTGTAACAGGACGGACTGAGTTCCCTGAGAGTAATTTGACAGGCTGCAATGTCAGTTTTCAAGATTGGCCATCAGGTATGTTCTGCGGCTGAGCAGATAGTTGACAGCTTTTGTAAATTTGCTGCTGCCCGAAACAGTATGGCTTCAGCTCATTTGATAAAAGCTTCAATAACAGGTTTTTCATCCTTGAGCCTGTGCTTCATCCTGGTTTCCTGCCGGTAATGCCTTTCGGCGTACCTGCGTTCATACTCGAAAATCCTGCTGCAGTTCATTATTTCCGGCAATGCCGGGTTGGTAATAATATTGCCACTCCTTTAAAAAACTGATTTGAAAGGAGAAAAAATTAGTGGATTAGTAACAGTTCAAATGATAGTGGAATGTTCTGATGAGTGTTTGCTGTAAAATAAAACTGTTACAGCATCTGAATAAGGGCAGATTTTGAGTTGCGATAATGTACATGAGGATCGATGAGATTACGGAAACTGACATGAAAAAGGGATAGAGCTTTTCATGAATCTCAGGTTAGCTTTATATTGCTATTGTAAAAATTTGTAAATGTGTTATATTGAAACGTGAGACAGCTTCCTCCAAATTCAAAGCTGTATTATTAAGGGGTTTATGGATAGAGACAATAATATTCACGAAATCAGGGAGCTTAAAAAAATGCTCAAAAATAATACCGATCGGCTTGGAACGCTTCCCGGCGGTCGTGTTTCAATTAAAAAAGAAAGGAATTCTCATGCCTTGCGTTTAAGAAATGGAGGAGCCGGATTGGCTTTTGAAGACAAGTATGTTTCTCTGAATGCTCCGGAAGCATCGGACCTTGCAACAAAAATCTACCTTGAGAAAACAAATCGCATACTGAAAAAGAGGCTAAAGGCATTGGAAAAATTTGAAAAAGATTACGATTATGATGATCCCGCAGAGGTTATCGAAAAACTTCCGTATGGTGTGCGGAGGCTGGTCAGAAAGCCTCTTTTACCAATGGAGCAGAAAGCAAGGGCATGGATGAACAGTATGTTTGATTCAAATCCGGTGCCTTTCGATTTGCGTCAGAACTATATAACCGCAAAACACGAGCGAGTTAGATCAAGAGCGGAAGTCATTATTGCAAATACCTTGATAATGCTTGAAATTCCGTACCGTTACGAGGCTGCGTTCTGCATGGACAATCGGATTGTGTATCCGGATTTTAGTATCATGAATCCGGAAACGGGAGAATTATTCTATCTTGAATATTTCGGGAAAATGAATGATCCGGACTACGCTGCACGGCAATTTATGAAGATACAGGAGTACTCGAAGACAGACCGGGCTGAAAACTTCATATATATTTTTGAGTATGGTACTGACGTTTCCATGGATACGAAAGCCATAGAAAATCTTATTCTTCGAACGATTTTCAGAGGACAGCCGAAATCTTTAAAAAGGTACGAAGCAAAGCTGTCCGGTACATACTTTCAAAATGAATCGAGATGAAAGGTCTGCATGCTTACATACTGAAGCGGGAAGAAAGGCCTTACTTTTTCTGAAGTGCACTGCGCAAAAATACCGGCCGCAACGGCACTGCAGCTGAGGATTCTGTACATAGCTGAAGCCGTGTTTGGGGTTGTCAGTTCAGTTTATGATGATTGAGCGGATGTAGTTTAATAAATATCGGTTCGTTTTTGAACCGCTTGCCGGGGTTGAAGCTTGAGAGATTTCTGCTGAATGGAGGACGGTGGAAAAAATTGCCGGCGGAACGAGTGTTATGTCAGCTTGCGAATATAGCTTTACAATCTGCGATTAATTATCGTATCCGGCAGCTTATCAAAATTAATGCCCTGTAAAAAAATCGGCAGTTCCCTGAACTGCACCTCTGTTTCATCATGAGGTGTAGTTTATTGGAGTCGAGCGCGACAGAACCGGTGCTATTGCGTTGATTGGGACGCAATGTCTCCACATTAAAAAATTTTCAAAAATGTGGAGACATTTTTGTGGTTTTAGCAGCAAATGATGCACCATTATTTCATTAATGATTAAAATATGGAATAAATTAGGAGAAAATGAGCCTGATTTAACCTTTGAACCCATCTATAATTCACTTTTTTGCAAATAATGTCTCCATATTTAAAAAAAATCTTAAATGTGGAGACATTTCCTTTGAGATTTAGTTTTTGACCTTCCCTGACCATCTCTGATCCTCTCGAATATTTCCCAAACCAAACCGAACATATACAGAAATCGTATATGTTCGCACAAGCTATTTGATTGTAGTGGGCTTAACGGAAGCAGAGTATGCAATCAGCATCGGATTTAATTATCAGGATATATATTTAATGTGGAAGGCAACGGTCAGAGCCCTTCACATCATGGAGCATAATTATCAGAATATATTTTTCAATTAGTTAAGGCCCTTCTGAGCAAGTGTAGCTGCCTGGAGTATAATGATCAGGAAAAATTTTTCAATAGATTACGGGAAAATAGATTGAAATTAATTAACCTGATAATTCCGAAGGAGTTGTGATATCTTCAAGGGGTGGTGGCAGCAACCGGATTTGTTTTTATGTCAGTATGACCGGTACAGCATTTGAAAAACAACCGGCTGATTAATTCAGTTATACAGTCTTACGAATCACAGACCAATCAGTTGTGCTTTGAATAGAAGGACTGTGAATAATGACAATAAAATCAATGTTATAAAATATAGTGCTTGACTGCACGTTAAGTGCAGTCATAACGTAATATTAATATTCAGTTACAGTGTTATTCCGGAATTGAAAGATTAGAGAAAGTAATCTGCTGCGGTCAGCAGGATTCTGATATTTCCCGATATTTCGGAACGGATCTAAATTCGGTGAAAACTGAGTGGATTCGCAAAAATTACAACGCCTATAGTGACGAGAAAAATCTGTCGATTATCGACGTCGAAATCACTTAAGGAGGCATTGATTTTGAACGAATTAACTTTAAAAGAAGTGTGCGGGAAATACGGAGTTTCCCGAAGAGCTGTTCAGGGGTATGAACAGGCAAAACTGGTCAGTTTCACCGGAAGAAACAAATACGGGTATCTTTTGTACAATCAGGAAGCCCAGGAGCGGATTTGTATGATTAAGAGGTATCAGGAATTCGGGTTTACCATTAACGAAATACGGTTTCTCATTGATTCGGAGCCTGAAGAAAAAAGAAAGATGCTGGTTAAACAAAGGGATAAATTAAAGGAGGAAATTATCAGGCTGGAGCAGGCAGTTTCCATGATAGGTGAAATGATATAAGGCAATCGTGCGCGCAAGCTCAGAATCTGATGCAGTAGATTGAAAATGTAGCAGCGGATTGAAGATACAGCAGC
>DCHZ01000026.1 GCA_002315385.1 Firmicutes bacterium UBA1739 | reverse complement strand
GCGCTGCTGTCGCGCACATGGAGCAAAAAGGCATTGCAACGGAAATCGGCAATTACAATCGGCAGGTCAAAGAACACAACAGCAGGCGCGGTTCTCTCAAAAGACAGTTTGCGGAGCTGACCACATGGCTGAAAACCGTCATTGAAAAGATTGCCGCCCTGACAGAAAAGGAAACGCAGCCGCCGACGATCATGGACTTCGTGAACGCCTATTTCGACCTGCGAAAAGATCAGCGCTTTGACTGGAACAGATACGCTCAGCAGAAGGGCACTGTCGTTGACCTGAAACAGCGTGCTCGGATTTTTAACTGGATGCAGGAAACGGGTATCCGAACACTGGAGGATTTCAATTCCATGCTTGCGGTCTATGATGAGATTAAAGCAAATGACAAGCAGATCAAGCGTCTGGAAAACGGCATCCGGTATTTAGACACCGCTGCCCGTCTGAAACCGATTGCCGACAAATCCAAGACCGGCTTCACGCTTGTAAGAGAAAAATACGCCGAGACGCACAGGGATGAGCTTGCCGAATACCAGAAGGCAATTCGTTATCTGAAAGCCAACAAAATCACGCCAGCCGACCGGGAAAAGCTCGCATCCGAGGCGCAGGCGCTCCGCAAAGAAAACAAGAAACTGTCCGCCGAGCTGCAAGCCGCAAATATGGATTCCGAGATCATCCGTCAGATCCGTTTCTGCGTGGACACCGTTCTCCATGAAGCCGAACTACCGGAGAAAAAAGAAAGCGTGCTGGCAAAGCTCCACGCATACGAAACACAGACACCGCAGAAAAGAATCCCATCGAGGGATGAGCCCTCACTTTAACCGAGGGGTTGCGTATAACGCACCCACTTTTGATTCAGACACCATACACAAGACACCAAATCTGAAAGCCGTTTCCGATAACCCGGTGCGATCGGAAAACGACGGCAAGGCGCACCGCATTTCAATTATTAATGGAGGTCATGTGAATGGGATATGCCCGTAACACTGTCGAAAAGACAAAACAGTATGCCAAGAAGTTCGTCCGATACGCCGAGGGTGCAGAGCGATACAGTCTGGGACTTACGAAGTTTCAGGAACTCGCAAAAGAAGCCAAGGCTGTCTACAAAATTGACAAGGTCGCATTGGTAAACGGTGATATTTTCGAAAGGTACTTAGAGACTTTTCGTGAGTGCTGAGCAATCGGCACCGGTTCCCTGATTACGGGGAACCGATTACATAGAAAAGCGGGTAGAATTACAATTCCTGCCTTTTACATAGAAGGACTCAAAAACCGGTTGACTTTCTGTCATACAATAAGTATAATGATGTCGACGGGGGTGAAAGAACAGATATGACAAAGATGGGAAGGCCGAAGTCGGATAATTCAAAAAAGAAAATACTGAGTATCCGAGCGGACGATTCTCTGTTTGAAAAAATCTGTGATTACGCCCGAAAACACAATATGACACTGACAGAAGTTGTCTTGGCCGGTTTAGAAAGGATTTTATCTGAATCTGAAAGTGAATGAGTCCTTCTTTGACAAAAAGGAGGAATTCACATGGCTAAGGTAAGAAAAGACCAGCGGGGAAGAACCCTGCAAAAAGGAGAGATGCAGCGCAGCTCTGACAATCGGTACGCATATTCCTATACGGATCCGCTTGGAAGACGCAAGTACATCTACGCAAATGACCTTGCAACTCTGCGAGAGAAAGAAAAACAGCTGATGAAGAATCAGCTGGACGGACTGGATATTTATGTTGCAGGAAAAGCGACGATCAATTTCGTCTTTGATCGCTACATGAGTACCAAAGCAAACCTTCGGCAGACGACCAAAAGCAATTACCTGTATATGTATGATCGGTTCGTTCGCAACACCTTCGGCGAAAAACTGATCGCTGGGATAAAATACTCGGATGTTCTGCAGTATTACAGGTATCTTCTGGACAAAGAAGAATTGCAGATCAACACATTGGAAACGATTCACACGCTTCTGCATCCGACGTTTCAGCTTGCCGTGCGGGATGACATCATTCGCAAGAATCCCACAGACGGCGTAATGGCGGAGATAAAGAAGTCCTCCGATCAGACGAGCGGAGTGCGGCACGCCTTGACGGTTGACCAGCAGCGTGCCTTCATGAATCATATTGCAAACCATCCGGTGTATTGCCATTGGTGGCCGCTGTTTACGATTCTTCTCGGAACAGGATGCCGTATCGGGGAAGCTTTGGGACTGCGCTGGGAAGACATTGATTTCGAGAAGGGCGTCATAAGCATCAACCACAGCGTCGTGTATTACCCGGTCGGCGACAGCAGATCATCCGTACTTCATGTTTCAAAGCCGAAAACGGAAGCAGGTATTCGAACCATTCCCATGCTGGATTCGGTGAGAGACGCTTTTGAGATGCTGGAGGAGGAACAGAAGGAAAACGGGTGGGATGACGTCACGATAGACGGAATGACAGGCTTTGTTTTTAACAACCGTTTCGGCAATGTCCCGAATCCGCAGTCCGTAAACCGTGCGATCAAACGAATCATTTCCGACTACAATGCAGAGGAAGAAATTCAGGCAAAGAAAGAGCACCGGGATCCGATCCTGCTGCCGGATTTCTCGGCGCATCACCTGAGACACACATTTTGCACAAGGCTTTGCGAAAACGAGACCAATTTGAAAATCATTCAGTCGATAATGGGGCACAGCGATATTCAAACTACCATGAACATCTATGCCGAGGCGACTGAAGAAAAGAAACAGGAAACATTTGAGCGGTTATCCGCTAAAATGGATGTATTTTGAGAAGGGCAATTTGTCCGAAGCCTGACAGCAAAATTTTCAAAAGACATCAGAATGACATCAAAAGAACAAGAATGACGAAGTGTCACGATACATGACGAATAGCAGAAAATCCGCAGAAAAATGATTGCGAAGCATCACGAAGCATGGTAAACTGGTTACGGAAGAAATCCCTACAATGAAACCGACGGATAAATAATACTGTAATTGAAAGAAATTCAGATAAAAAGCGTCTCTTGTGCGGGACGCTTTTTATAATTATTTTGGTATGTTCCGGTAATTGAGACTCGAAGGATAAGAGAAACATATAATAACGTGTTACTATTTACAGCCGTTGAGATACAATTATGAATTCAGTATTGTACTGATCAGATTCGCAGTGACTGTACACTTATCGAATCAAAAACCAATAATTTGCACTTTAAATAGAGGGACTGTGAATAGTAACAATAACGCAGGTTTTAGATAAAGATATATTTGACCTTATAAAAACGATGCGGTAAGGCGAAAGGATATAGAGAGGTCGAAAGCTATGATTAAATATGAAAACACGACGCAGGGTTTATTTATGAAACGTGTCAACAGATTTACCGCGACTGTTCTGGTTGATGGAAAAGAGGAAACCGCACATGTGAAAAATACAGGAAGGCTGAAGGAATTGCTGCTTCCCGGGGCAAAGGTGGTTTTGCAGAGGGCGGATAATCCGGACAGAAAGACTGCCTTCGATCTGATTTCCGTTTATAGTGAAAAGCTCGAATGGGTAAATATTGACAGTCTTGTACCTAATGCACTGATTAAGCAGTACCTGTCGGAACTTGATTATGATGTGGTGAAGCCGGAGTATAAATACGGAGATTCAAGAATTGATTTTTATATGGAGAAAGATGGGGAAAGATATCTTATGGAAGTGAAAGGCTGCACTCTGGCATCGGATAATAGGCAGGGCATCGGCCTGTTTCCGGATGCACCTACGGAGCGGGGCGTGAGACATCTTAATGAACTGGTCAGAGCCGCGAAGGAGGGATATCATTGCTCGGTGGCTTTCGTTATTCAGATGAACGGAATCAGTAAGGTTCTGCCGAACAATGAATCACAGCCGGAATTCGGAGAAGCCTTGACGAAGGCGGTAAACGAAGGTGTCGGAGTAAGGTGCTTCAGATGCCGCGTGAATGCGGATTCTATTAAGATAATCGGGGTAGATGGATAGAAGATGTTGCTGAGGGAACTGCTTTTAATAAGGCGAATTTGCAGTTCAAAAGCTAAATGCACTTGGCAGGAGTGTTTTGCGAAAAGAATTCTTCTGTGACAGAAACGATTTTGTGAGAGAGAAAGATTTGTGGAAAGCATGATTTTGCGGAAAGTGGTTTTGCAAGGAGGCAGATATGGACGTTAAGATAATACGATCCGACAGAAAAACTGTGGGAATTCAGATAAATACTGATCTGACGGTAACCGTCAGAGTGCCAAGGCGGACTGTGAAAAAGGATATTGAGAGAATCCTGCGGGAAAAAGAGCCATGGATACTTAAGCATATCGAGCAGATGCGAAAGAAAAATATCGAGCTTGAAGCTTCGCATCAGGAACTGCTGACTGAGGAAGAGATTAACGGGCTGGCGGAGAAAGCGCATAGGATTATCCCTGCAAGAGCAGCGCATTTTGCAAAAATTATCGGTGTGACTTACGGGCGCATTACAATACGAAACCAGAAGACCCGCTGGGGGAGCTGCAGCAGTAAAGGCAATCTGAACTTTAATTGTCTGCTGATGCTAATGCCGCCGGAGGTTATTGATTACGTTGTTGTGCATGAACTGTGCCACCGAAAAGAAATGAACCATTCAAAAGCATTCTGGAATGAAGTTGAGAAAGTGCTGCCTGACTACAGGACTCAGGTCAGGTGGCTGAAGAATGAGGGAAATAACATAATGCACAGACAGAGAATGTGAATTAAAAGGCCGGATGGTACTATGTGCCATTCGGCCGGTCTTTACATACAATGATTTATAAAGTGCGGATTTATAAAAAAAGGATTTTGTGAAGTGTGAGGATATTAGCAGTATCAGCATTATCAATCGAATAGTTTTTGAAAATCCTTGTATACTGATCGGCGAGAGCATCGTCACTCTCCCAGGTGAATTCAAGCTTATCATCCACATAATATTCTTTTTGAGAGTGGAAAATCGTCACTTTATTTTTTTCAAATTCGAATTCAAAGGTCTTGATGCGTGTATTTTCTCTCCAGTCAACTATGATTTCGACATCAACATCTGATATTCTGTATTTTTTGTCAGCATAAATCGTATATCCGGTAAAAGAATCATATTCTAACGACTCTTCCGCTTTAAAAACGGTACCTGAATTTAACGGAAGGATTTCATCTATCAGACTGAGTGCATTAATTCCCGAGTCAATCCAGGCGCCCATCATTCCTCTGCGATCAGCTCTTATGGAATTATTCATACACGCGTAATTATCATGAATGAATAATTTAATTTTTTTCAACTTCCCATATTTCCCCATATTATCTTTCAGATAATCTATTTCGGGAAGATATTTCCAATGAAACATACAATCTACTTTTGAGTTATATTCTGAAGAAAGTCTGAATAAAGTCTCGGTTTCCGAAACTGAACCGGTCATCGGTTTTTCTGTCAGTACAGGAATTCTTTGCCTGATTAATTTCTCCGCAATTGAAAAATGAGACTCCGCCGTTGTCGCAAGAATGACGAGGTCAGTATTTTCCGGGGATATTTGCGAGTAATCTGTAAAAAAAGGTACATCCATGAATGAATGTCTCCCGGCCGCGTGTTCATCTTTATCGCATACCCCGATAAGCTCAATTGTATCGGAATTAAACAAACTATACCCATAATGCTTTGTGATTTCGCCGCATCCCAATAATACTGTATTAATTTTTCCTTGTTTTTTCATAATCATTACTCCGTTTCATTATGTTTATTCGCGGATTCTGTGGTATTCCAATGTAAATTTAAAATTCGAATATTGAAGCACCTGCTATATCAGTTCAGAGATTTGCACAAACTTTGGGATAATTCTCTGATACTTCAACTATAATATATATTTTTTTGAGTGTCAATAATAAGAGACAGCACGGAAATTATTCAAAAACCGGTGGTGTTTGCCTCCGGGTCAATCCGAAAATATGACATATCTTACAATCTGCATGTGCTATCTTTTGGAAGAGCAGAGTCTATATTTTGATAGAGCGGATGCTATCTCTTGGAAGAGCGGAAGACGGGGGATAGCCGCCTCGGATATTTCCGATACATATAGCATACAATTGGAAGAATATAAAGACTCAGATATGAATCATTAACCCGTAAAACATGGGATAATCACTCAGATATTAGCGCTTGAAAACAAAGAAATAAAGTGGTATTATTTTTTTGAAACCGGACATATAATAGATTTCCGGAAAAGGAGCAATATCAAATGAAGATTACAAACAGCATGACGAATCAGATGGTATTAAAGGAGATAGGAACCCGTTTACAGAAATATCGCCTTGATATGAATATGAAGCAGTCCGAACTCTCAAAAAAATCGGGAGTGTCCGTTGCGACAATCAGGAGACTGGAATCGGGTGAAGATGTGGGATTAGGTAAAGTTGTCTCCGTACTGCTGGCGATGGGATTATCATCCAATCTGGATTGTATTATTCCGGAGGAAACAGTTAACCCTATAGACGTAAGCAGACTGGGTCATACCAGAAAGAGAGCAGTGAAAAAGGGAAAAAAAGAGAAGAATCTTACATGGGGGGAATAATGCATGGTACAGACAGCTGATGTTTATCTTTGGGGAAGACATATTGGAAGCATTTCTCAAAATGAAGGCAGCAGTATAATAAATTTCCGTTATACAGACTGGGCAATAGATAATGAAGTTAATCTGTCGCCTGTTATGATGCCGCCCGAGAGAAAGACATATCAGTTTCCGGATCTTATCAGGACTTCATTTAACGGAGTCCCCGGCCTTATTGCGGATTCCCTTCCGGATAAATTCGGAAATGCAGTAATAAACAACTGGCTGATGAAACAGGGAAGGCAGCCGGACAGTATGGGGGCGGTTGAAAGATTGTGCTACACCGGGGAACGTGGAATGGGAGCTCTTGAATACAGACCTCAGACCGGCCCGAACCCGGCAGAGACACAAAAGGTAGATGTGGATGAACTGGTGAAGCTTGCATCTTCTATTCTGCTGCAGAGAAAGGAATTTTCCGTAAAACCCGAAAAAGAAGAGAATCTGGCTATACTGTTAAAGCTTGGAACCAGTGCCGGAGGTGCAAGAGCAAAGGCAGTTATAGCATGGAATCAGGAAACTAACGAAATCAGAAGCGGACAGATAAACGCGGGAGAAGGATTTGACTATTGGATTATTAAGCTTGACGGTGTTGACGAAAACAGTGATAAAGAAAAAAATGATGAAGCCGGATATGGAAGGATTGAATACGCCTATTATCTGATGGCCAAAAGCTGTGAAATAGAAATAATGGAATCCAGGCTGTATGAGGAGAACGGACGAAGCCATTTTATGACTAAACGATTTGACAGAATCAATTCCGGAGAAAAACTTCATATGCAGACACTGGCTGCACTTACCCATACAGACTATAATTATCCGGGCATATACAGTTATGAAGAGGCCGGAAGAATTATTAAGCTGCTGACGAATGATCAAAGCCAGGTTGAGGAATTGTATAAACGAATGATTTTTAATGTGCTGGCAATGAATCAGGATGATCATGTGAAGAATATTTCATTTCTTATGAATAAGGAACTTAACTGGAAACTGTCACCTGCATATGATATCGGATTTGCATACAACCCCGAAGGCCATTACACGAGCAGACATCAGATGACGGTTAACGGAAAGCAGAACAGCTTTACAAAAGATGATCTTACAGATTGCGGAAAAAATATGGGAATTACAAAAGCCAAGTCAAACAGAATAATAGAATGTGTTTCGGAAAGTGTCGGAAACTGGAGCATATATGCAGAGGCTGCGGGTGTGCCTGAGCGTAAAACGGAGATGATAAAACAGACATATCCGCAGATATAGATTAAAAGCAATAATGCAGAAAAGAGCCGAAGCGGATTCTGTTTCAGACAGAAACGAATCTGCGGGAATCGTAATTCTTTTCCGAGGGACAGTTCTGTAACAGAAACAGTTCCGCAACAGGATCAGTTCTGTGACCGCGGCGATTTTGTGAGATAAGAGAAAGCGGAGGTGACCGGCGGCTGAAATAATTTTTCAGTATTGACTCTAACGTTACGTAATAGTTTATAATAATGATACAAAGGGAAATGAGGTGGTCAAAATGATGACGGTACATGAAGTCAGTCAGATATCGGGAGCAAGTATACGTGCTCTTCATCACTATGACAGAATCGGTCTTCTGCCTGCCGCGCAGATTTCGGATGCGGGATACAGACTGTATGATGATGCCGCACTGGAGCGTCTGCAGTATATTATGCTGTATAAAGAGCTGGAGTTTTCGCTGAAAGAAATCAGGGAGATTCTGGACAGCCCGGATTTTGACCGGAACAGAGCTCTGGAACAGCAGATACACCTCATGGAGCTTCGAAAAAACCGTTTGCAGGATCTGATTGATCTGGCCCGGGAAATAAAAGAGATTGGAGTCAATAATATGAGCTTTGATGCATTTGATAAGAGAAAAATCGATGAATATTCGGCAAAGGCAAGGGAATCCTGGGGGCATACCGATGCATACAGGGAATATGAACGAAAATCGGACGGAAGAAGTAAAGCTGAGCAGAGGACAATTAATGTGAAGCTTATGAAAATATTCGCGGAATTCGGCGAGATTAAAGAACAGCAGCCGGACGACAGGGAAGCACAGAGCCTGGTAAAAAAGCTGAGGGAGTTTATTACAGAGAATTATTATAACTGTACAGAGGAAATTCTGATGTCTCTCGGAGAAATGTATGCCGCAGAGGGTGAATTTAAGACCGGCATAGATAAAACCGGGGGAGAAGGTACTGCGGAATTTGTATCAGAGGCAATCCGAAAATACGTCGAAAAGTAGACAGGATTAAAACGACAGAAGAAAAAGGAAAAGTTCGGGAGCGGTGCATTCCCGGATCGTCTTCGGAGATGCTGCGGGGATGCATGGACAATCCCGGGAAGAGAATCTGGAGTACGTTATGGTTTATTGAACTCAAAAGTCAGCCGGGAACGGTAGTCGGAAGCTTTGTTTTTTCGGGTGTTCGGGGCGCGGAGGGGCCGAGATTTATTTTTTTGCAGTACTGTGAGAAAGGGGAATAGTGTTTGTCATCGAGTAAAGAATATCTGAATTATGTATTGGAACAGTTATCCGGATTGAACGGAATATCTTACAGATCAATGATGGGGGAATACATCATATATTATCGCGGGAAAATCATCGGCGGAATATATGACGACAGGTTGCTGGTAAAGCCGGTAAATGCAGCGGTCATGCTGATGCCTGATGCGCGGATGGACGTGCCGTATGAGGGTGCAAAAGAAATGCTTTTGGTGGACGAAACCGATAACAGTGAGTTTTTGACACAATTGTTTGAAACAATGTATGATGAATTACCTGTGCGCCGGAGGAAATGAATAACCGGCCGATGAAACGGGGAAACAGTAAGTTGCTTTTCATGATATAGTTTTGCTGATAAAATAGCCTGTAATGGAGGTGTAAAATGAAAACGAAGGATGTAATATTTGAACTGCGCAGCAGAAAGGGTTTATCTCAGGATGAACTGGCTGCAAAAATACTGGTTACCAGACAGGCTGTGTCACGCTGGGAGAATGGTGAAACCGTTCCGAATACGGAAACTTTAAAGCTGTTATCCAAGGAATTCAATGTCTCGATAAATACACTTCTGGGAGCCCCGAGGCAGCTCAGATGTCAGTGCTGCGGAATGCCTCTGGAGGATGATATCATAGGCCGCGACAGTGACGGTTCGCTGAACGAAGAATACTGCAAGTGGTGCTACGCCGACGGAACCTTTACTTACAGCAGCATGGAGGATCTGATAGATGTATGCGTGCAGCACATGGTAAATGAGAATTTTACCGAAGAACAGGCACGTTCGTATATGAAGGCACTGCTGCCGACACTGGATTACTGGAAACGATATGAAGAACTCAGCGATAACGGACAGTTTGAGGATTTTAAGAAGAAGCTTATTAAGGAAATCAATGAACTTCATATTGAAGGGATGCCTGAGATTAAGAAGCTTAATGCCCTGGTGGGTCGCTTTGTGAATCTTGCCTACCGACTTCCCGGCGGTGAGGATGTGAAATTTCTGGATGATGAGACAACCTATCTTGGGAATCAGCTGGAATCCGAATACGGAGGAGACCGTGTCTTCGGAGTCCTGGCAAATATGGACTTTATCATGATTTCCACATACGAAAAGGACGGGACCGCTCCGGAGCTGATTTTATTCAAAAAGAGATAGTGTGCATAATACCGCAGTCTAATAAGAATCTGTTGAATGCAGACACAGGTTTCGCCTTCCTTTTTCGCTTAAACTATTATAATAATTACCGGTGTTTCGATTAAATCATTGAGACACCGTTTTTATTTTTTGAGGGATGAAAAAAATTCCGCACAAACAGTGCAGACAGAACGTTATAATATTAGAGGAGGTTGAATTCATGGATTTAAAAGTACAGTACGACAGGCTCCTCCGATACTGTTATATGAAAACTAAAGACAAATACATAGCGGAAGATATTGTTCAGGAGACATTTCTCAGATTCCGGCAGAGTCACACATACAAAGAACTCGGAAAGGAAACCGCATATCTGTATGCCATAGCCAGAAATCTCTGCATGGATGAATTTCGCAGAAAAGTCATTCTTAACATTGACGATTACCGGGATCTGGTGGATACCGGTGCTGCGGGCGAAGACTCGGTTACGGACAGAATAGCCGTTGAACAGGCCCTCGAAAGTCTGCCGGAAGAGCTTCGCGAAATAGTAACCATGAGGTATATCGGTGAAATGTCGGCCGCTGACATAGGAAAAGTCCTTGGTATGTCGAGATTTGCCGTTCACCGGCGCCTGAAAGAAGGACTTCAGCTGATAAGGAAGTATCTGGAAGGAGGAACCGGACTATGACGGATAAGGAGTTAAAGGAAGCAATAAAAAGTGCATATATTCTGACAGAAACCGATGCGGAAAAGCGTTTTATAAAAAAACATGAACAGAGAAAACTGCGGCTTGGCGAAATAATAAAAATTGAATTCAGATATATGGGGATAAAAAGTCTGATTCCGGGAGCTGCCCTGTGTCTGCTTATGATGGTAGCGGCGGGTTCGGGGAATACGGCATTTATGCTGATTATATCATGGTTTATTCCTCTGGGAGCACTGATGCCGATGGCATTGCTATCCCGGTCCGAGCATTATCATATGGACGAGATTGAAGCCGCCAGCCGGTTTTCTCTGAAGTTCGTAAGACTGGTAAGAATGCTGATCATGGGAGCTGTAAGTATGGTTATTGTTATAATGTGCGCTGCCGTTCTGAAAAAAAATGCGGATATCAGTATTGCCGGCCTTTTGCTGAATATTGCAATTCCATACTTTATGAGTGTATGGGGAGGTCTTCTGATAGTGAGAAAATGGCACGGAAGAATGAACATTTTAGGACCGGCGGCAGTGTGCGTTATCGGGAGCATGTGTTCGATTGCGCTGGAATCAGTCCACAGAGCTTATGAGGCACCGGCTTTTATCATAATCATTCTGACGGCGGCGGTGATGGCGATAACAGTAAAAGAATGTATAAAATTTGTAAAAGAAAGTGAGAATTTTTCATGGAACTTGTGTTAGAAGGGGTATCAAAACAATACTCGAATAAGACAGCGGTGGACAGACTGTCGCTGAGGTTAAAACCCGGAGTGACGGGGCTGCTGGGAGAAAACGGGGCGGGGAAAACCACTCTGATGAGAATGATATGCGGAATCATGAAACCGTCGGAAGGAACCATTACTTTAGACGGTCTGGACGCATCGGATGAAATGTACAGAGATGCTCTGGGATATCTGCCCCAGGATTTCGGATATTATCCGAATTTTACCGGGAGAAGCTTTCTGATGTACATGGCGGCACTTAAAGGACTTGAGAAAAGCGCAGCCGAAAGAAGGTGTGATGAGCTTCTGAAAATCGTGGGTCTGGAACAGACCGCCGGTAAGAAGATAAAAACCTACTCCGGAGGAATGAAGCAGAGACTTGGAATTGCACAGGCCGTGCTGAACGACCCTAAACTGCTGATTCTTGACGAGCCGACAGCGGGACTCGACCCTAAGGAAAGAGTGCGTTTCAGAAACCTGATAAGTGAACTCGGCAGGGAAAGCATAGTAGTTCTTTCGACTCATATCGTTTCCGATGTGGAGCATATTGCAGACAGAATTCTGATGATGAAAGACGGACATTTCGTTTTTGACGGCACTTTGGATGAAGCCGGGACTGACCTGGAAGCGTTTTATCTCAGATGTTTTGGCGAGGGTATGCAGGAAACCGGGAGGGGGAAATAGAGAAATGAAGAATTTCGGGATTATTTTCGGAGCTGAGCTGAAGAAGATTCTTTCCAAAAAAGCAATGTGGGCGACACTGATTGCGGGAATACTTCTTATCGGGACGGTGGAAGTCTCCGACTTGTTTTTTGAGCATTATGATTATCCGGATATAAGCATGAGCGGCGTGGAGTACGAACAGCTTCAGCGGGAAAAGGGCGAAGCCATTACCGGGGATGCAATGGATGACGCTTTCTATGAAAGATTCAGAAACGAGATGAAGGAGTTCGGAAATGAGCATCAGCAGGACATAGAAAAGATAGTTGACACAGACGGAAGCGGATATACGGATCTGTGGTTTTGTGCGGAGCGCACGGGGAACCAGTGGCTGTTAAGCAAAGAACTGCGTGCCATCGGAACAGAAACCGAGGGTTACGAAAAACTGATAACCGGGGGAACGGCGGCACAGATTGAGAAAGCCAAAAGGGAGGAACTGATTTACCGCATGAATGCGGAAGGAATCGGAGACTCTGAGCAGGCATACTGGATCGGCCGGTATGACAGCATAGAAAAACCGTTCATTTACAGCTACAGTCAGGGTTATATTACATTTTATGAATGCATTTTTGTAATGATATGGCTGGTCTTCCTGGTTATGGTTATCGGTCTTTCGGGGGTGTTTGCCGATGAAAACACCTGCAGAACGGATGCTCTAATCCTGTCCAGCCGCAACGGACGAAGAGTGACATGTCTGGCAAAGCTGACAGCCGGAATTACTTTCTCTGCAGCGGCAATGCTTGTAGTAACGGGAACCGGCCTTTTAATTCCGTTACTGGCATACGGTGCGGGGGGATGGAATACCCCGGTTCAGAATGTACTGGTGGGAAGCCCCTATGATATCACAGTCGGCAGGGCTGTAATAATTACGATCCTGATTGCTGTATTGGCAGCAGTGGTATGCGGTCTGTTTACAATGCTCCTGTCGCTGCTGTTTAAGAACACCCTGCCGGTAATGGCCGTGCAGACAGCGCTGCTTCTGTTAAGCATCTTCAGTTTACCTGATAAATTCGGAATACTTTCGCAGATATGGGGGCTGAAGCCGATGTATTTTCTGAAAAGTGAAGTATTTAACGAGTACAGACTTTTCCCGGTGCCGGGGGGATATCTGAACTGCCTTCAGATGGCGGCGATTGCGTATATATTACTTTCGGCAGTGTTTTTTTTCCTGGTACTGAGGAGGTATGGGAAGTATCAGATTCTCGGAAGGTAGGAGGATAAATAATCGGCAATAATGTACCCGGTGTGCGTTTTCCCGTTTTGTCGTATCCTGATGTGAAATTCATTGTATCTGCCGACGGAATTTGATATAATAAGTAAGAATATGACAGAATATCAGTATCCGGCGGAGGAAAGTTTATATGAAAAAATCAAAAAAAGTAATTCTGATTATTATAAGTATTATTATGGCATTTCTTCTGGCAGCAGTAATATTCATTCTGACTTCCAGAGTTTTCGCAGTGTTTGACGGCAAAGAGTTTTCAGATACTTATGAGAGCCGGGCGGAGAATTATTACGACGGATGCTTTCATAATGAAGTAGAGCTTTCCGATGACGAAATAAATGAAAAAGACCCGTATAAAGACAGAACTACCGGCAAAGGAATAATTCCCGAAGAAACTGTGCCGGTAATGAATCCGTCTTTCGGGAACTGTCCGGAGGGTGATATTGAGATTACCTGGTACGGACATTCCATACTTCTTATAACAATGCATGATTTGAATATACTGGTGGATCCGGTCTTTTCCGATTATCTGGGGTTGAATCCGGTACTGAGTTTACCGCGCTTTCAGAAGATACATTCATATGCGGAAGATCTTCCGCACATTGACCTTTGTATTCTGACACATGATCACTTCGATCATCTGGATTACCGATCTATTACAGAACTTGACGACAGAATCGATACATATATAGTGCCGCTGGGTGTAGATCAGAGGCTGGATCGTTTCGGAGTATCTTCTGACAAAATTACCGCAATGGCCTGGTGGGAGGAAGAAGACGTTGACGGTCTTCACATTGCATGCACGCCGGCTCAGCATACATCGGGAAGAATCTGGATAGACAAGAAGCAGACTTTATGGTGCTCCTATGTATTCTACGACGAGAATCACCGGATATTCCTGACGGGAGATACCGGATTCGGTCCCCACTTTGAAGAGATTCATGATGTCTACGGAGATATGGATCTGATGATGACGGACGGTGCTCAATACGGCGAGGAAAAAGACAAGCATACCAACCATATGTTTCCGGAGGAGTCCGCCGAAGCCGCAGCTATTATGGGTGCGAAAAAGGCAATGATTAATCACTGGGGCAGCTTCTGCATTTCGGATTGGCATGCCTGGGATGATCCTCCTTCACGTTTTGCCATGGCCTGTGAAACCCTCGGAATAGATTGTATTTCTCCGAGACTGGGACAGACCTTCCTTCTGAGCAATACAGAGGATCTTCATGAGCACTGGTGGGAAGACCTGAAGTAGTTAAAACCGACATATAAAGAATATTATTTTAGTATATTATAGCTTACGGATTTCAAACTGACTGTTCGGAAGCAAATCCGTTTCGTAATGATAAGTCATTACGTTCCAGAAACTTACGCCTGAGAGATTATATTCTTCAACCAAGCTGAATTTTTCTCTCAGGCTTCTTTCGTCTTCAAACCAGACTTCATGCCCGATGCCGTCAATATCCGAATACCGGAAAAAGGGCGACTGAGATATGGGATCGTATCCATAGTTCGGGATTCCCATAAGTATTTTGTCAGAGGGTATCTGAGTAAGACCGTATTCCAGAACTTTTCTCACCTGGGGAATTGGAGCCACCGCCATGG
>DCHZ01000022.1 GCA_002315385.1 Firmicutes bacterium UBA1739 | reverse complement strand
AGGATTTCACAGGCTGGAGCAATCAGCGTATCGTACCGGAACTTAATAATCAAATTATTCTGGATCACATTCAGAAGATTCAGAGAAATAATCAGATTGAGCCTTCATCAAAACTTGAAGGAACATATAACCTTACAATAGAGATGGAGACAGGTGTTGGTAAAACATATACATACATCAAGACTATGTATGAGTTGAATAAGCACTACGGCTGGAGCAAGTTTATTATCGTTGTTCCAAGCATTGCTATTCGTGAAGGTGTATATAAATCATTTCAGGTAACACAGGAGCATTTTGCAGAAGAATATGGTAAGAAGATTAGATTCTTTATTTATAATTCTACTCAGCCAACTGAAATTGATAGATTTGCATCTGATAATTCCATAAATGTAATGATTATCAACTCCCAGGCATTTAATGCCAAAGGAAAGGATGCAAGGCGTATTTACATGAAACTGGAGGAGTTCCGCTCCCGTCGACCTATTGATATCATTGCTAAGACGAATCCGATTATGATTATTGATGAACCTCAGTCAGTGGAAGGCAAGCAGACAAAGGAGAATCTGAAGCAGTTTAATCCATTGATGACTCTTCGTTATTCTGCTACCCATAAGAGCGACAGCATCTACAACATGGTTTACCGCCTGGATGCAATGGAAGCATATAACAGAAGGCTTGTTAAGAAGATTGCAGTAAAGGGTATTCAGGAATCCGGAACTACAGCTACGGATAGTTTTGTTTATCTGGAAGGAATAAATCTTTCAAAAGCGGATCCGACTGCAACAATTCAGTTCCATGTAAAAGGAGCTTCCGGAATAAAGACGGTTTCCAGGAAGGTTAAGAAAGGTTTTAATCTTTACCCTAACTCCGGAGAGATGGAAGAGTATAAGAATAACTTTATAGTCGAGCATATTGATGGTCGTGATGATTCAGTTGAGTTTATCAATGGAATCAAAATCTATGCAGGTGATGTTATCGGAAAGGTAAGTGAAGAGCAGCTTCGCAGAATTCAGATTAGAGAGACCATTCTTTCTCATATTGAAAGAGAACGGCAGCTGTTCTACAGGGGAATCAAGGTTCTGTCTCTGTTTTTCATTGATGAGGTAGAGCATTACAGAAAATACAGTAAAGACGGAAATCCGGAAAACGGTATTTTTGCGGATATGTTTGAGCAGGAGTATGAGGATATAATTAAGAATCTTCAGATTGAAGCCGGGGAAGATGATTATATCAGGTACCTTAAGAGTATCAGCACAAAGAAGACTCATGCCGGATATTTCTCTATTGATAAGAAGGGGCATATGATCAACAGTAAGGTTGGACGAAAAGAAACAACAACAGATGATGTTGATGCATA
Organism: Firmicutes bacterium UBA1739; assembly: GCA_002315385.1. GTDB lineage: Bacteria > Bacillota > Clostridia > Peptostreptococcales > Anaerovoracaceae > UBA1739. The sequence goes on along the minus strand of DCHZ01000022.1, from coordinate 15,831 downwards.
CGACCTGATAATGAAAAATAAAGAGCTTCTGCTGGATCGCAATCCTGAGAAGTCACCGGTAAGGTTTATTTTCTCTCACTCTGCACTGAGAGAAGGATGGGACAATCCGAATGTATTCCAGATCTGCACTTTGAAGCAGAGCAGTTCTGATGTGCGTAAGCGTCAGGAAGTTGGGCGTGGTATGCGCCTTTGTGTAAATGAAGACGGGGATCGTATGGATGAGAACGCATTGGGAGCAGATGTTCACAATATCAATATCCTTACTGTTATCGCCAGCGAGAGCTACGACAAATTTGCAAAAGGTCTTCAGTCTGAAATTGCGGAGGCGGTAGGAAGCAGACCTCGTCAGGTCACAGAAGCTATCTTCGAGAATGCCGGAGTGCGTGATAAAGACGGTAATGAAGAAACTGTTGATGCTGCAATGGCAAGAAGATTAATCCATTACATGATAAAAATGGATTATATTGATGATAACAATGCTCTTACCGGGAAATATTATGAAGACAAGGCTAATGGTGAAGTAAGCTTTGGCTCGGAGCTGGATCAGTACAAGCCGGATTTCATCGTAATTCTTGACAGCATTTATGATGATACTAAGATAAAGCCTGAAAATGCCAGAAGCAATAACATTAAGCTTAAGGTTAATCCTGATAAGCTTGCAATGCCTGAATTTAAGGCACTGTGGAGTAAAATCAATGCCAGAACAGCTTATGTTGTGGATTTTGATACAGATGAACTTGTTCGTAAGGCGGTAGCTGCTCTTGACAGTAAGCTTCGTGTACCGAAGATTTTCTTCAGGGTGGAGACCGGCTCTATGAAGGAGATTAAGTCGAAAGATGATCTTCTTGCAGGTTCATCATTCGAGAAGCAGAAGTCGGGAACTTATGAACAGCATAAAGCTGCTGTCAATACCGGTGTTAAGTATGACCTGGTTGGCAAACTTGTAGAAGAAACAGGTCTTACAAGAAAAGCAGTAATTCAGATTCTTACGGAAATTCAGCCTTATGTATTCAATCAGTTTAAGGATAATCCGGAAGAGTTTATTATCCGGGCAGCAAAGCTTATCAATAATGAGAAGGCTACCGCTATTATTCAGCATATTACTTATGATGTGCTTGATGACAGGTATGATACAGATTTGTTCACCGATGCGACTATTAAGGGTAAGCTGGATGTAAATGCAATGAAGGCAGATAAGCATCTGTTTGACCACATCGTTTACGATTCTACCAATGAGCGTAAGTTTGCTCAGGAGCTGGATGTGGCATCAGACGTAGCAGTGTATGTAAAGCTTCCCGATGGTTTCTACATTTCAACACCGGTCGGACATTATAATCCTGACTGGGCGATTGCATTTAAGACAGGCACCGTAAAGCATATTTATTTTGTCGCTGAGACAAAAGGTTCTATGGATACATTAGAGCTTCGTGGAATTGAGGATGCCAAGATCCACTGTGCAAGAGAGCACTTCAAGGCAATCAGCGGTGAGGATGTAGTTTACGATGTTGTAGACAGCTACCGGGCACTGCTTGATAAGGTTATGAAATAAACATATTTCAGTGAAAAAACGGAAATTACGAAGAATGTTAAATACGTTATTATATGGTAATATCAGACGGATTGTATTCTGATGCTTAAGAAAGGGGGCATGATCATGAATATAGATTTTCATTATTATGGTACATATTCCGCCGCGAGGATTTCCGGTTTCAGTCATGAGGATTCCTGCAAGATAGCCTGGGCGGCAGAGACTGTTGATGAAAATAATCTTGTGAATATTTATAAAACCAAAACCTATAAAGAAGAATCGAAAAAGGATTTTGACAAACGTGATGTCAGAATTATTTCTACATTTGAAAAAACTTCCGAAAACTCTAATGACTCTATCCGGTATTGGAGAAAAAATCCGAATAATGAAAACATTGCCAGAATTCGCTCTGTCTGGCTGGCTTTTCATTTTCTTCCGGGAAATTTTAAGGCTGCCGCACCTGCCGACGGAATAATAGAACATGAGGGAACTAAGGAAACTGCGGATGTTTTAAATATTTTTACCGAATATGAAAAGTATGATGAGCTGGATATGCAGCTTCTTTGCCGAAACAACAGCAATACTTCCCGAATTATGATTGGCAGTGCCAGACAGCAATATCAGGAGTATCTTGAAAAAGAAAAGGACGCCGGACTCTATGCCATCGGTGTGGCTATGCATGTTCTGGCTGACACCTGGGCTCATGAGTTTTTTACAGGCAGTCCTAATTATTGGACAAATGATGCTGAAGGCTTCAGGGTTAAGGCCTCGGCAATGAAAAGAATTCTGATTGACCATGATAAAATAGAAAAGTACTTTTCGGGTACAGTTTCGGGAGTTCAGGATAATTCGATTTTCTATATGGGTCACGGCAGAGCGGGTCATTGCCCCGATTATGATTTTCTTGAATACTATTATGTCCCTCGCTGGAAAAAGGAGAAAAAAGAGTTCGGTTATGCGAAGCTGATCAATAATCCGAATCGATTTCAGAATGCTTTTGCACAGATGATTGATGCTATGAAGTATATTCGCGGGGAAATGGATGAGTTCCCTCTTAGGGAATACAATCTGGTCAGGGATAAATCTGTTTATGCTGATAACAGTGATATTGCTGCTGTAAAGGAAGAGATTTTCCTTCAGCCGTGTTCCGGAGTTTATTACAATGAGGTTGAATCTCAAAGGTGTGAGCTTTGGAAGAAATTTATTAAGAATAAGTGGAATATTGTTCTTGATAATTATGTTTATAACAATGGCTATGATGATGAATTGAGCCTTAAGCAATTCTGGAGGGTTGCGAGAAAGCACAGAGACAGGGTTCTGACTTACGTTTCGGATCAGACTGATTATAATTTTGATAATAAGATTGCCGATACGGTGGACAAGATGATTGATGATTATTCTTCTAAGTTTTCTGATTTGTACGATCCTGCACTTAGCAGGCTTTTGGATGTGACGGAAGTTATACTATAGATCGAGAAGATAATGTAAGAGTCGGGGAGGAGACCGGGGAGTGCCGATCTGTTTACGCGGTCTCTGTTCTCCGCAGAACACAAGAGGTGAATAAATGAGTACAGGTAATTTGTTTAACAATTCATTGCTTCCTGTAAAGGGAATTGATGAAACGAGACGAGGTTTCTTAAGCGAGCTTGGGATAAATACTCCGGCGGAGCTGTTGGAATCCGGCAGAACTGCCGTTCAGCGAAAGTCCATTGCACAACGAATGATGCGAATGGAAATTACGGATTTTGCTGACGGCAGCGATGTGTATAAATGGGAAAGAAGATTTGAAAAATATGTAGATTCCTGGACAAAACAGGTTGATTTATGGCGAGTTGAGGAAATGGATGCGGACACTGCGTATTTCCTCGTGGAATTAGGGGTGCGCCATGTGGAGGATTTACAGAAAGTCGATCCGGTCAAGGCTTATGCCGTAATGAACTGTCTGAAAAACACTCAGGCAGATTATACCCTGGTTTCTCTCGATAGATTGAAAACACTGATAAACAACTCAAAAAAGCTTAATAATAAGCATTCTCAATATCAGGAAACTCTTAATAAGATGCTTTCAAGCGCTATCACAAAAGTTCCGGGCAGAAGAACTGAACTGAAAGAGCTTGAGAAATTATTGTCTAAAATCAGAATCGAGGATATTATCGGCGGAAGTCTGATTGAAACGGACGACCCGTCTCCGGAATTTCTGTTTGCCGATAAAGAAGAGGAAACCGTTAAGGCCGATGTGACGGACAGTATGAAAATTATCACAAAAGGTCTGGGGTTTTTACAGGAAATTGAGGCTACCTTGCCTTTGCCGAAAAGTGTTCGCGGAACTGTGTATATCACGAAACGCGGTGAACGTCTGCCGGAGGATGTGAAATCCGGAAGAGACTTCGCTTTTGATGATGTACTGGTGGAAATAAGCGGAATTTCCAGCCCGAACGAGGACAAGTCAGAGGATGCTCATGATCCGCAGGGTTATACGGATTCAAACGGTGATTTTATTATCGTGCTTCCCGATAACTATAATATGCAGGAATCCCTTACGTTTACGGTCTCCAAGGGTTCATATAAACAGAAATTTACGGTAAGTGCCAATGATATTATTGACCATGTTGAGAAACAGAAGGTTTTGACAGCCTTTAATGAGCTGGATTTACTTACGGAAGATTTACAGACGGAAGAGGAAAAGCTTGATTTCATCTGTATGATGGAATATATCAAGGGGATTTCGGATGATTCTGAGGCTGAGAATAAATATGCGAATTGTCAGGAGCCTTCGGCTGATGATGAAGTGAGATATGCTGAGCTTGCCCCTAAAAAATCTGAGATAATGAAAGAAATTAAAATAATCAAAAAAATGAAATCTGAAAAAGAGGATTTCATCAGGCTGTCTGATTCAAGTACAAATAATCTTGAAAAGATTCTGAGGAATCTCATGTACAGCACAAATCTGGTTTCCGATTTCAGAAATGAACCTTTTGTTGTAAATGAGGATGCATTTTACGGTTATAAAAAAGATCAGAAGAGGGTGCTTCCGAGTGTCAAGCTCATGGAAAATGACGGTGAGGCAATTTATCTTCCTACGGATACGGCTCCTTCAAGAATTTTCAACTATTCAATGCTTCAGAGACTGGTGGAACCGGCGATTTATCCGCTGGCGGATAAGAATAATATGCTGGCCCGTAAGCCTGTCTCAGGAAGCATCGATGTTATGAATTTTAAAAACAAGATTTCCACCAAACCGGACGAATGGCCCCAGATGGCTTCTTTGGGAATAGGCTATGTGCTCAATATGCACCAGGCATGGATTCCTGACGGTTTTGCTCTGGGTACTTTGCTTTATTCACTGATACTGGCTCCGGGCGAAGAGCAGAGGCTTATTGTCAGAGAGAAAAAGCAGAGCTATTCTTTGACGGATATTGCAGAGGGTGCTGAATCTGTGGATGAAAGCTATGAAACCTCTCAGAATGATAATACTACTGCGGCATATCAATATGCTTTGAACCAGTTATCAGAAGGAAAATCAGATTACAGCTACAGCACAAAAGCATCTTCCTTCGGTGCAAGCGGCGGTGCTGCCGGTGTAGGCAGCGGATTTGGAGCTATGATTGGCTTGTCAGGAAGTACATCCAAAACAAGCGGAAAGGGTTCGGCTTCCGCTTCTCAGTCTAATTCTCATTCGGAGGCTTCAAATGCTGCTCAGAATTTCCAGCATGGAATCAAAACTGCTTCGGAAAAGATTTCACAGGCTCAACGTTTGAGCATAAGCATGGCCACCGGTGAAGAAACGGATTCTGTTGCTACGAGAATAATTGCCAACCATAATCATTCTCATGCCATGACCATTCAGTATTGGGAGGTTATGAGAAGATATAAACTGGAGACATGTGTTGACGGTGTTGATCTGGTATTGTTCGTGCCCCTTAAACTGATCAATTTCTTAAATGGTGACGAATATATCCTGTCTTCTTCGGAAATGACTATGGCGAAATTCAAGTCTCGTTACAATGTGATTCTGAATTATGCGGATGCTTTGGAGCGCAGTCTGCCTTATAAATACAGAAGCGGCTTGAACCTGATAAAAAAATATGCGGCTTATCCGCGTTGGATAATGGAAAACACTGTTCTTTCCCAGAGACAGGCTGTCTTCAGCTTCAAGGGTATTTTCCTTCCGTTTGATGATATCACCGCTGTTATGATTCTTAAAAACGGCAAGGGTACTATTGCGGCAAGCATGAGCTATGACAGGGATGCTTATCCCTTCGAAAAGGATTTTTATGAGACCACCGACCAGCTTACTGAAGAGATTAAGAGAAGGCGTAATAATTATTCAAGTAAATATGCAAATAAAGAATGTATCTGTACTTTCATTTTGCCGTCTAATGTGACAAATGACGACATTATGTCTATCCGAATTGATTATCGCTGTGATGATTTTAAATATGTGCTTTACAAAAACCCTGAAGCGGAGGGCAAGAATAATTCTAACGCTGAGAGTACATATGAAAGAATGCTGGGTAAGATGTGGGATCTGGCGAAGGACAGAGATGATTCCGCTAATGACAGAACCAAGATTGCCTACTATAAATCAATGTTACCTGAAGCGTGGATTGAGCCGAATATTACTCTGTCTTCATCAAAGCTTAAATCGCTGGGTGTACCGGTTATTTCCGATATGAATTTATCCGTTACCGGCGAATCGGGTTCGCTTAATACTTTGGCGTCCGGAAGTATTCTGAATTCAAGCATTTATGTTTCGGTTTCAGCTGTTCAGCCGACCCTGAGATTTTCCGAATTCCAGCAGATTGAGGAGACTGTTCATCACATTGTTTCAAATACAATGAAATATTCGCAGGCGATATGGGCATCCTTGTCTGCCGATGAGCGTGCGCTTATGCTTGAGCAGTATACAATTGATATGGATTACAGTGAAATTTCCGAAAAGGCTCAGGATGATAATTCCGGGCAGTCATTATCTCTCTTAAACTGTATTAATGTTAAAAGCTTGCTGGGATTTTATGGAAACTGCATGCTGTTCCCGTTTACCTATCCTCAGAAACTGGCTGATAAAATCGGAAAGACCGCTGCGGAGCTTCAGGAATCTTTATATAAATATCATACAAATTATTTCAGAGTTCCTTCGACTACAATTTCGCTGCCGACTGACGGTATGATTGGTGAGGCTGTTCTCGGTGAAACAAATGTAAGTGAAGAAATAGATCTCACACGTTTCTGGAACTGGAAGGATTCACCTATTGACAGCATGAACCTGGACAGCAGTTATCTGGATAATACGGATTATCTCTCCGGAAAGACAACAAAAGATATCAGCGCGTTGAATCTTCAGGGTGCGGAAGCAACAACTCCTGTTACAGCGGCTGATCTGGTCTCTGCTCTTATTAGCAAGCAGACTCCGACTTTCAGTGATATTACGGGTCTTAATCAGCTTAAGGATGTTCTTAATACAGCTACCGACAGTGCGGCCAAGGGCAGGGACGCAGCTTTGGCTACTTCTGCTGATATGGCGAAATCATCCATGGAATATGCATACAAGAGTGCAGAGCTGGAAAGTAAGAGCAAAAATAACAATAACAATAATAATTCCGATAGCGATAATCAGAATGGCGGCAACGATCAAAATGGCGGCAACGATCAAAATAGCGGCAACAATCAGAATAGCGGTAACAATCAGAATAGCGGTAACAATCAAAATGGCGGTGGCGGTCAGAACGGCGGAGACGGTCAGAATGGCGGCGGTCAGAATGGCGGCGGCGGACAGAATGGCGGCGGCGGTCAGAACGGCGGAGGCGGTCAGAATGGCGGCGGTCAGAATGGCGGCGGTCAGAATGGCGGAGACGGTCAGAATGACGGTGGCGGTCAGAATGACGGAGACGGTCAGAATGACGGTGGCGGTCAGAATGATGGTGAAGGCGGATACTGTGACGGCGGAAATACTCCGGAGGTTCCTGATATTACCGGCGAAACAGGTGTTGAATTGGATCTTGATTTACTGAAGAGCATTATTAACGGATTAATTTCTTATAATTCATCGGGTAAATCTCCTGAAGATTATTTGTATTCAGTTACAGGAAATAAGCTGTCTGAAAGCGACATGAAGTCAATTGCGGAGAAATTATGTACTGAGCTCGGTATCAGCTTTTCCGGTAATAATCAGTAGCTTGTGAAGGAGAGTGATATAATGAGTATAAGTATTGATATCCTCAAAAACATGCTTGTCAAAAGTGAGGAAGTGAAGGGGATTTTCAATTCATATATCAGCAGATTGGGCTTTTCCTCTGATGAACAGAGTAAAAAATGGGCTGAATCGGTTATGGCTGTTTATTTTGCTTCCAGAAATATTACTTCGTTCAATCGTGACTACGGCAGTTCGAAAATGAAAAAGGTTGAGGGAATCATGATTCATTCGACAGGCTGCCCGGGAATGAGTGCGGAAGAATTTATTGACAGATATTATAGAGCTTATTATGTTGATCGTGATGATAATATCAGCTCTCATGCTGTAATTGACTGCTCCGGAAAAATTTACCATATACTTCCGTGGACTGATATGGCTACTCATAGCGGCGGCGGTTATTATGATTCATATATTTCCGTGGTTTTGTGTGAGCCAGAGGCTGTCAGCAGCGACAGTACTAATGAGGAGGTCGACAGGGTTTTCAACAGTGCTGTTGAGCTTAGTGCTTTGCTTTGCATTATTTACGGTCTTGAACCTATGAGCAGGAATTACACAAGGGATTATAATGTATTAATCGGTCACAATGAGGCTCATAATGCTGTAAATAAAAACCTGGGTTTTAAAGATCCTGTGGAATACTGGCAAATGATGAACAGAAATCATTCTATGGATAATCTGAGGAGCGGTGTTGTCAGTAAAATGAATGAGTTGGGCAGTTCGGTTGAGTCGGCTGCCGCCCGGCTTATGAGCCTGGTGGGGGATTTGGACTGATGCTTCATATTTAAACAGGGAGGTGATTTTGCTTTGGGTTACGATGTCAGGATAGATGGAAGTTTTGTTTGCAGCTGCAGTGACAGCAAAACCGCTGAGTTTTTAAATGAGAATATTGAACGTTTATATGAGAGCTTTCAGAAAAATTCCGATATTTCCGTATCGGCGGCAGAGCTGTGCAAATATGTTTCGGCATTATATTTGACGAAGAGATATTTTGCTGTAAATAATTATAATTACAAAAAGCCTTCTAAAATAAATGTTGAGGGTATTATGCTTCATTCTCCTGCTGCACCGAGACCGGATGCTCTGCAGGAAATAAAAAGGGATTTCAATAAGTATAAGGATGCGAAAGAAACAGCCTGTACTCATGCTGTAATTGACGGAAACAACGGAAGAATTTTTCAGATTCTTCCCTGGAACTGGAGGGCTTATCATTGTGCCGGTTCCTTTAATTCTTCTCATATTGCAGTGGATATGTGTGATCCCGGTGAAATAAAGTATACAAAGAATAATGGCAGAACCGGAATTGTCTTCAATGAGCCTGCGGATAAGAGTTATGAAAAAGCAAGGGCTGTTGTTGACAGAACCTTTGATTCCGCGGTTAAATTATGTGTGGCTCTTTGTATTATGTTCAATCTCAATCCTTTGGGAAAGGGAAAAGGGGCTGACGGTAAAGAATACCCGAATGTGATTTTAAGTCATCGTGAGGCTTACGTTAATTTTAAATCGGCTTCTAATCACGGTGACCCGGAGACGCTGTGGAATGCTTTCGGGTCTGACAGAAATTATAATATGGACAGTTTCAGGGAAGCTGTGGCAAATGGAATTAATGAATATAAAAAATCGGGATATTTTATTCCCATTCATATGATAGGTAGATAGAATTGTAGAGAAAGGATAGATATATGGCAGATAATATTGATTATCAGGAACTGGCGGCGAAGCTTGTGGAACAGGAAACTTCCGAGGAAATGATGAAGCTAAGGCAGCTTATTATGTTAAGGATTGCAATGGAGGGAGATATTAAGTCTTCGAGAATACCGGTTCCTCAGAATATTACTGAGGTAGGGGGTTATTACAATCTTCTTGCCAAACAGAAGGAAAAGACTATGATGAGACAGCTTATTTCCTCCGCTCTGGGTCTTCCGAATGACTATGCTCCGGATATGACCGAGGAAACAATTAAGTCTCTGCTCAGGGATTTGCTTAAATAAACGTGTCGATGGGGACGGTTCTGATTGACACATGTGAAACAGAGGGAGTAATGTGTCAGAAAGAACCGTCCCTGTTAACACGAGACACATTGACATTAAATCAGGAAATATTAAGCGAGGATAAAAATATGAGCCATAAATCCACAACAGGGCATTTAGTTGCGCTGCTTACTGTTTTTATTTGGGGAACAACGTTCATTTCTACAAAAATACTGCTGAAACAGTTTCAACCGGTGGAGATTCTGTTTTTCAGATTTATTCTGGGATTTGCCGCATTGCTGATTGTGTATCCCAAACCACTTAAAGTAACAGACAGAAAGCAGGAGCTGACCTTTGCCGCTGCAGGTCTGTGCGGAGTATGCCTTTATTTTCTGATGGAGAATATGGCTTTAACATATACCATGGCTTCTAATGTAGGGGTAATAGTTTCAGTGGCGCCGTTTTTTACCGGAATACTGACTCATCTGGTTACAAAAGATGAAAAACTGAAGGCAAATTTCTTTTTCGGCTTTGCGGTGGCGATTATCGGAATATTTCTGATAAGCTTTAACGGAGCAAAGCTGGAGCTGAATCCACGAGGAGACATTCTGGCACTGCTTGCCGCAATTGTATGGTCATTTTACTCTATTCTTACAAGCAGAATAAGCGGATTCGGATATAGCACGATTCAGAGCACCAGAAGAATATTTATGTACGGATTGATTCTTATGATTCCGTTTCTGGCAATATTCCGTGCAGATCTCGATGTTGCAAGATTTGCGGATCCGGTCAATCTGTTAAACATTCTGTTCCTGGGACTGGGAGCTTCCGCATTGTGCTTTGCAACATGGAGTTTTTCCGTACGCATACTCGGAGCGGTAAAAACCAGCATATACATTTATATGATTCCGGTGGTGACGGTGATAACATCAGTTATTATTCTTCATGAGAAAATTACCTTGATGGCAGCCATCGGGACAATCCTGACACTGGCAGGTCTGTTCATTTCTGAAAAAAAAGACCCGGGATTCTGCGGAAAATCCGGCACAGAACAATGAGAATAATGCTTAGAACGGGATTATGTGCCCTTTGATAATAGATTTTAATGTTATTTCAATAAACCACGCATTCGGTGCTCAGACCTATGCGCGCGGATTGTATGAAAAAGCCGGCTTCAGGCAGATATCGGAAGAATATATTGAGGACGGAATTCCGCATATTCATATGCAGTTGACGGAAATAAAACAGTAACCATTGAAAAACAGTATTCAGCTATATTGAATAATCCCGCCGCAGCTTACGGATATGAACGGAAATAAACTCTATTATTGACGCTTGTAGAATCGAAAGATTAAGTATAGAATAAAGTATCGTATAAATAAACAGTTATTCAAAGAACAAGGATAGAATTTGGCAAATGGATACTATAAAAAACCGTTTAATAAACCGGATTATCCGGACAATAGTTTATTCGGATAACAGAAAAAAGGATATCCGGGTGACATATCATTTCGACAGAGAAGCATTGAAGGATAAACCAATAATTCTGTTGTCAGACCATTCTGCAGTTAAGAATTTTTCGAATATTTTTGCGGATTATTTCTATGTTTCGGATAACATTATTCCTGTTATAGGTAACGTGATGGATTACGCTCCGAAGATAGGACCTTTTTTGAAGAATTATCCCCATGTTTCGAAAAAAATGTACGTGACGGATTTTAAAGCTGCTGTGCAGATGGTAAGATATATAAAAAAAGGTAAGAGTCTGCTGCTGTTTCCGGAAGGAACCCATTCTTTTTGCGGTATGACACATCCTGTAAGCCCCGCTCTGGGAGGATTCCTGAAGAAATTCCGGATTGATGTTGTTTTAGCATCCACCAAAGGAGCATATTTATCCACCCCTTTTTATTCAAAAGAAGCAAAAAGTGGTCCGGTGGAGGTTGATTTTTTTCATCTCTTCACGGGCGAAGATTTGAAGGAAATGGATGAAACGGAAATTTATGACAGATTTATGACTCATTTTGAATATAATGACTTCAGATGGAATGCGGAACACAGGTATTCATATACCGGAGAGAAAGCAAATGCGGCGGGAATAGAAAAAATCCTGTATAAATGTCCTTGCTGTCATCGGGAAGGATTTATTACTACCGGTAACAATCGCATTATTTGCGGAAATTGCGGTAATTCTGTCACTATGGATGACACCTATGCCCTTTATCCGTCAACGGAGAAAGATACTCTGCCTTTCGGAAGGGTGGATGAATGGTTTTTGTCGCAGAGACAGGAGCTGGCTGAAGAAATCAGAAAAAATGCCGGTTTTCTTTTGAAAATGAATGTTGAATTAAATGTATTGAATGAAGATGAGAAATCGATGTTTAAACCAGTTGGGAAGGGTGAGGTTACGATTTCCCGGAAAGGAGTAACATATTCCGGCACCGAAGAGGGAGAAGCCGTTTCCTTTACCCTGCCGATTAGCAGTATGACAGGTTCCAGTAATCAATACGACATATATATGGTTATGTACAGGGACAACGATACAATTGCCTTTGATTGCAGCAGCGAAAAGCCCGGCATGATAGTAAAGGCCTGCGGTGCTATCGAGGAGCTGCATGCACTGAGCGATTCTCAATGGGAGGAGGCATTGCGGCGGGTATACCCCCTGTTATAGAAGCACACCGGTACAATTTACAGAACAAAATGCGGTTGCCGGAGCTGTCAACCTGTTTCGAAGCACTGTGGCGCAGTTTACAGCACGGAATACGGTTAGGGGTATGATGGCACAGAATTTGATGTATAAAAGAAAAAGTTCAAACTGTACTGCCGGCTCAGGCACCTCAGGTAAATAAGAAAAACAGTTTCGGTCGTTTGTAAAGCGACCGTTTTTTATTTCACTTTTAGTATAATGAGTCCATCAGAAAAACATTACCGGTGAAGCGGTTTAAATTAACAGAATTAAACTTGCTGCATTGTATCGAGTCGCTGCCGAACAATGAAATCAGGTTTAATCGAACAGAATAGAATTGCTGTACCGGAGATAGGATTAAGGAGGACTGAATTATGCGTAAAGGATTAACAGAAGTGGTTTTTATTTTAGACAGAAGCGGTTCGATGTCAGGTCTTGAGGCTGATACCATCGGTGGTTTCAATTCAATGATCGAGAAGCAGAGGAAAGAGGAGGGCGAGGCCTGTATTTCCACAGTGCTTTTTGATGACCGCACCGAAGTGCTCTATGACAGAGTAGATGTAAAAAAGATTGAGCCTATGAATGACAGTCAGTATTATGTAAGAGGCTGCACCGCTCTTCTGGATGCAATCGGCGGATCAATTCATCACATTGCCAATGTTCATAAGTATGCACGGGAAGAAGACAGACCGGAAAAAACTCTGTTTATTATCACCACCGACGGAATGGAAAATTCCAGTCACATTTATACTTATGATAAGGTTAAGCGTATGGTGGAGCATGAAAAAGAAAAGCATGGTTGGGAGTTTCTTTTTCTGGGGGCAAATATTGATGCCATTGAGGTTGCCGGAAGATTCGGAATAAACCCTGACAGAGCAGTTAACTTTAATTGCGACGGCGAAGGAACAGCTTTAAACTTTAAAGTACTTTCAGAAACAGTTTCGGCAGTTCGCAGCTCCGGCAGTAAGTCGGAAATTGAAAGAGCATTGACAGACTGTTTCGCTCCTATAAAAGAGGATTACAGGAGACGGAATAAGAAAAGAGATTAATAATTATGAAATGATTAAGGCATCAAAAGTCAGAATTTGCAGAAATAATCAGAAACTGTAGGACTATACTGTACAGTAGTTTTGATTCTATAGCTCGGCAAGGTCTGACTGTGCCGCCATCCAGGACTATACTTTACAGTAGTTTTGATTCTATGAGAATCGTTATAGATGTTTGAGTGGTTTTTGCAACTGATGCTGATACCGGAATTGTCAAATGGAAGAGGTTAATAATGTGATTAGTGAAAAACCGGAGAAAATAAAAAAGGAATACCTGAATTAGATGTAATATAACGTAACTCCGGCGTAGTGATTCTGAGGATAGAATTATTGAACCCGGCAATCGGGAAAGCCGGTAAGTATAGGGAACGGTTATTTAAGAATAGTCATACAGGAGTCGGTACAGATGAGAAGAATCCGGACACCGGAATGCAGGCAATCGGTACAGATGAGAAGAATCCTGAGAACGAAGCGAAGGCAGCAGATGATGATGGGCATAATCCCGATGCCGGAGCACAGGCAATCGTTGAATTTGTGTCGAAGCCCGGCAGAAAAGAAGCGGCATCCGGTTCATTTGAAAAGAGAAACGGAAAAAATGCAGGCAAAACTGATGGTAATGAGCATGAGAACGGTAATAAAAAGGAAAAAGACGGAAACAGTACGAAGAAAAGCGGAATTGTTAAGCAGAATTCGGCCGCCGGTAAGAAGAAAACGGATTCATCACCGGGGATTATGAACTGCCGGAGGATGCAGTGTTCGGAAGTTCTTCTGCAGCGGCAGCCTTTGTTGTAGGTCATACGGTAAGCGGTCCAAAAACATGGAAAAACATATGATTCAATTTATAGCCGGGGATATATGTTTACCGGAAATTTATATTATGATATAATTAATATTATCAAATGATGATTAGCGGCTTTTAGGTTAGTGTGCGTGTCTGAGATTAATAATACCGGGTAATGTGTGACCGGATGACGGCAGTATTAATACAAAAATAAGGGCACCGCGTGAATCGCAGTGCCCTGTTTTAATAATTAATTGAGCAGGCAGACGGAGATGTTATTTCGAATACTGGGAAGGTTACCTAAATGTATTACGCACTTTAATGCTCATGAAAGAGAGATATTTCTGAATATGAAAAAGTATTTTTTACCGGTAGGGAGGAATGAAAAATGAAAAAGATATTTGACGGACTTGTTACATTAAAATGGGACTCGGAATCAGTGGAGTATGAACATTTTATCGACCATGGCCATTATATGCTGGAACTTAAAAATGCCGGTGTGAAGGATATTGATGAAGCTCTGGAAACTATGGCTTTAAGAAATGATAATTATTCCGCGAACTGCTGCTCGGGGACAATAAAGAAGAACGATAAAAATGAAGTTCTGATGTCACATTCAATGGATGTTGAAATCTCTACATGTCCGGGGTTTTTAAGCAGAATTTCCGACGGTAAGTATGATACCATTATCATTACCTATGCTGGTGCCGGAACAGGATATAATTACGATTCTGAAGGATTGGCAGCTTTGGATAAGGATGAAAGACTGCTTAAGTTAGCACCGTTTCAGGCAACTGATGTAATCAACGAAGCCGGGCTTTATATGGCTCTTGATATGAGATGCGGTGACGAAGAAAGCGGAATGGACTGTCCGGGAACAAACCCGGGTAAGCCGCGTGCAGGTCAGCTCGGTGCACCGGCGCTGGTTGGAATAAACTGCGGAACTGTAAAGGAAGCAATTGAATTCCTTAACAATTCATATGACTGGTATACTTTTTCTTTTAAAGATCCGGATGGAACGCCTCACTCCTGGAGTATGGCCTTCCTGATTGGCGATGCGACAGGAGAATACGGTCTTGTGGAATTCGGCAGAAACGGTGTGTTTTTCACCCCGTATCAGAATTTCCAGTCAAACTACTACATTCATCCGTTGCTGGCCGAACGTGCAACTAAAAATCATGGACACGGAAGAGCGGCAGCACTTCTTGATGGTCTGATGGATGTTAAGGATGAATATGATATTATGGAGAATCAGAAAAAGGCACGATACCACATTCAACTCAGAAACCCTTCATGGGAGTATTTTTCGGATTGTGAAAGTCTCTGTGATATTAATGTAAGACGCAGTTTGTCTCAGGAGGAAATGCTGAAGACAGTAGATAAGGAAATAGTTCATGTCGGTGATTGTGATGACGTACTCAAAAGGCTTTCAGCTTATTATGAGGGCGATGAACAGAGACTGAGAGAGCTCAATATGATATGGATGGGAACCATTACGACAGGTGTTAACTGCAGAAAAAAACGCGCAATGGTTCAAATGTGGGAAAACGATACGGAATTTGAAATACAGTGGTAATACTATATTCCGTCGGAGGAGATAAATTTGCTTGAGGAATAAAATTCGTTTAAG
>DCHZ01000001.1 GCA_002315385.1 Firmicutes bacterium UBA1739 | reverse complement strand
TACACAAACTTTGAAACGCTATCATATAAGCGGTTATGAAAGTGCTGGTTTTTGACTGCCGAAAAGTGCTGGAAATTAACTGCCGAAAATTGTATGTTTTTACTTGCTTTTTACATCAAATAACGACATCATAATATCCATCACCAGAAGTTTGTTTCTGACGGTAAATGCACAGTCATTATACATCTTATCAAGCAGAATGTTCTCAATTGTAACATTGCTGATATCCTCTATACTCACGCCAACGTCTTCGGGATGCAGTGCCTGATACAGCTGAAGCGTGTACTTCGGTTCCTGACACACTGTTAAGGTAATATTGCATTTTTTTAAAAGAAGAATCATGCATGTAATGGCATGAAAACGGAGAGCCGTTTAAAGCTCTCCGTTCGCGTCGAAAATATTTAGTTATTTTGTTCTACCCCAACATTTGACATAGAACCAAATTTCAATGCCTTTTGTGTTATTTACCGTTATTTATCAGAATGTATCAGTGCCCCGAACAGGTACTAATTTCCCATCTGCTTTGCTACTTCTTCCGCAAAGTTTTCTTCTTTCTTTTCGATACCTTCGCCTACTTCGAAACGTACTACTTTAGAAAGTGAAAGACCCTTGTCTACTGACTTAAGGTAATTGATAACTGTCTGCTTACCGTCTTCCGCTCTGACATAAGTCTGGTCAAGAAGACATATTTCCTTTAACTGCTTAGCAATACGACCGTCAACAAGACCTGAGAAAATCTTATTGTCAACGATGTTAGCCTTGTCAGCTACAGCGATATTCGCGAGCTGAGCCTTTGCTTCTGCCGAAAGGAAGTTAGGTAAGTAATTGAAGTTGAATTTCTTGTCTGCTCTCTTTTCTTTGAGAATCTCAACATCTTCGGCACTCCATACTCCGTCAACGGCCTTGTCTAATAAAGCATTTAAGATTGGCTTTGGAAGTGTGAACGGATCATTTAAAGCACTTTCAAGTGTAATTTCTCTCATCTTAGCAAGCTCATCCGCAGAAATTTCATCTCTTGTAATATACTGAGGATTCATAGCAGCTACCTGCATTGCAATATTTGTCAATGCTTCTTTAATTGCATCTGTAGCTTCCATATTACCTGCAACCAGAACACCGATTCTGCCGCCACCGTGAACATAAGAAGTAACAGTGTCGCCGGAAATTTTTGCGATTCTTCTTACAGTCATGTTTTCACCGATTTTAGCAATCTTATTTGTGAGAACTTCAGCAACTGTAGCACCTTCGAAAGGCATAGCCTTAAAAGCTTCGATATCATCTGATTCAGCTGTAAGAGCCAGTTTTGCAAGTCCGTCTACGAAATCAACAAATTCCTGATTCTTTGATACAAAGTCAGTTTCCGAGTTTACTTCTACTACTGCAGCTGTTTTTCCGTCAGCAGAGACAGCAATCTTTACTAATCCTTCCGAAGCAACTCTTCCTGCCTTCTTAGCAGCCTTTGCAAGACCTTTTTCTCTTAAAAATTCTATCGCCTTTTCCATATCGCCGTCAGTTTCTGTCAGCGCTTTTTTACAATCCATCATACCTGCCTGAGTTCTTTCACGCAGTTCCTTAACCATTGCAGCTGTTACAGCCATGTTTTCTTCCTCCTAAAATATCTATCTACTATTCTTCAGTTTTTTCTTCAGCAGCTTCGGCAGCTTCTGCTTCTTCGGCAGGAGCCATCTGTTCGCCCTGGTTTGCTTCGATAACAGCATCAGCCATTCTTCCTGTGATAAGCTTTACGGCTCTGATAGCATCATCATTTGCAGGGATAATATAATCAACATCATCAGGATCGCAGTTTGTATCAACAATACCGATAATTGGAATTCCGAGAATTCTTGCTTCTCTTACGGCAATTCTTTCTTTCTTAGGGTCTACAACGAACATAGCAGCAGGTGTTCCCTTCATGTCCTTGATTCCGCCTAAGAATCTTTCCAGCTTTTCAAGTTCATGTCTGAGTTTCATAACTTCTTTCTTAGTAAGCTTTTCAAAAGTTCCGTCCTCTTCCATTGTCTTGATTTCGTTTAATCTTCTGATTCTGCCGCCGATTGTTTTATAGTTTGTAAGCATTCCGCCTAACCATCTCTGATTTACAAAGAACATTCCGCATCTTTTAGCTTCTTCTTCGATTGCATCCTGAGCCTGTTTTTTTGTACCTACAAAAAGGATAGGTCTTCCTGTTGCAGCAGCTTCCTGCATAAATGTGTAAGCTTCGTCAATTTTCTTTACTGTTTTCTGTAAGTCGATGATATAGATTCCGTTTCTTTCAGTAAAGATGTATTCTGCCATTTTAGGGTTCCATCTTCTTGTCTGATGTCCGAAATGTACGCCTGCTTCGAGTAACTGTTTCATTGAAATAATTGCCATTTTCTTTCCTCCTTGGTTTTTCCTCCACTTAGTTCTTTATGCAGACTACCCGATTATTCGAGCACCATCTGCCTATCCCTAAGTGTGTGTTTTACAGTATTTTCTGTGGCTCAGAAAATACCTCAAATATTATACATCTTTTTTATTCTTAAATCAATTAAATATTAGTGATTTTATAAATTTTTTCTCACTAAATATTCTTTTTTCTCAGCATGAAATTCGCCCCCACAGGCTTATCCATTTTTATTCTGATTATCTGCTGTGCGTGAGGTGCGGCTTCAATACTTTTCCCGTTTTCATCATACATTACTTCCAGCTTCTGACTGAAAAAGTCTGTGTTCGGGCCAAACACTTCAACTTCATCCCCTATAACCATTTTATTTCTCTGTTCTACTATCGCCATTCCAGTATCTGCGTCATATTCTCTGACTATTCCCAGAAATACATAGTCCTTAACATAGCTGCCTGAACTGTAATTCTGATCTTCATCGGTAGGTTTGTCAAAATAAAATCCGGTAGTAAAATCCCGGTGACTTACTTTTGTCAGTTCATCATACCAGCTTTCCCGGAACTCATATCCGGAAGGATTTTCATAGTATTTGTCAATAGCCTTGCGGTACGCTCCCACCGTGACGGCAACATAAAAAATACTTTTCATCCGGCCTTCAATTTTCATTGAATCAATTCCCGAACCTATGATTTCCGGAATATGACGAATCATGCACAAATCCTTCGAATTGAAAAAATATGTTCCTCTTTCATCCTCTTCCACAGGAATGTATTCTCCCGGGCGCTGCTCCTCCATAAGAGCATACTGCCATCTGCAGGGATGAGAACATGCCCCTCTGTTGGCATCTCTGTGTGTCATAAAATTGCTGAGAAGGCATCTTCCCGAATATGAAATGCACATTGCACCATGCACGAAGGATTCTATTTCCATTGTATCCGGAGTATTATCTTTCATTTCACGGATTTCCCTGAAAGACAGCTCTCTGGCTGTCACAATTCTTTTGACTCCCATTGAATGCCAGAAAGCTGCGGAAGCATAATTTGTAGTATTTGCCTGGGTGCTGAGATGAATTTCCGCACCGGGAATAATCTGCCTTATAATATGAATTACGCCGGGATCTGACACTATGAAAGCATCTATCGGAATATGTTTAATCTTTTCTACATAACCCTTCAACAGGCCGATATCCTGATTATGGGCGAATACGTTAATTGTCATATATACTTTTCTGTTTCTTTCATGAGCAAATGCCGTGCCTTCTTCAATTTCTTCAATACTGAGATTGCCCGCCGCAGCTCTGAGACTGAACAGCTCTCCTCCGAAATATACCGCATCCGCTCCGTACTCGATTGCTATTTTCAGTTTTTCCAGATCACCTGCCGGAGCCAGCAGCTCGGCTTTTCTGACAGTTTCCATTTTTTCATCCTCTTTTCTATTCTTAATGCCAAAAACCACACCGTTTACAGATATTGCACCGCAATATGAACTTGCAGGAGGTCCGTATATCTGTAAACGTCATAGTCCGGCTCCTTTACCGCATTGACGGTTTTCTTCTTTTTTGCTATTATTTATACATGAAGACTACCATAAAAAAACGAACCTATCAAGCAATTTATAGACTGCTTGACTATATTACACCCCTTAATAGCGATTGCGGCAAGCTTTGCGGAGCTGCCTGCTGCATGAGTCAGGGAGAAGACATGGTGATTTATCTCCTGCCCGGCGAGGAAAAAGTCTTTACCAAGGAGGAAGACTGGCTCGAATGGAATTATGACAGGGCGGAAGATTATGATTTCCCGGATTCATGGCACGGAAAAGTTTACTATGTCAGGTGTAAAAATGCTCCTGTCTGTATACGGGAGATGAGACCGCTTCAATGCCGTTTTTTTCCTCTTGCACCTCATTTTACCGAAGACGGCACTCTCCATCTGATTCTCTCACCGGTGGAGCTTCCGTATTCATGCCCTCTTATAGAAGAAAAAACGGAGCTCGAACCCCGTTTTATCAAAGCCGTATATACGGTCTGGTCACACCTGATAAGAGATCCGTTAATTTATGATCTTGTTGAATTTGATTCATGCGACAGAGATGAAGATTCTCTGACATTCATAATATAATCTGTATCAAAGGGACATTCCTGTTCGGCATCAGACTTCAGATGCCTGCCGGGGATGTCTTTTCATACATATTTTATATTTTATAAAGCTCCCACCGGCACTCATTAATTATGTACTTTATTTCATAAAGCTTTTCCACTCCGCGTATTACACTTGAACATTTATATACCAGGCTCCTTATTCCGGCAATACGTGTTTCCTCCACGCTGAAAATTCTGCCAATTTTAATTTCATAGTAATTAAAATCTTTATCCTTATATCTGAACTTATAAGGTCGTGGTTTTCCTTCTCCGTCTGCTTTAAATGTTACAACAGCATCTATAGGCTCCGCTAAAATTTTCACTGTTCACCGCCTCCCATCATAATATAATTTCCGTCGTTTACTCCTCCCTCCACGGGTTTTACGGTTTGATTCACAAAAATCCCCCTCATTACCGAATTCTGACCGTATTTTTCCCTTATTGAATCTATCGTCGTGTCTAATGACTTTTCTTTTTCCCTGTTTTCGGCTCCGAACATCGAAAGCTGTTCAGGTTCCCCCCGCCGGTTAAATTCAGATACCGCTATTCCCAGCTGTCTGACGGGTTTTCCGTTCCAGCTTCTGTCGAAAAGCATGCATGCATGTTTATAAATTTCGGTCGTGGAATCTATGGCCTCATAAAGCTTCATTCTGTGAGAATATCTTTCAAAATTCGAATATTTTACGTATATTGATATAAGCCTTGCCTGAAAGCCTCTTTTTCTGATTCGCATTCCTACCCGTTCCGACAAAGAAAGGATAAACATTTTTGCTTCCTTTGCCGAATCGACATCATATTTTAAAGTCATGCTGTTTCCTACACCCTTCTGACATATATCATCGTTTAATATTACAGGAGATGTATCTATACCGTTTGCATAATTCCATACCAGAACCCCGTGGCTCTTCAAAAGGGATTTTAAATACATAACATCTGCCTTTGCCAGATCTCCTATCGTGCATATCCCCACCCGTCTGAGTCTGGCCGCAGATGCACGTCCCACCATGAAAAGCTCCTCCACGGGCAGGGGCCACATCTTTTTTTCGATTTCGTCCGGAAACAACGTATGAACCCGATCCGGCTTTTTCAGCTCGGATCCCATTTTAGCAAGAAGCTTGTTGCAGGATACTCCCACATTCACAGTATAACCCAGTTCATTCTTTATTCTGTCCTTAATTCTGTGTGCAGCTTCCACAGGATCTCCGAATTTCAATCCGGATGCGGTGTAATCCAGATAACATTCGTCAACACTGTATCTTTGAACCACAGGTGAATACTCCAGAAGAATCCGGTACATCGCTTCGCTGCAGCTCATATATAAATCATAATCCGGCGGAAATACCTGAAGCTCAGGGCATTTTCTTTTTGCCTCATAAAGACTCTCCCCTGTTATTATGCCGTACTTTTTCGCAGGTATTGATTTTGCGAGAATAATTCCCCGGCGGTTTTCAGGATTTCCCGCAATTGCGGAAGGTATCTCCCTTATATCAGTTCCAAATCCTTTTTGAAGCATGTGCGCCGCTGTCCAGCTCAGATATGCGGAATTTGCGTCTATATGCATAATAATCATTGTGATCCCTCCCGGCACAGAATTTATATAATAAGATTATATTCTTCTTCGGAGTTTGCCGACTAACTCATTTTTTCGCCGCATTATAATTCAAACTCCACATACATTATACCGAACAAATGTTCTTTTTTCAACAAAAAAAGAAAGGAATTTCCTTCCTTTTTATTATCTTCATTATTCCAGAATGTCTCTTGCCTCATCATAGCTCAGCTCCGTAACGTCTTTGAGCTTTCTCCTCATCTGACGGGTTCTTGTCCCCACCAGCTTTTCGAGATCATTGTTGACCTGATTTATTCTGTTCTGAGCCGATTCCAGCACATCGGCAAATTTATCAAATTCAGTTTTAACCGCTCCCAGTACCTGCCAGACTTCGCCGCTTCTTTTCTGAATGGCAAATGTCCTGAATCCCATCTGAAGACTGTTAAGAAGTGCTGCCATCGTACTCGGTCCCGCAATGTTAACATGGTACTCTCTCTGCAGAATTTCCACATAACCCTGATTTACCACTTCGGCATAAAGCCCCTCAAAAGGCAGAAACATCACGGCAAACTCCGTTGTATTCGGCGGATCAATATATTTATCACGGATATCTTTTGCTTCTGATTTTATAGTATTCAGCAGAACCTTTCTTTTTTCATGAATCTGCTCTGCGTTTCCGTTATCATAAGCATCGCACAATGCACCGTAGGTCTCTCCCGGAAATTTTGAATCTATCGGCAGATATGCAAACGTTCCGTCCTCCGAAGGCATTCTCACAGCATACTCAACATATCCGCTGCTCCCCTTTTTTGTAACAACATTTTTCTCATACTGATTCGGTGAAAGAATTTCCTCCAGTATTGCTCCCAGCTGAATTTCTCCCAGAATACCTCTGCTCTTAACACTGCTCATTACTTTCTTGAGATCACCCACGCCCTGAGCAAGATTCTGCATCTCTCCAAGGCCTTTATAAACCTGCTCAAGTCTGTCATTTACAAGCTTAAATGATTCTGTCATGCGCTCATTTAAAGTTCTCTCCAGCTTCTCATCCACTACTGCCCGCATGCTTTCCAGTTTCCGGTTATTATCCTCCCTGATATCTTTCAGTCTGCCTTCCACTTCGGATTTTACACCTTCGAGTCGCTGCTCCAGAGTGGATTTTATGTCCTCCAGCTGATGTCTCTGAAAATCACTTCCCGTCCTGAGATTCTCGGAAATAAGTCTTCCCATTGCTTCCACCGAATCATGAACATTGCGTCCCACTGCCTGTCTCATCATTTCCTGCTCACTTTTCAGCTCACTTCTAAAACCTGTAATCTCATTTTCCAAAGCCTCCACCTTATTCTGAAGCTCCGTGTCGGTTCCGGTCTTCCCTGCGGCACCTGTCTTTTTTACAATTATTACAATAAGAACAATCAGCAATGCAATAAACGCGAAATTTGAAACCATATTTAAAACTACAATACTATTCCCCATTTCTTACCTCCCGAAATAAAAACAATCCCCGCTTTTTGCCCGTCAATTAAAGACTTATACAAAACGCGAGGATACTTTAACATAAAACCATTGCAGCAGCGCCACTTGTCGTCAAAAATCTCTTTTACCGCAGGTAACATACAGTGACTGCGCTTCCGATACCCGTGAAGCTTCCGGCACCGGTTCAGCTTTTCTCCTGTTTCAGCATACAGCATTTTCCTCCGCTGCATTCCTTACGGGTTCCGTCGCAGAGTTCTATATTGCCCCCGCATATTATCAGATTTTTACCGTTCACAATTGAATCTGCCAGTTTATATCTGGCCGAGTTGTATATTCCCTGAATGGTTGTTCTGGCAACATTCATCTTAACAGCACACTCTTCCTGAGTGTATCCGTCAAGATCAATCAGTCGAAGTGTTTCATACTCGTCAACTGACATATTCACAAATTCTTCTTTTTCCTGCTCTTCCAGCGGACCGAATCGGTCATTTTCCGGCAGGCAGCATATTTTACGCCATTTTCTCGGTCTGGACATTTTAAAACACGAAATGCATCCTGTGCATTCATCCTCCCTGAAAAGTTTCTAACATATATATTCTATACACACGACGCATTTATGTCAAAGGAAAAATATCCCGGTTCCGGTAAAAAATCGATAATCTGTCTTGTCTGTTCATCGTTACTCTGCCGCGGCGCCTTATTTTTTTTCTTTATTTTCGGAATTGATTTTTTCAAGCTCTTCTTTTTCCAGAACTGTGTATGCCACCTTTCCCACCAGTGTCTGGGGAAGAGAATCTCTGTATTCAAACTCATACGGCATAGCATACCTGGCTATATTCTTTTCGCAATGCTTCTTGATATCCGCTTTGACTTTAGCGGTTTCCTTCACACCAGGCCTCAAAACAATAAAAGCTTTAACCTTCTGAATTTTATAAGGATCCGGCACCCCGATACAGGTTGACATAAGAACCATAGGATGATTATCAATAATATTCTCAAGCTGCGAAGGATAAATGGAATATCCGGAAGAAATAATCATCCTTTTTATTCTCTGTTTATAATACAAAAATCCGTCCGAATCCATCATTCCCAAATCTCCGGTATGAACCCAGGTTCTTCCGTCCGAATGTACCCTGAGAGTTTCGGCGGTTTCCTCGGGATTATCCATATATCCCTTCATAACAGAAGGTCCGCTTATACAGATTTCCCCGTCAGCTCCGTAGGGGAGCTCTTTATCGGTTCCAGGCTCCACAATTTTATAATATGTATCCGGAAACGGTATTCCTATACTGCCTTCCCTGTAGAAATTTTTGGGAGTCAGGCAGCTGGCGGTAACACATTCCGTAGTTCCGTAGCCTTCTCTTATCTGAACTTTTGCATTATGTTCCTTCAAAAAAGCATCCACTTTCTTTTTCAGCTCCGAGGAAAGAGAATCTCCCCCGGAAAAAACGCCCTCGAGACACGATAAATCCAGATCCTTCATTTTCCTGCTTCTCAATAATGCTTCAAACAAAGTCGGCACTCCCGCAATATAGTTTGGTCTGTATTTTTTCAGAATATCTGCGTAGACATCCACACTGAACTTCGGGACAAGAATACACATACATCCGTGTGACAATGCCGTATGAATTGTAACTCCAAGCCCGAATCCGTGAAATACAGGCATTATGGACAGCATTGAATGTCCGTGAACTATGCAGTTTCCCGCAGCCGCAGTCTGCATTGCCAGAGAGTTAAAATTAAGATTTGTCAGAAGAATTCCCTTTGTCGTCCCGGTGGTTCCGCCGCTGTACAGAATTGCCGCAACATCATCACCTTTTTTATTGCATCTGTAATCTCCCCTGTAATTCTCTCCCTTTTTAATAAAGTCCGAATAACGTATAACTCCCGCTTTATTAGGGATTGGAGCAATTTTTCTTCCTTTTGTAATATTGAAAACCTGTTTTTTGACTTTGGGTAAAGCTTCTTTTATGGAAGCACAGATAATTGTTTTAAGGCCCGGAGTATCATTCCAGACAGCCGCAAATTTTCCGTAAAACATATCCATCGTAAGGGCGGCAACGCTTCCGGAATCATTTACATATTTTTTTATTTCTCCTTCAGCCGACAGCGGATGCACCATATTTGATATTGCACCTACCATATTGACCGCATAAAACATGGTAATTGCCTGCGGGGTATTCGGCATACAGATTGTAACCACATCGTCTTTTTTTATCCCGATAGCTTTCAGTGCCTTAGCACAGATATTAATTTCATTGATAAACTCAAGGTAAGTAACGTGTCTTCCCATAAAATCATAAGCTTTAGCATTTAAATAGCATCCCTGAATCGCATTCTTTTCAATCAATTCAATCATTGAAATATCGGGATAATCCAGATGATGAGGCACCCCGTCGTAAGAAGCAAGCCATGGTGCTTTGACTGCTGTATCAGAATTCATACTCCACCTCCGTATCTATTCTTTGCTCAAGCAATTCCGGATTTGCCAGAAGATATTTAATAAATCTGACGGATTTCGCAAAATAAAAACCGTCGGCAATTCTTTCATCCACGGTACAGCCGAAATTAACCACATCTTTGATTTCTATTTCTCCGTTTTCATTTACAATCGGAGCTTTGTGAATATTACCTATAGTTATGAGCACGGAATTTGTTCCGTAATTATTCAGATGATGATATGCGGCATTGCATTTTATACTTCCTAAATTCGAGACAAGTACAGATGAAAAATCAGGATCTCCGGAAGTAACACTCTCCGGCATCCACCCATGGTAATCAACAAATCTTACCAATGCAAAAAAGATACGATTAATCCATCGGGGAAACTTTCCCACCACATCCATCATATCACCGACATTTGTAGTTCCTTCTTTTCGCAGTTTTTTCGAATCTCCCAGAATCCGGCTTTGTACGTCATCCAGATTGTTTTCCGGCTTAACCCTCATTATCAGCAGCAGCTCCTCTGCCTTATCTTCAAATTTCCTCTTTACAACAAATGCTATGGAAATATGGTTTCTCTGATATATACGGTTTCCCGCAATAAACCGGTTGAGATAAGGCCTGAAATAAACGGTTTTTGCTATCGCCGTAACAAACAGGTGAAAAGGTGTTGTTTTGGTCTCTTTATTATCTTCATTTCTTTTATCTACATACTTCAGGAGCCCGGTAACATCAACCTGCTCTTCGAGATACACCTCCGCTTCCGTCCTTTTCGGCATCAGAAACGGCATAATCAAATGCATACCGTCAAGATTCTTAAGCCAGACTCCGTCTTTTCGGTCTCCAAACTTCCTTTTTTTCATAGTCAATACCTCTCGTCATTTTTCACATATCTATTATACATATATAATAAAAATAATCCACCCTTATATCATCAAATTAACACTATGTTCAC
>DCHZ01000040.1 GCA_002315385.1 Firmicutes bacterium UBA1739 | reverse complement strand
AATGTGGGAAAGTCCTCTCTGATTAATCGTCTTGCCGGGAAAAAAAGTGCCAGAACCGGAAACAAGCCCGGCGTAACCAGAGGTAAACAGTGGATAAGTCTTCAGGATCAGATTCAGCTGCTGGATACACCGGGAATACTGTGGCCTAAATTTGAAGACAAACAGGCTGCACTGAGACTGTCATTCATAGGTTCAATCAAAGATGAAATACTGGACAGAGAAGATCTGACGATAGAACTGATAAGATATCTTCAGAAGGAGTACCCGGATATTCTTACAGAACGCTATAAGATAGAATCTGCCGAAGGGGAACCTCTTGAGGTAATGGAAGCGATTTGCGAGAAACGGGGATTTATTATGTCCGGCAAACGATATGACTATGCCAGAGCTGCCAGAACCATAATAGATGAGTTCAGAGCGGGGAAAATGGGCAGAATCACTCTTGAACTGCCGGAATAAAAGAATTTAGAATCTGAGAGAACTCGAGTTACTGTTCACAGTCTTCTATTTAAAAGGCAAAAGATTGGTCTGTGATTCGAAACGACTGTGAATAGTAGCAAACGCGAGTATAACGTTCGCATAATAACCTGACTGATATGCAGAAGGCTTTTTTGTGAGTGCGGTTCAAAAAACGCAGACGTAGTGGTGCTGCAACCGGGTGTGAATGCCGGAACCGAAGAGTGAATACGGAGGAGGAACAGGAATTAATTATGACAAAAAATGAACGATTGCTGCTTCAGAAAGAAAAGCTGTATGAAATGAAGTCCTTCGACAGGGTAGAAGCCGGCAGCGGTGTAAAATACTTTGCGGGGATTGATGAAGTGGGGAGAGGCCCTTTGGCGGGTCCGGTGGTGGCGGCTGCTGTAATACTTCCCGATGATTTTGACATCCCGGGGATAAATGATTCCAAAAAGCTCAGCGAAAAAAAACGCGAGGAGCTTTTTGATAAAATAAAAGAGTCAGCCGTGGATTATGCTTTCGGGATAGTGGATAATCATGAAATAGATGAAATAAACATTCTTCAGGCCACAAAAAAAGCGATGAAAACGGCAGTCGAAAGTCTGAAAACTCAGCCGGAGCTGCTGCTGATAGATGCTGTTTATCTGGAAGAAATTTCCATACCTCAAAAATCTTTTATAAAGGGTGACGAAAAGAGTCTGAGTGTAGCTGCCGCTTCAATTATGGCAAAGGTTACAAGAGACAGAATGATGGTGGAATATGCCGGTGTATATCCGGAATACGCCTTTGAAAAGAATAAAGGTTACGGGACAAAAGCCCATTATGAAGGAATAGAAAAGGCAGGAATCACTCCGATTCACAGAAAAACATTCCTGAAAAAGATACTGATTTCCGAAGAAAACAGCGAAAACGGCAAATAAACGGAAAAAATTTGATTTTATAAGAGGCTGCGAATGAAAAATATCAGAGCTTTTACAAATGAATATGAATTATATCTCAGAGATGAGTCGAAAAAAGAGGGTACCGCTGAGTTTATTGCCTTTCCGGAGAATTCGAAAGATGTTTCGGCAATTGTGAAAAAATGCGCTGAAGAGGGAATTGCGATTACTGTCCAGGGCGGAAGAACGGGAGTAGGCTCAGGAGCAGTCCCGGGTGGAGGATGCATTCTCAGTATGGAAAAGCTAAGAAAGCTGGAGATGAAAGATGACGGAAAATCTGTGATAGCAGGGGCGGGCATCAGTCTGGGCGAAATGAACGCATACATAAGACGGGAGACCGGTGATTCATTATTCTTCCCGCCGGATCCTACGGAAGGAACGGCCAGTGCGGGCGGAATTGTTTCCTGCAATTCTTCGGGAGCCAGATCATTTCTGTACGGGCCTGTCAGAAATCATGTTTTGTCTCTTGAAGTGGTGCTGGCAGACGGAAGAATAATCAGGATAAGAAGAGGAAAAATACGGGCTGTGGGAAGAACCTTTGACGTTCCTCTCGATAACGGAAGCCGCCTCGAATTTGAACTGCCGGGATATTCATTGCCGGAATCCAAAAATTCCGCCGGATACTATGTTCATGATGATATGGATTTAATCGACCTGTTCATCGGTTCGGAAGGGACTCTCGGAATAGTAACGGAGGTGGAATTCAAACTTGAGACCGGACCCGGATTAATCTGGGGAATAGTTACGTTTTTTGACAAAGCCGGATGCGGCGTGAAATATGTGGATATAATAAAGCAGAGAATCCTGAAGATTCGTGAAAGCATAATGGCTGAAAACCGGATGAACGCAGAAAGTGTAAAGGAAATTTGCGGAGATTTTCTGATGTCGGCCGAATATTTTGATCGTGGGTCACTTGAGCTTCTGAGAAAAAAAGGATGGGATATTCCGGAAAACCACTGCGAAGCGGTATTCAACGAGATTAAATCTGATAAGCGTTCGGAAATGATAGAAATTATAAGACTTGTTGAAAAATGCATAATTGAGGCCGGAGGCATAAGCGAAGATGCCCGGGTTGCGGGCAGCATACGAAGCTTTGTGCAGTTTAAAGAAATGAGACATGCCGCACCCGAGGCTGTAAACGAAATAATCGCCGAACGAAAAAAGAATTGCCCCGTTATTACAAAATTGGGGAGCGATATGTCGGTGCCGGACGATGTGTTTGGAGAGGTATACGATATGTATATTAACGATTTAGCGAAATCCGGACTGGAGTATGTTATTTTCGGACATATCGGGGACAATCATCTTCATGTGAATATTCTCAGCCGAAACGGGAACGATTATTTACTGGGAAAGAAGATTTTTTCGAAATGGGCTGAAAAAACAGGAAGGCTGGGCGGCAGTACTTCGGCAGAGCATGGCGTGGGAAAGCTTAAAAGAGAGCTTCTGGTGAAAATGTACGGAAATATAGCCGTGAACGAGATGCGGGAATTAAAGAAATATTTTGATCCTGACGGAATTCTTGGCAGAGATAATATTTTTGTATGGAATAGTAAGGAAATATAATGTATAATATTATAGTTAATATAAAATAAGGAGTGAATTAAGTGTTAGCTAAGACATATGACCCCAAACAATTTGAAGAAAGAATTTATGAAACCTGGGAAAAAACCGGATGTTTCAAAACGGAAAGAGATCCGGGCAAAAAACCATTTACCATTGTTATGCCTCCCCCGAATATCACGGGACAGCTTCACATGGGACATGCACTGGACCAAACACTGCAGGATGTTCTCATCAGATGGAAAAGAATGCAGGGATATGCGGCTCTGTGGGTTCCGGGAACAGACCATGCCAGCATTGCGACCGAAGTAAAGGTTGTAGACAAAATCAGAGCTGAAGAGGGAAAGACCAAGGAAGAACTCGGAAGAGAAGAATTTCTGAAGAGAGCCTGGGACTGGAAACGTGTATTCGGCGGAAGAATCACCGAACAGGTAAGAAAGCTCGGCAATTCATGTGACTGGAGCAGGGAAAGATTCACTATGGACGAAGGCTGCAATAAAGCCGTAACGGAATTTTTCGTGGATTTATATAATGAAGGACTGATTTACAGAGGCAATCGTCTTATTAACTGGTGCCCGTGCTGCAAGACAACTCTTTCGGATGCTGAAGTGGAACATGAAGACGTTCAGGGAAAATACTATTATGTAAGATATGACGCCGCTGACGGCTCCGGAGACAGCATAATTGTGGCTACATCAAGACCGGAAACAATTTTTGCCGATCTGGCAATTGCGGTAAGCCCTGAGGATGAAAGATATAAGGACAAGGTTGGAAAAGAGTACATAGTACCTACAACAGACAGAAAGATTAAGGTTGTTGCCGATTCATATCCTGATCCCGAAAAAGGTACAGGTGCGGTTAAAATCACACCGGCTCACGACTTTAATGACTTTGAAGTGGGTGAAAGACATAATCTCGGAATAATTTCGTGCATTGATTTTGATGCAAAGATGACTGAACTTGCAGGTCAGTATAAAGGCATGGACAGATATGAATGCAGAAAGCTTTTCGTTAAGGAGCTGGAGGAAAAAGGATTCCTGGTTAAAGTTGAAGATGTTGTAATTCCCGTAGGTAAATGCTACAGATGCGGAACAGTAATCGAACCGATGCTTTCGGATCAGTGGTTTGTTAAAATGGAGCCGCTTGCAAAAAAAGCTATCGAAGTTGCAAACAACGGAGAGCTGGTTCATGTTCCGGACAGATTCGAAAAGATCTATTTACACTGGCTTGAAAATATTAAAGACTGGTGTATTTCAAGACAGCTCTGGTGGGGTCACAGAATACCGGCATATTACTGTCAGGACTGCGGAGAAATTATTGTTTCAAAAGAAGCACCTCATAAATGCCCTAAGTGCGGAAGTGAAAACCTCAGGCAGGATGAGGATGTACTCGACACATGGTTCAGCTCCGGATTATGGCCGTATTCAACTCTGGGATGGCCGGAAAAAACAGAAGATCTTGAATATTTCTATCCTACAGATGTTCTTGTAACAGGCTATGATATTATCTTCTTCTGGGTTGTAAGAATGGTATTCTCCGCACTGTATTCAACCGGAAAGAGCCCGTTCAAATACGTTTATGTTCACGGACTTGTAAGAGATGCTCAGGGAAGAAAGATGAGCAAGTCTCTGGGAAACGGAATTGATCCGCTTGAAATGATTGACCTGTACGGAGCGGATGCTCTCAGATTTATGCTGATGACAGGTATTACTCCGGGTAATGATATGCGTTTCCAGACAGAAAAGATTGAAAGTGCGAGAAACTTTGCAAATAAATTATGGAATGCGTCAAGATTTGTTCTCATGAATGCGGAAGATTCACAGGTTATCTCTGAAGAAGAAGCCATGAAGAATCTGAAGGATGAGGACAAGTGGATAATGGCAAGAGTAAATGCCGTTACAAAGGAAGTAACAGCTAACCTTGAAAAATTCGAACTGGCATTTGCCGGACAGAAAGTATATGATTTCATCTGGAACGAATATTGCGACTGGTACATCGAAATAGTAAAGAGCAGACTGTATGCGGAAGACGGAATCGACAGAAACACGGCAATTTTCGTACTTATCAGGGTAATGAAAGATATGCTCAGGCTTCTGCACCCGTTCATGCCGTTCATAACGGAGGAAATCTGGAGCTTCCTGCCTGATACGGAAGGAATGCTGATTAATGCTCGGTGGCCTGAATATGATGAAAAAATGTCGTACGAGGCTGAAGTTGAGAAGCTTGAACTCGTAATGGACGCAGTAAGAAGTATACGAAATATCAGAGCCGAAGCAGGTGCATTGCCTTCAAGAAAGCTCACCGCATTTGTGATTTCATCAGGCAGACCGTCCGAAATGC
Organism: Firmicutes bacterium UBA1739; assembly: GCA_002315385.1. Lineage (GTDB taxonomy): Bacteria > Bacillota > Clostridia > Peptostreptococcales > Anaerovoracaceae > UBA1739. Next base: position 65,169 of record DCHZ01000040.1, on the reverse strand, counting down.
TTTCTTCAGATGAAAGATACATTAAGAATCTTGCAAACATCACAAATATTACGTTCCTTACGGACAGGAGTATGGCGCCTCAGGATGTTATGTCGGGTATTATAAGCGGAGCTGAAATACTTATTCCGTTAGATGACCTCCTTGACTATGAAGCAGAGCTCGAAAGACTTAACAAAGAAAATGACAGACTCAACAAGGAAGTTAAGAGAATTGAAGGCAAGCTTTCTAACGAAGGATTTGTAAAGAAGGCTCCCGAAAAGGTTGTAAACGAAGAAAGAGCCAAGCTGGAAAACTATAAGGAAATGCTGGATAAAGTGCTGGCAAGACTGGAACAGGTAAAAGGAAAGCTTTCGAAATAATGGATGAGAAGAGTTATCTTGAGAAAAGTATAGAAGAATTAGGAAAATTCAGCCGGTTCGGCAGCAGACCCGGACTGGAAAGAGTAAGTGAACTGCTTAACAGACTGGGAAATCCACAGAAGGATCTGAAGGTAATTCATGTTGCGGGAACAAACGGAAAGGGATCCGTATGCAGATATGTTTATTCCGTTCTGCTGGAAGCTGGTTACAGAGCGGGACTGTTCATATCACCCTTCATTGAGGAATTCAATGAGAGAATTGAAGTGGGGGGGGAGCGTATTCCGCCGGAAGAGCTTTACGAAATCACATGTAAAGTAATAGAAAAATCTGACGGTATGGTAGCCGAAGGTCTGGAATCTCCGACTGAATTTGAAGTTCTTACCGCAATTGCCTTTGAGTATTACAGAAAAAAGCAGACTGAAGTGGTTGTTCTCGAAGTAGGTCTGGGAGGAAGAGGTGATTCCACCAATGTAATCGAAAAACCCATGGTTTCCTGCATTACTTCTATATCATACGATCATATGGATCGTCTGGGGAACACTCTGGCTGAGATAGCTCGTGAAAAAGCCGGGATTATTAAAGAGGGCGCTCCTGTGGTTTATTATTCGGAAGAACCGGAAGTGATTTCGGTGATTGAAGGAACTGCCGGGGAAAAAGGCTCGGAGTGCCGTAATATCTCAGATTTTGATTATATTATAAAAGAAGAGAATCCCGAATATACGATTTTTGACTGTCGTATGGAGGAAGAATTGTATTCTGATATCAGAATTACGATGCCGGGAAAACATCAGGTAACAAATGCCGTATGTGCTCTGAAGATATTAAGTATATTGTGCGGGCAATACGGGTTTTCAGTTCCGGAATGTGCATTAAAGGCCGGAATTGCCGAAGCAAGGCAGCCTGGCAGAATTGAAATCATATGTCGGAATCCCGGAATTGTTCTGGACGGAGCTCACAACAGAGACAGTGTCAGGGTTTTAACTGAGTGGATAAAAAAGTCCTTCTCAAAGGATGATAAGCTGCTGATAGTAACGGGAGTCCTGATGGATAAAGAATACAAATTGATGGCGGAAATGCTGGCAGATACAGGAGCGGATTTTATCGTTTCGGAGCCGGAAAATCCGAGAAAGCTTGATGCCGAAAAATATGCAAAGGTTCTGAAAAGTGTGTCCGGCAGCAAGTGCAAAGTGACTGTTATAAAAAATCCTGCTGATGCGGCGAAAGCTGCGTATAATTGTATGACGGATTCGGATAACGGAAACAGATATACTGCATTGATTTTTGCAGGTTCATTGTATTTAATTGGTTCGATAAGACCTATTATCAGATTTTGTATTAATGGAGGTACGAAAGATGAAAGCAAACATAGTAATTCTGTTTTATAACAGCAATTCAGGCAGCGGGACATTTGCGGGAAATCTTGACAGAGTAATAGAAAAGTTTCAGGAAAAGGGAATGCATGTATTCCCATATAAAATAACGAGAAATCCTGAACCCATGGTGGAGTTTCTTAATTCGCTGGACAGAGAAAAAGTTTGTAAGGTAATTATGTCAGGTGGTGACGGCTCGGTGGATATCTGCATAAATGCATTGATTTATGCAGATTATCACGTACCGGTGGCTATTTTCCCTACCGGAACGGCTAATGATCTGGCAAACCATCTCAATATTCCTACGGTAATTGAAGCTATGCTGGATGTGGCTGTGGAGGATTATTATGTGCCTTTGGATATCGGTCGGATCAATGACAGATATTTTGCAAATGAAGCAAGCCTTGGATTTATTATTGACGTGAGTCAGAAAACCGATCAGAAGGTAAAAAATATGTTCGGGATGATAGGATACTATCTTAAAGGTCTGGAGGAACTTCCAAAGCTCAAACCTTTTAAAGTGCATCTGAAACATGATGGAATCGAATCGGAAGAGAATATTTACTTCATGCTTGTTATGAACGGAAACACTGCGGGGGGATTCAAAAGACTTGCTCCCAATGCTTCCGTCAGTGACGGTAAATTCGACGTAATTATCTTTAAAGAATGTCCTGTTATCGAATTTGTAAATTTAGTAGTCGGAGTTTTGAAGAGAGACCATATCAACAGTCCTTACGTGGATTTCTTCCAGACGGATGAAATAATCATAGATTCAGAAGTTGAAGTGGGAACAGATGTTGACGGAGAAAAGGGACCTGATTTTCCTCTTCACATCAGACAGCTTCCGGGAAGATTCAATGTTTGCACTCCAAGAGCAATCAGATAAAAAAATTCACAGCCCCCTGCATTTTTTCGCTGAAAGACAAAACCGGCCGCAATCCGACTGTTAATCGGCGGTGGGGCCGGTGAAAGTATCTGTTGTTAATTATTGCCTGTCGAAAACTGTTCTTTCTCCGAACGGGCAAAGCTTATCATTTCAATGGCATTCTGTCTGGAGCTTTCGGTAAGGTGACTGCTGCCGGATAATCGGGCGATTTCTTTTATCAGGGCTTCTCCGTTGATTTCATCGACGGTAGTAAAGGTTTCGTTATCATCGCTGTGCTTGTTAATTATATAGTGAAAATCACCCATAACGGCAATCTGAGGCAGATGAGTGATGCATATTATCTGATGCTCGGAGGCGATGCGGGACAGCTTGCCGCCGACAACTTCAGCGGCGTTTCCGCTTATTCCCGTATCTATTTCGTCAAAAATAAAAGTGGGAACAGAGCTGAAACGGCCGGTAATTCTCTTAAATGCAAGCATGATACGTGATATTTCACCTCCGGAGGCTATTTTTGCCAGGGGCTTTAGAGCTTCGCCCTTATTAGTGGAAATAAGGAATTCGATTTCATCATAACCGTTCTCTGTGAAGACGGGTCTGCCGGATTCACCGATGCTTTCTTTAAAATCGACTTTGAAGATGCTGTTTTTAAAGTTCAGCTCCTGAAGCTCGGAGGTGACGGATTTTTCCAGATGAGCTGCGGCTTCATTTCGCAGGGAGCTTAGAACGGAAGCTGACTCAAATACCAGTTCGTACTGAGACTGCAGCTGCTTTTCCAGTTCGCCTTTTCTGAAATCAAAATTATCAAAATCAGAAAGTGCCTTTTCAATCCTGCTTCGGTGCATGATAATGTCATCAATTGAACCGCCGTATTTTCTTTTAAGATCTTCAATCTTTTCCTGACGGGAGATCAGTGCATCGATCTCTTCCGTAGAAAAGTCAATGGAATCCGTATATTCGGAAAGACCGGAGGCTATTTCCTCGAGTCTGTAATAACAGTCATCTACAGTTTCTTTCATTTCACCGAAACGGGCGGACAGGGATTCAATTTTCGCCAGCTCGTTTGAGGCTTTTCTGAGCAATTCGGAACAGCTGTTTTCGGATGAGTACAGTAAATCCGAAGCACCTCTCGCCGATGAAAAAATCTTCTCGCTGTTTTGGAGAATATTGAGCTTTTCACTGAGCTCCATGTCTTCTTCGGGCCGGGGGGACACTTTAATAATCTCATTCAGCTCATACTCCATGAAATCTTTTTTACGCAGGCTTTCACGCACGTTTGTATTCAGCTCGGAAAGCTCGTCGCTGATTTTTCTGTATTTTGAATATGCTGTTGAATAATTTTTTTTTGCGGAATAGATATCATTGATATTGTAGGAATCCAGAATAGAGATGTGATTGTCTTTATTTAAAAGAGCCTGATTGTCATATTGACCATGTATATCTACGAAGTTTTTCGAAAAGGAACTCAGCCGGGCGTTTGTAACTATTTCGTCGTTTATTCTGCCGGTACTGCGGCCGCCGGAAAAGATTTCTCTGGTCAGAATAACCGGTTCATCGAACTCGCGGTCATCAATAACAAGCTGTATCACAGCTTTACTGCAGCCGGTACGGACATAGTCGGAATCGCTCCTTCCCCCGAGGGCCATATGAATTGCTTCTATGATTATTGATTTCCCGGAGCCTGTCTCACCGGTCAGGATATTGAGCCCTTCGTGAAAGTCTATGTTGAGGTCTTTAATAATTGCAAAATTCTTTACCGATAATTTACTTATCAAATGTTTTCACCTGCTTTAATCTTCTTATTAATAAAATCTGTGATAATCTGCGAGTCGTGTTCGGAAGCGGTGGCAATAAAAATCGTATTGTCTCCGGCAATAGTTCCCAGTATTTCCTTAATCTCCAGGGAATCTATTGCTTCGCAGGCAGCGCCGGCATAGCCGCTTCGGGTTTTAACCACAGTAATATTATTTGCACAGACCGCGGAGATAACAATGTCCTTCAGAATACCGAAAAAGTTATCGGAGGAAGACATATCGGAATCGGATTTGTTAATTGTATATTTGTACTTTCCGTTAGAACCCAGCGTTTTTATCAGCTTCATATCTTTGATATCTCTGGACACTGTGGCCTGAGTGACTTTTATGCCCGATTTTATCAGGAGCCCCGCCAGCTCATCCTGTGTTTCAATATCGAATTCGGATATTAATTCCAGAATTTTCAACTGTCTTTCGTTTCTCACAATGCACCTCCAAATCTGCGGAATGTCCGCGGTAATTTAAATAATTGTATCATAAATAATCCGGAAATACAAAGTAATAATTGCCAATGAGATTCAAATGATATATTATAATAATTAACAATCAATTTAAACAGCAGAGAATATATTATTGAGGATAATAAACAATAAGAAAATAATTTTGGAGTTTTTGCCAGATAGCCGGAGGTTTATATGAAAAATGATTACAGGGTTATATCACCTTTTACAATAGCTTTTATTCTGATCGGGGCGGTTTTCGGAGCGGCTTTCGCATCGGGGCAGGAGGTTTTGAAATTCTTCTGCGCATACGGAAAATGGGGCATGGCGGGGCTGGCTCTGTGCCTTGTGCTCTACATGAGTTTTGGATATATGACTTATGAACTGGCAAGAATCAGAAATACGGGCAGAATGGAAGAAATTATTACACCGACAGACAACACTTTAATACAGAAAGCGGTTTCTGTGATAATGATGTTCTGCTTTGCGGTAATTCTTATCGCTCTTATTGCAGCGGGGGATTCGCTGTTTACGGCACAGTTCGGATTCGGAAAAGGCATAGGAGGTCTGATAATAACACTGCTGGTGGTTCTGACAAATCTGTTCGGATTTGACGGGATAAAAAAGATTATGCCGATTGTAATCCCGGTAATGCTCGTTATCATGCTGTCAATTTCGATAACAATAATAGTATCGTCGGACTCCGCAAATACCGTTCATCCCGGTCAGTTCATGAGCCCGCTGGCGCCGAACTGGATTATCGGAGCACTGCTGTATGTTTCGTATAATTTTCTAGTTACTATACCCACCATCAGTTCTTTGCCGGGAAATGATAAAGCAAGAAAAAAGGTGGTAGTCGGATTGCTGATCGGATTTGTCTGCACCTGTATATTCGGACTGCTTCTGTATCTCGCACTCATGACGGATCTCGATGCTGCCGGAACCCATGACCTGCCCATGACTTATCTGTCTGCCAAAATATCTCCGGTATTGTGCCTGGCGTATTCGATGATAATGGTAATTGCCATATACTCGGCTTCTTCGAACTGCTTATACGGTCTGACCAAGAATATCAGTAATGAAAACAGGAAAAAGAAGGTAATTATAGTCGGAATAACAGGAGCGGCCGCATATCTGATAAGTCTTGTTGGCTTCTCACAGCTTGTTACATATGCTTATCCGGTTCAGGGGTATGCATGTATCCTTATAATGATAAGCATTCTTATTACATATTTTAAGTACGGAAGAAAAAAAGAACGGTAAAACCGTGGAGTTTGATTGTCTGCGGGGATGTCACCTGAAACGGATATGAATAATAATAATTATTTTTCTTTTTTATGTTTAAAAACTGACAGAAAAATGCTATAATCAAATGATACACTTATATCAAGGGGATATGTTTCAGATATGAGAATACTTGGAATTGATCCGGGTTACGCGATAGTGGGATTCGGGATTGTGGATTACGAAGGCAGCCGTTATGTCCCTGTGGAATACGGTGCAATAACTACAGACAAAGACATGGAGATGCCGCTGCGGCTCAAGCATATTTATGATGAGATTTCGAGGCTTATCGATATGTACAGGCCGGACGAAGTTGCAATAGAAGAACTTTTTTTCAATAAAAATGCGAAAACCGCTATTCTGGTGGCTCAGGCCAGAGGGGTTGCGATTACCGCATGTGTTAACAAAGGTATACCTTTGTATGAATACACTCCGCTTCAGATAAAGCAGGCGCTGTCAGGTTACGGAAGAGCTGATAAAAAACAGATACAGTTTATGATAAAGCTGATTCTGAATCTTGATGAGGTGCCGAAGCCGGACGATACCGCGGATGCTCTTGCGGCAGCGGTCTGTCACGGCAATTCAGCAGGAGCGGGGATGGCTTTTGCCGTGAAGTAAGGCATAACATCAAAGCAACGGACTTTGATCGGGAATATAACAACAGGAGTATTTGGGAAAGCTGCACAGAGATTTGTGCCACAGGTAATAGTAATGATAGGATTTATCAGAGGCAGGGTGGCTGCCGTCGAAGAAGGAGAAATTATTCTCGAAAATAACGGAATAGGATACAGAATAAGTGTTTCGGATATTTCGGGTTTTCAGAATATGGGCGATTCGCAGGAGGAAATAACAGTTCATACGGAGATGATTGTAAGAGAGGACGGGATGACCTTATGCGGATTCAGAAGAAAGTCTGATCTGATGATTTTCAAAAGACTGCTTACCGTAAACGGAGTGGGGACTAAGGCTGCGCTGGCGATTCTGGGCATAATGAAATCCGAAGATCTCAGCAGGGCAATAGTTTTCGAAGACATTGATGCAATTACACGGGCTCCGGGAATAGGGAAAAAGACGGCTCAGAGAATCGTACTTGAGCTTAAGGACAAGCTGGGAGATATTTCGGGAATAGAACCGGAGGATATCGTTTTTGCCGGCAATACAAAACCCGTGTCAGCCGGAGAAGATGCCAGAACAGAGGCACTGGAAGCTCTGATAGCACTCGGATACGGAAAAAGCGAAGCAGCTTTTGTAATAAGTCAGATAAAAGAGGATTTTGAGGATTCACAGGATTATATTAAAACCGCACTCAAGCGTATGCTTTAACGAGATTGAAGTAGGCATACTGCGCCAGCGTGACCGACGCCGAAAACTTAAGCGTATGTTTTAACGAGATTGAAGGGAAATGCCTGCACCGGCAGGATTAGGCAACAGGGGGATTGTATTTTGGATGATGAGAGAATTGTATCCGGTGAAGCAACCGGTACAGACGAGGAAATAGAAAAAAGTCTGAGACCGAAGCGTCTCAGTGAATATATAGGACAAAAGAATGTAACGGATAATCTGAAGGTTTTTATCGATGCCGCGGTTATGAGAAAAGAACCTCTGGATCATGTATTGTTTTACGGGCCTCCGGGTCTGGGGAAGACGACGCTGGCGGGAATTATTGCTGCGGAGCTGGGCGTGGGATTCAGAATCACCTCCGGTCCGGCAATAGAAAGAGCGGGGGATCTGGCTGCGATTCTGACAAATCTTTCAGACGGAGATGTTCTGTTTATTGACGAAATACACAGACTCAATCGCAGTGTAGAAGAAATTCTCTACTCCGCAATGGAAGATTTTGCACTGGACATTATTATCGGCAAAGGCCCCTCGGCAAGAACTCTGAGAGTAGATCTGAATAAATTCACATTGATCGGAGCTACCACGAGAGCCGGAAGTCTGACGGCTCCGCTGAGAGACCGTTTCGGAGTAATAAGCAAATTCGAAATGTACTCAAAAGAAGAACTGGAAATGATTATCGAACGTTCAGCAAGACTGATGAATGTGGAAATCGATACGGAATCTCTGGAAGAGATAGCAATGCGTTCAAGAGGAACCCCGAGAATAGCAAATCGTCTGCTGAGAAGAATACGGGATTTCTGTCAGGTCAGAGGTGACGGAAAAATCAATATGTCGATTACGGAATCCTCTCTGGATGCGCTGAGAATAGATAAGCTGGGACTTGAAAACCTTGACAGAGAGATACTAATGACAATTATGACGAGATTTAAAGGCGGACCGGTGGGAATAGATGCGATAGCATCAGCTGTCGGTGAAGAGCGTATTACTATTGAAGATGTTTACGAGCCTTATCTTATTCAATCCGGGCTTTTGCACAGAACTCAAAAAGGCAGGGTGGTTTCGGACCTTGCATATCATCATCTGGGACTGGATATTCCGGATAATAAATAAAAAACGCTATAATATATGGCGAAAGGAGAAACAATGAGAAGGATAACAGCGATTATCTGCATAATAACCATGCTGTTTTGCGGGTGTTATGTTGCTTCAGCCGGAAGCAGCGATGAACAGCAGTTTATAAGAGTCGGAATCTGCGAGGGTGACGGAGATTATGATATCACTTCATCTGACGGTTTTAAGATATATTCATATGCTGACGGTAATGTTCAGGCGGTGGCTTCCATAGCAGGTTCACCGGATGAGATTCGTGTCAGAAATGACGGGATATATGTGAACATTTTCACAGACGCTTCGCCGACAAAGGCAGTGTATTCTTATGCCAATGACTGCAATTATTTTATAGGCTGCAGTGATATCACAAACGGCATTATGTCGGTGGAAGGTGTTTTCTACAGGTGCGGAGTCAGACCCTTCAAATCATCTGACGGTAAGCACAGAATAATAAATGTTATAAATATTGAAAAATATCTATACGGCGTTCTGCCAAGAGAAATGTCATCTTCATATCCGCTGGAGGCTTTGAAGGCTCAGGCGGTTGCTGCCAGAAGCTTTGCCGGGAAAAACATAGGAAGACATTCGTCACTGGGATATGATGTCTGTAATACCCAGTGCTGCCAGGTGTACGGAGGTGTTTCAAGTGAAGTGGCAAAATGCTCCGGTGCAGTGAATGAGACAAGGGGAATGTATGCGTACTATGATGATGAGCCGATTTGCTGCTATTATTCGGCAAATAACGGCGGCGGCATAGAAAGCAGTAAAGATGTGTGGGGTACAGACCTTCCTTACCTGCAGGCCGGGGTTGATGAGTATACTCCAGACTTAAAATGGACCGTGGTTTATTCAGCTGATGAGCTTTCATCGCTGCTTGATTCGGCAGGATATAAGGTCGGAAAGGTTACCAGTGTCAGCATTCTGGCAAGAACCGACGGCGGAAGTGTATCCAGGCTTCAGTTCAACGGAACGGGAGGCTCTGCAGTTCTTGAAAAAAATAAGATAAGAAGCGTTCTCGGTACATCAAAGCTGAAGACTCTGCATTTTGATGTCTCCAGGCAGGGTGAATCCGGAACAACTGTCGATAATGCAATGTACTATGTAAGAAATGTAAACGGTTCAACCGCTGAAAAAAATCTTACAGGACTGGCCGTAATAGGTGAGGACGGAAATATTGTGCGGCTATCTTCGAGTGCGGTAGAGGTGCAGGGAAGCAATACAGTGGTATCTCTGTCGGGAATCCTGTCGGAGATAGCTTCTTCCGAACCCAGGGCTATCGTAGACGAACTGGTGATTTACGGAAAAGGAAACGGTCACTGTATAGGCATGAGCCAGCAGGGGGCCAGGGCAATGGCGGAATCCGGCTTCACATACGATGAAATATTAAAATACTATTATACGGGAATTGAAATAAAATAAGGAGCGGAAATGAAGCTTACTGACTTTGATTATGACCTTCCGGCTGAGCTTATTGCCCAGCATCCGGCAGATAAAAGAGAAAACTCAAGAATGATGGTGGTAAACCGTAAGGACAATACACTGGAACACAGACATTTTTACAATATTACGGAATATCTGAAGCCCGGAGATGTGCTGGTAATGAATAATTCAAAGGTTTTTCCGGCCAGAATGTACGGCACTAAAACCTCCACAGGTGCAAAAATCGAAGTGCTTTTAATCAAAAGAATAGAAGGAGATGTCTGGGATGCACTGGTAAAACCCGGAAAAAGGCTTAAAAACGGAGATACGATTACCTTTGCGGAGGACAGAAGGTTTATAGGGGAAATCGTCGGTGACGGTGAGGACGGCAGCAGGCATATACGTTTTGTTTATGACGGAATATTCAATGAGCTGCTGGAGGAATACGGAAAAATTCCTCTGCCTCCTTATATTAACCGGGATAACGAGAAGGAAGACAGAGAAAGATATCAGACGGTATACAGCAGGTATGAAGGCTCTGTGGCGGCACCTACCGCCGGTCTGCATTTTACCGATGAAATTCTGGACAGGCTGAAAAAAATGGGTGTTGAACTGGCATTTGTTACTTTACATGTGGGAATCGGGACCTTCAGACCTGTAAAAACAGAAGTGGTGGAAGAACATCGTATGCATTTTGAGGAATATCAGATTGATGAACCGACTGCGGAGCTGATTAACCGGGCAAAAGCCGAGGGAAGACGTGTGATTTCGGTGGGAACAACTTCCACAAGAACGCTGGAAAGTGCCGCAAATGAAAACGGTGAAGTGGTTTCGGGACAGAGAAGCACAAATCTGTACATATATCCGCCGGTTTACCGGTTTAAGGTGGTGGATGCTCTTCTGACAAACTTCCATTTGCCCAAATCAACACTTCTGATGCTTATTTCTGCATTGTACGACAGAGAAAGAATACTTGATGCGTACAGAGTAGCCGTAGAGGAAAGATACAGATTCTTTTCATATGGGGATTGTATGCTGATTTTGTAATATAGGAGAATTCATGGGATCATTAACATTTGAACTGATAAAGAAAAGCGGAAATCTCAAGGCACGAAGGGGAAGGATTACCACATGTCATGGAGTAATCGAGACTCCGGTTTTCATGCCTGTGGGAACCCAGGCTGCGGTAAAGGCACTGAAAACGGATGATTTAAAAGAAATAGGCTCCCGGATAATACTGTCCAATACTTATCATCTGTATCTCAGACCGGGTCACGAGCTGATAAAAGAAGCGGGCGGTCTGCATAAATTTATGAACTGGGACAGACCGATTCTGACCGACAGCGGCGGATTTCAGGTGTTCAGTCTTGGAAAAATGAGAAAAATTTCTGAGGAAGGTGTAACTTTTCAATCACACATCGACGGTTCAAGGCATATGCTGACACCGGAGAAGGCTGTTGAAATACAGACTGCCCTCGGAAGTGATATTATGATGGGCTTTGATGAGTGTGCACCTTACCCGGCAGACAGACGTTACATCAGGGATTCTCTTGAAAGAACCACCAGATGGCTGAAACGATGCAGGGATGCTCACCGGAATACGGAAGAACAGGCGCTGTTCGGAATAATGCAGGGAGGAATGTACAAGGATCTGCGAAAGCAGAGTGCGGAGGAAATTGTTGAACTTGATTTGCCGGGCTACAGCATCGGCGGCCTCTCAGTTGGTGAACCGAAGGATATTATGTATGATATTCTGGATGACTGTGCCGATTTTCTCCCGGTTGAAAAGCCCAGATACCTTATGGGTGTTGGCAGTCCCGACTGTCTTATCGAAGGTGTGGCCAGAGGAATTGATATGTTTGACTGTGTTATGCCCACAAGAATTGCAAGAAACGGCATGGTTTTCACTTCCGAAGGCAAATTATCAATCAAGAATAAGAAATATGAAAGAGATTTCACGCAGCTTGACCATAAATGCGACTGTTATGTATGCAGAAACTATTCCAGAGCATATCTGAGGCATCTGTTCAAGGCCAATGAGATTCTCTCGTCTATGCTGCTTACATATCATAATATTTATTATCTTGAAAATCTGATGAAAAATATCCGGATTTCAATCGAGGAAGACAGGTTCAGCGAGTTCAGGAATCAGTTTTACAGAGATACCGGTGATACCTGGAAGCTGTAATATTCTGCGGTTTTGGACTCTCATGAAATTTTAGAAAGTGAAATGAAATTCCGGTGAAAGGATTACATGTATGGATATTTCGACAAATGTTGAATTCGTTCTGCGACTGGTATTGGCTGTTTTATGCGGAATGGCTGTTGGAATTGAGCGTGAGAGGAAAAATCAGGCGGCGGGGCTCAGAACACACATTGCGGTTATTCTCGGTGCAACTCTTGTTATGCTGATTTCAAAATACGGATTTACCGATATTGATGTTATAAATAAAGATCCGGCCAGACTTGCCGCTCAGGTAGTCAGCGGTATCGGTTTTCTCGGAGCGGGTATGATAATTGTAAACAGGAATAAGGTGCGCGGTCTTACAACGGCTGCAAGTCTCTGGACAACAGCCTGCATAGGTCTGTCTGTGGGAGCCGGATTTTATGTGCCGGCAATTGCAACCACTGTTCTGCTTGTCGGAACCCTGTCGATTTTACAGCATTTCGAAAGCAAGCATGTGAAGAGGGGTTACAAAAAGATTACCGTTGTAATTGAGAACGTGGATGCTTTTATGGAAAAACTGGAAACTGTGCTGGGAAAAAACGATATTATTCTTGAAAAAGTCGAAAAAAGAGAGCATAAGAACATAGATTGTGAGGAAGGAGAACTGGTGGATTTAAGTGTTTATCTTCACTTCCCCGCAAGAGCGGATATCAGTTTTCTGATAGGTGATATCGGGCGGATTCCGGGTGTGCGTAAGGTTGAGGAAACATAGTATAACGATTTTTATATAACAGGTCCTAATACTTGTTTGATTTCCCAATAGCGCAGATTCAAAAAAGTCTCGCCGTAGCACCACTACGACTGCGTTTTTTGAACTTCACTCGCGAAAAAGCATTCTGCGTTTAAGTAAGGTTATTTTGCGAACGTAATACCGGAAATGAGGTTGAGCTGATAATCCGGGTGCAAGCTTTAACCGGTGCCTTTTGAGATATCATGGAATCGGGCTGAAGTTTATTAATAATTTATTTGTGTTGAGAGGCAGAGTATATTCTCTGCCTTGAATTGTATTTGAGTAAAGAGGTAATTATGAAAAAAGGAGACATTATACAGGTAAAAATAGAGGAACAGCGCTATCCGAAGGAGGGAATTGCTCATTATGAGGGCAAAAGAATGAAGGTTGACGATGCTTTGACAGGTCAGGCTGTAAATGTCAGAGTTTTGAAGTGCAACGAAAGACGTATTAAAGTTAAAAATATGGGCATTGTGGAAAGGGCCGGCTATGAAATGAAGCCCAGATGCTCTTTTTCCGAATTCTGTGGAGGCTGCACCTTTCCGACAGTGCCTTATGAAATGCAGCTGAAGATGAAAGAACGTGAGGTTCTGGACCAGCTTGAAAACAATGAAGTCCCGACTGACGGTTTTCTCGGGATAGAAGGCTGTGAAAGGACGGAGGCATACAGAAATAAGATGGAGTATACCTTCGGAGATTGTGAAAAGGGCGGAAAACCTGAGCTTGGAATGCACCGCAAGGGCAGATACATGGACATCGTTACAGTGTCCGACTGCGTTATGGCTGATCCTGATTTCAATGCTGTTACCGCAGCAGTGCTGGAGTATTTCGTTAATGCCGGAATTCCGCATTATAATAAGAAGGAAAAAACAGGATTTCAGAGAAATCTGATAATACGAAAGAGTGAAAAACACAGTGAGCTTCTTATTAATCTGGTTACTACCACACAGTATTCTCTGGATGAAGATGCGTTTGTCAGAGCGTTACTTTCGCTGAACCTGAAAAACCGTATTGTGGGCATAACCCACACGTTTAATGATAATATCGCTGATTTCGTTTACTGCGAGGATATGAAAACTCTATGGGGACAGGATTATTATTTTGAAGAAATTCTCGGCCTGAAGTTTAAGGTTACGCCTTTCTCATTTTTCCAAACAAACACCGAGGCGGCGGAACGACTGTACTCCTACGCGGTGGGGCTTCTGCCGGAAACTGAGGGAAAAACTGTATTTGATCTTTACTGCGGGACGGGTACGATTTCCCAGATTATGGCCCTTAGGGCTAAAAAAGTTGTGGGGATTGAGATAGTTGAGGAGGCTGTGGAGGCAGCCCGTGAAAACGCGAAAATCAACGGTCTCGATAATTGCAGCTTCATTGCCGGTGATGTTTTCGAGGCACTGGATTCGGTGGAGGAAAAGCCGGACATGATTGTGGTTGATCCGCCCAGAGCCGGAATTCTGCCGAAGGCTCTCAATAAAATCCTTGATTACAAGGTGGACACTATTCTCTATGTGTCCTGCAATCCGCTGACCATGGCTCAGAACCTGGCTGTGATGAGGGCAAGCGGATATGAAATAATCAGCATCCGAAGTTTTGAGAATTTTCCGTTTACGAAGCATATCGAGACGGCGGTTTTAATACAAAGAAAAAATACATAGAAATCGTTGAATTTACTCACTTTGTGCACTTCTTCACATACTTACAGGACGGTGAATTTGGGAGGAAAAAGGATGATGTCAGGAGGATTACAGTGATTGTGGCACTGGAACTCGTTGATGTTAACACAATAGATCCGAAGAATGAAAGTTAATATTTACTGGTAAAAATCAGTACTGAAACAGGGATACTTCAGCATAAGTGTCTCTGTGTTTTTTTACAGAGCATTCCGTTGGGAGTGCTTTTTTTAGTTGAATCAGGTAATAAAAAAGGAGGTCAGAATGAAAGGTACAGCGTCAGGTGCAGTCCTTATTAATAAGGAAAAAGAATCAGACTACACATGATAATTATCCGGGTATGCAATAGGAAAAACTTAATTGCCGGATGAAAAATCCGGAGAGTGAAAAGAGGAGCATATTTATGATAAAAGTAAGATTGATGGGAACCCAAAATGACATCAGCCGATTTGAAAGAATATTACGTAAGACAGCTGAAATCGAACTTACGGAGTTTTCGGATATTTATCGAAACAAAGGAACAAACAAGTATTACAGAGCTTATGCGGAAGTGGAAATGAAGAAAACCGCAGAGCGCAAATAAAGAAACAGGAGTGATTATCATGTGTAAAATTATAGCAGTAGCCAATCAGAAAGGCGGAGTCGGAAAAACTACTACCGCAGTGAATCTGGGTATCGGATTAGCAAGGCATGGGAAAAAAGTTTTGCTGATTGATGCAGATGCTCAGGGAAGTCTGAGTGCAAGTCTCGGACTCGTTGAACCGGACCGTCTTGATATAACATTGGCAAATGTTATGGCAAACATTATTAATGACGTAGAAATGGAAGAAGACTATGGAATTCTGAAACATCCGGAGGGGATAGATTTTCTGCCGGGTAATATAGAACTTTCAGGTCTGGAAGTATCTCTGGTGAATGTCATGAGTCGTGAGCTGGTGCTGCGCTCATACGTGAAAAGACAGAGCAGAAGATATGATTACATAATAATTGATTGCATGCCTTCTCTGGGCATGATTACAATCAATGCTTTTGCGTGTGCTGACAGCATACTCATCCCGGTTCAGGCTGCATATCTGCCGGTAAAAGGTCTTGAGCAGCTGATTAAAACCATAGGCAAAGTTAAGCGCCAGATTAATTCAAAACTGAGCATTGAGGGAATACTGCTGACCATGGTGGACAGAAGATCCAATTTTTCGAAGGATATTATTGACCTGGTTAATGAGAATTATGGCGACAGAGTAAGGCTGTTCAAAAGCTGTATTCCAATGACAGTCAGACTTGCGGAAACATCCGCAGAAGGCAGGAGCATTTACAGTCATGACCCGAAAGGAAAAGCTGCCGAAGCATATTATAATCTGACCCGGGAGGTGCTTGGTGATGAATAAAAACAGAAGCGCATCCAAGATTAAGCTGAACAGCTTTGATGAACTGTTCGGAAGTCAGGATATCAGTCCGGCAGAAGGAAAAGTGCAGGAAATATCTCTTGATGAATTGTATTCCTTTAAAAACCATCCTTTCAGGGTGTCGGATGATGAGAAAATGAATGAAACCGTTGAAAGCATTAAAAACTACGGAGTATTATCTCCGGGAATTGCAAGGCCGAGAGCTGAAGGCGGATATGAAATAATATCCGGTCATCGCAGAAAACTTGCATGCGAGATACTGGGCCTGAAAACCATGCCCGTGATTGTAAGAGATTACGATGACGATGAAGCCATCGTGATTATGGTGGATTCGAATATCCAGAGAGAAGATATATTACCAAGTGAAAAAGCAAGAGCCTACGCTATGAAATACGAAGCAATAAAGCATCAGGGTAAAGCCGGAGAGGGGAACAGTCTTGAGACTGTAGGAAAAACTTCGGGAGAGAACAGCAAGACAGTACAGAGATATATCAGACTCTCACGACTGAACGATGATTTACTCTATATGATTGACGTTAAGAGAGTAGGATTTTCACAGGGTGTGGAATTATCTTATCTTTCCGCTCAGGAACAGTTATGGGTACAGCAGGTTTTAGAGTCAGGAAATTATAAGATTTCAGTAAAACAGGCTGCAAAAATAAAGGAGTACAGCAGGAAGGGAGAATTATCTTCTGATGCAGTAAAGCATATTCTTGGGGAAGAAAAGAAACCCGATAAAAAAATTGCAATCGAAAGAGATCGGATAAGCGGATACTTTTCTGAGGAGTATTCTGATGAAGAAATTCAGAATATTATCTGTGAACTCCTGGAAAACTGGCATATCAGCCGGATTAAGGAGGCGCAGCATGAATTTTGATTATTATTACGGGATAGAAGTAGAGCAATTTTTCTTCTACAGAATACCGCGACTGCTGATAAAGGATGCGAGATTTAAGACTCTCAGCAGCGATGCGAAGCTATTGTATGGCCTCCTGTTAGACAGAATGTCACTGTCCATGAAAAACGGCTGGCTTGATGAAGAAAACAGGGCATACATTATTTATACGGTGGAAAATATTATGGAGGATATGTGCTGTTCAAAACCTAAATGTATCAAGATTATGCGTGAGCTTGATGCAGTTACCGGAATCGGTTTAATTGAAAAAAAACGCAGGGGTCTTGGAAAACCTGACATTATCTATGTTAAAAACTTTGCCACAGCATTTGAAACTGCTGTTTGTGATGATCAGAAAGAATTACCGGAAGAAAACAATGATGATTGCTATGAAACGGATGAGCTTATTTCAGACGATGAAGAATGTTTACTTCCGGAAGTAAAAGATGTTTACTTCAAGAAGTCAAAAAATGTTACTTCAGGAAGTAAAGAATGTTTACCTCCAGAAGTAAAAGATGTTTACTTCAGGAAGTCAGAAAATGTTACTTCAGGAAGTAAAGAATGTTTACCTGCGGAGGTAAAAGATTTTTACCCTAATTATAACAATAATAATTATACTGATTTGAATAATACTAATCCAAATCATATCAATCCATCAGAATATGAAAGGGGGATTGAGGGATATGATTTCATGAATGAAGCTGATCGCCTGATAAGTGTCATTAAGAATAATGTCGAATACGAGCATCACATGATGTATGACAATGAAGGTGACCGCGAAATGTTTCGGGAACTGTTTGAGATAATTCGTGATGTTGTATGTGTAATACGCCCTTATGTTAAAATCTCGGGAAATGAATACCCTTACGAACTTGTCCGGGAGAGATTTCTGAAGCTGAGAAGCAGTCATCTGGAATATGTAATGCGGTGCATGAAAGAGAATAATAAAAAAATAAAAAATATTAATGCTTATATGATTGCAACTTTATACAATGCGCCGGCGACAATGAATCATTATTACCGGCAGGCAGTTAATCATGATATGACTGTGGGGAGGTGGGATGATATCAGTGTGTGAGGAGCATACTGAAAATGTAAAATAATTCCAACTGATTTCAGGACAAAAAGTCCAAAAGTGGGTAAAGCTAAACTGACAGAAGAGTTGTGAAAAAACAATTGAGTTGTTGCCGGCTGACTTCAGGACAAAAAGTCCAAAAGTGAGCAAAGCTAAACAGACAGCAGAGTTGTGAGAAAACAATGGAGTTGTTACCTGCTGACTTCAGGACAAAAAGTCCAAAAGTCAATAATAACCGGGAAAAGGGGGTAGAGGGAATAGAATGGAACGAAAACATGCTCAGGAGCTTCCGGATACTTTAATTGAAATCAGAAAGCTGATTGACGAAAGCAAAAAAGAAATCATAGTACATCTTGAAATTGAAGAGGAAGACCATTATGAGTGATGAAGTATACGAAGGTCCGGAAAAATATCTGAATGTGGTATCGGTCAGATTAAAGACCGAAGATTCGATAAAGCCGGGCCGAAAAATCACATCTCCGGCAGATGCAGTCGAATTTGCCGGAGAGTATGTTGCCGGATTTGACAGAGAAGTGTTCTGTACTCTCAATCTGAATACTAAGAAACACGTGGTTGGAATGAGCATAGCTTCAATCGGATGCCTGGATTCGGCAACAATACATCCCAGAGATGTTTTTAAATCAGCAATTCTGTCAAACAGTCATAGTGTACTGGCAATACATAATCATCCCAGCGGGGACTGTACTCCGTCAACTGCGGATGTAAGGCTTACAAACCGTCTTATTGAAGCGGGGCATATTCTGGGCATTGAGGTACTGGATCATATCATTGTTACGCCGTTTGGTAAAAAGTTTTTCAGCATACGAACTGAATCAGTTCTGGATTTTGATAAATACAGATTTGAAAAGCCAAAGGAGGCGGGTGAACTGTTATGGAAAAAAACCGATGAAGAAAAAAATCACATGACTGTCAGAGATGAGCCGTCAGAAAGATCCGGAAAAAAATATAACAAAGAAAGATAGAAAGAAACTGAGGTGAGAAAAATTGAAATTTGATGAATTTGTCAGCAAAGCACAGAATGATATCAGAGCATTTCTTCCCGAAAAATTCAGTAACGCGGAGATTGAAATTCATGAATGCAGAAAACTGAATGAAAGGTACACGGGGATGATAATCAGAACAGAAGAATCTCCGATAGCACCGACAATCAATCTGGATTATTTCTTCAAGCGTGTTAACGAAGGAGAAATATCCATGGCAGAAGCAGTAAACGAAATGTCTGAGATAACCCGGACTGAAATTCCTTCATTTGATGTGGATAAAATTACCGATTATAAAAATGTAAAAGACAGGCTTTTTATCCGACTTTCCAATTATGAAGCAAACAGAGGAATTCTGGACAGCGTTCCTCATGAGGAAAAAGAGAATCTTGCGATTACCTGTCATGTACTGGTGGATAATTCCGAAGGCAGGATGGACTCTTTTATTATAAATAATGAACTGCTGAATAACTATGGCATAAGCAGGGAGGAGCTTTTAAGTGATGCGAAAGAAAACACATGCAGAATATTACCTGTAAGAATTGAACCGATCGAGTTCATTTTCAATCAGTATCTGAAAGACGGAAATATTGAACCTGAAAAAAATGAACCGGATATTGATAAAATGATAGACCGTGCCGTCGGGTTATTTGGAGAAACCTCTCTGTTAGTTGTTTCCAATAATAAGTTTCAGAATGGCGCGGCAGCGATTCTTTATCCGGATGTACTTGATAAATTATCCGAAAAACTGAACAGTGATTTATTCATTCTTCCGTCTTCAACTCATGAAGTTATTGCAGTGTCTGAGAATCATGCTCCCGAGTATCATACACTGGAAAAAATCATCAGAGAAATAAATTATACTCAGGTTGATCCGCGTGAAAGACTCAGCGATGAAGTATATCATTATGATGCCGGAGAGAGGGTGCTGGAAAAGGCCGGAAATTACTATAAAAGAATCATGGATAAAGAAAGGACGAATCGCATGCCGGTTTCTGACAGGGATATCAGATCCGGAGAAAAGAATAAGGACAGAAGTCCGGAAATTTGATTTGAATCTATTTCCGAAACAAAAGCATAAAGGAAGAATCTGAAGATGGAAAACAGTGAAAAATGTGTTTTTTCTAAAAAAGGCGGTGATTGTTCGGCACTTAAAAAAAGAGAGTGCGAGAACTGTAAGTTTTATAAAACAGAAGCAATGTTAACTGAAAGCCTTAGAAAAGCGGAACAGAGGATGAATAATATAAAATAATCCTGATGGTATTTTGGAAAGGAGACAAAATGAAGAAAAGTTATTTTAACGAAAGCAATGAGGAGTTTGATGTTACGAAAAACATTAATCTTGCGAATCTGTTAATCAAAAGGGGTTATCGTCTTAGAAAAAATGATAATGGTGAATATTATTTAGGTCAGGATAATCCGGTACTGGTAACCACACAGAATGCATGGTATCTGGAAAGCAGAAAAATCGGAGGAAATGCAATTGATTTTTTAACCGTATTTGAGGGGTTTTCATCTGCCGGTGCAAAAGAGGAAATTATATCATCGAATTACGGAGGGTATGCTGAAATCAGGCCGGATACGGAACTGTATCAGAAAATACCGGTTATTCCGGTGAAAAATGAAAAAGAAAAAAGAGTGATTTCATATATTCTCGCGGAAAGAAATCTTAACGGAAAGGTTGCGGCAGTATTCGCAGATAAGGAAAAACTCAAACATGTTCTGAGCAGCAGTGTGGACTTTGAAATTGCGGGAAGCGAAAGAGAGAGAAAAAATCCTGTTATCGAAAGAGCTGATTCAGGGGAAAAGGTACCCGATAATAACAGAAAACCGGAAAATTTCAGCAGTTTCAGAATACAGGGAGAGCCTGAGTATGTTCATGTATTCGGAACTGTCGGGGAAGCACTTCTATACATTGCCTTTCCGGATGAGAACAATGAAAGCTTTGAAGATACAGCCATTGTCATTTCTGATGGCTCATTAAAAGAACTGGACAGTTATCTCGATATGTTTGATGAAAACGTATATGAAATATACGTACATATGGAAAACGGCAGTATTGCACAGGAACTGTCGGATAAAATTGCCGATAAAGTCTGCCCGAAGGGAATAGACGTATTTGAATTTCTTACAGCAGAGGACTGCTTTGAAAAAGATATGTTTGATGACGGGATTTCCGGTTTTGCGGAAAACTGAAAATAATAGTATCAGAATAAGGGGATTGAGATAATGGATATTGGATTTTTAAATACTTCATCGAATAATATAATTTCTATTGCACAGGCCGGAATGTGGGCAATTGCTGCAATAATCATTCTTTATATGGGCGCGAGCCTCGCCTTTGGTGGCCATGAACATAAAGAAAGAACAAAACGGCAGATTCCCTGGTTTTTAATCGGTGCCGGAATAATGGCATTCGGAACTCAGGTTCTGAATCTTGTAAAATACATTTTCGGTGTATAGTGTTTTCCGAAAACTGAAATGTTGGCAGAATAATGTTGGCAGTAAATAAAGAGAATAAAGACAGAAGCCGCAGATTGCTGAAAATAAACGGTGTGCTGTCAGACAAAAGGATCCTTGCTGTAATCTGCCTGGCAGTTTCCCTTATCATGTTCTGCAGTATGAACTTAATAATAAATCTGGTTATGGAAATACCCGGGATGATGGAAAATCTGAAAGACGGCAGTTTTGAAACAGGGATGACAGGAAGTTCGTCTGATTCGATAGCGTTAATGGAATATCTGTTTAAGATAAACAATTATCCGTTGCCGCTGTTTTTTATTATGTGGCTGATAATACTCATTGCTGATTTCCGTATAGTATGTGCTATCCGGACTTCCTATGCCGATTACAATATCGGTCAGAAAGGCAGTGAAAAATGGACAGGCAGAGAAGAGATAAGATCGGAATATAAATCTATTCCGGAGAAAACTTATGAATATCCCGGAAGAGGAGGAGTTCCGGTAGCAAGAGATAAAAACAGCATATATATCGATGACGGGCCGGTAAACAATCTGATAATAGGAATTACCCGTTCCGGTAAAGGGGAGATGTTTGTTTTTCCGATGATTGATATTTATTCCAGGGCGAAAGAAAAAGCATCAATGATAATAACCGATCCGAAGCTTGAACTGGCAGGTGCAAGCATTGATACACTGGAGAAAAGAGGATATGAATGTCACATTCTGAATCTGATAGATCCGGAGTACAGCTCGGGATTTAATCCTCTTACACTGATAATCAATGAGTATAAGGAAGGAAACTATTCACAGGCAGAGCTGTTGTGCAGCGGATTCTGTTACAGCATTTTTAACCCGGACGAAGGAGACGGCGATTCTCAGTTCTGGAGCAATAATTCAACAAACCTTCTTTCGGCACTGATAATTGCTCATATTGAAGATTGTCTGAAAGCAGATGAAGAACTGAATATCAGGCTGAAGACCGAGCACGACGAAAAGGAAGGGCTGCGTTTGAAAAAGATGGAGGCTGAGGCTCTTGATAATCTTTCCGAAGAGGAGAGAAGCGAGTATGAGCTCATCAAATGTATCAGAGAAGCATCTTTATTTATGGATGAAGATGAGATTGCATTTAAGTATGCCCTTGATAAAGAACAGGTGCACCTGTATTTAAACAGTGAGCTGCCGGCAATTGAAAGCGGTTATGTTTACAGAGAATTCGTTCCTGTAAATGAAAATGAAAAGAAAATAAACATGTATTCTATAATTACTACCTTTTCCGCCCTGGCGAATGCCAAAGCAGACGGCGATACAACGCAGCTTGACGAATACTTTTTTAAAAGGCCTGCTCTTGATCGTGCCAGACTGAAATATGCCGGAATAGGAATGGCCGGCGAAAAAACGAAAGGAAGCATCTACTCAAATACGCTGTCAAAACTTACGGTGTTCACTTATGAAGAAATTGCCAGGATGACAGCTGAAAGTACTTTGAATCTTCTGGATCTGGGATTCGGGAGCAAACCTGTGGCGGTATTTATAGGAATTCCGGATTACGACAGTTCAAATCACTTTATTGCTTCGGTATTTATCAGGCAGGTATATTTTCTGCTGTCAAAAACAGCAACGGGAAGTCCGGGCGGTAAGTGTTACAGGGAAGTGATATTCCTTCTGGATGAGTTCGGGAATCTTCCTCCGATAGACAATATGGTAAAAATGATTACTGTATGTCTGAGCAGAAATATCAAGTTCAATATGATAATTCAGTCATATGCGCAGGTTGAGAAGCTTTACGGAAAGGATTCCGAAACGATTATCGGAAATGCCGGAAATCAGATTTATATCCAGACTAACGATTCACAGACAGCAAAGCATTTCTCCGAACTTCTGGGAAATGAAACTGTGGTAAACATAAGCCGTTCGGGGCGAAGATTCAGTTTTAATAAATCTCTGACAGAGAGCTATGAATCAAGGCCGCTGTTTAATGAAAACGAGCTGATGAGAATGAAACCCGGCGAATGCATAATAAAAAGGGTAAGCAAGAGAGAGGACAATAAACGAAATCCTGTAGAACCGTCTCCGATAAAGAACACCGGGGAAAACAGGATGAAGTACAGATATATGTATCTTGCAGATGATTTCAATACCGACATTGTCCTGTATGAAAGCCCGAAGATGAGGGAGATATATTCAAGAATAAATGAAATCCGAAAAGCCGAAGGCAAAAACCGCCTGACGGCACCTGAGTTTTCAAAAGCAGAAATTGAAAGCACTGCTCATATTGATTTAAGCAGGCGTGTTTTCGATATAGAGAGTTATCTGAAATCTCAGGAGTATGAAATGCTGTATGCCGACAGAGTGTTTGATGAAAAGGAAATAAGAAAAATATGTAATCTGATGAAGCTGGTAAACAGTGATACAGAGGATATGCTGAATGGTAAATACAGAATAAAGGATATTCGAGTCACAGCGGAGAAACTGCTTGATGAGAACAGAATTGGGAAAAATGAATTTGAGGAGATAACGGATCTGATTTCGTATAACAGAAGAAAGAGCCGTAAATGAAAGCATGAATGAAAATGAACTGATTGGTATTTTTGAGGAACACAGTGAAGTCTTTTCACAGTCATCTGTGATAGTGGATGCGTTCTC
Source organism: Firmicutes bacterium UBA1739 (assembly GCA_002315385.1). Lineage (GTDB taxonomy): Bacteria > Bacillota > Clostridia > Peptostreptococcales > Anaerovoracaceae > UBA1739. Next base: position 41,040 of record DCHZ01000040.1, on the reverse strand, counting down.
AACAATAGGATGGATTATTGTAAAGGCAATGAGAATTATTCTTAACGGCTTTGACAGTATTATCACAGAAATATACACATTATTCGGACTGACAACTTCCGAAGAGGTAACCGGATTTATGGATATGGCTTTTCCGTTATTTATGTGTCTTATCGGTATTGGAATCGTTTATCTCGGATATTCTCTGATGACGGGGAAGATAAATAACAGGTCTGCGATTCTGAGAAATTTTCTTGTGATGCTGTTAGTAATAACCTGCATGCCTGTGTTTGCTGCTCAGATGAGTGAGCTGACTCTTGGAGGGATCAATGCGGTCAGAAGTACATATACTCAGACCGGTGCAATCGCAGATGATATTATTATTAATTCAGTTACGGATTTAAAGTATCTGGACAGGAATGGTTTCGATTTCGGACAGGGCAAAAATCATCTTTCTTCAGATTCTCTGTCATCAATAAAGATAACCGAAAAAATGGATCCTGAAGATGCTTCACTTAAGAATCCTGAGGTTTTCGGTTCGGCAGTTGTGGTGGATTCGTCAGGAAAGAAAAGCATAGAAAAAATTGATTACGGAGGCTGGCTTGATTTATTTCCGGAGTTTTACTACAGATTTAACGTGGACTGGCTGAGCCTTATTATTGTGCTTATTACCATGACGGCGGTTCTGGCATTTTCATGTTATAAGGTTGCGAGAATAATAATTGAAATAACAATACATGAATTTCTTGCGTGCCTGCTGGCAGTGACGGATCTGACAACAGGGCAGAGAACAAAAGAAGCTCTTAAATCCATGCTTTCTCTGTTTACGGTAGTGTTTCTGACAACGGTAATACTGAAATTTTACTTTATTGCCGAGACGTACTTTAACAGGTTAAAAACTGACGGACAGATCGGAACAATTACGTATATTATCTGTATGGCAGCGGCGGCAGTAGTTGTAATAGACGGACCGAATGTAATAGAAAGAATTTTCGGTGTCGATGCCGGAATAAAATCAGGATATCATACACTGATCGGAGGCATTGCACTGGGAAGAAGTGCGATCGGAGCAGGAAAGGCTGTGAGAAATACGGCGATTGGAGATCCCGGTAAAAACACTCGATATGATAAGGATGGCAACAGAAAAAGAGAACTGGGCGGTCTGTTCGGAGGTGTAAAGAAGGCCGGAGAAAAGGCGGCAAATGCGGCGGCCGGTGCGGCGGGGTTTGCAGTTGGAATTGACGGTAAACCGGATTCCGAAGGAAAGAGTTCTGATGGCAGAAATGAAGACGGAATGCGCGGGGGAAGGATGAATGATTCCGAAGAAAAGCGGAAGAAAAATGAGGGCGGCGAGGACAGAACCGGATTCAGCAATACGAATGCGGAAAACAATCTGAAGGATAACAGAGATAAAAATGATTCAAACGGGATATCAGGGGATAAGGAAAAGGCGAATGAAAAAAATCGGGAAAACAGTCATGAAAATGGGAACAGCATAATAATGCCGGGAATATCGATTAATAACGGGCTTAACAGTACCGACTCGGGAGAAGATGATTTCCTCAGAAGAAGTATAAACGCCCAGCCTACAGGAATTACCGGTAGCGCTGCAAAAACGGATTTAATGACGAAGAAAGAAGAAAGTGATAATGCTGAAACCGAGGCGAAGGAAAGCCGGGACAGCCTGACAGGAAACGAAAAGTCTGAAGAAGGTATCTCAGCGACTTCGGCGGGAGAAATAGGTGCAACCGGATATGATGAAAGTGCCGGTGCATCTGAGAGTAACGGAATTGTTGAAGATGCATGGAATAATGATTCGATGACGAAGAAAGAAGAAAGTGATAAGGCTGAAACCGAGGCGCAGGAAAGCCGGGACTGCCTGACAGGAAACGAAAAGTCTGAAGAAGGTATCTCAGTGATTCAGGCGGGAGAAATAGGTGCAACCGGATATGATGAAAGTGCCGGCGCATATGAGAGTAACGGCATTATTGAAGATGCAGGGAATAATGATGAAAGAAGTACGGTTACTGATTCTGACGGCATGAAAGATGAAACTTCAGAAAACAATTTGAATGGCAGCATAGAGATGTCTGAAAATCTGCCTGAAAGTATTATTGAAGGAAAGAACAGTTCAAATGAACAGGAGAATTTGTCTGAAGAGGATACCGGTTCAAATGTAATGAATGGTATTTCCAAAGTCGGGGCAGTGCCGGAAAACAGTGGGAGAATTCCTCTCGGGGAATCTGTTAATGCGGAAAGTGGAAGAATTTCACAAGGCATAGAGTCAGAAACACCGGCCGGCGTGAAAACCGGAATACCGGTAAAAGAAGGGAATCCGGCGAAAGCGGAAGGTTATCAGATGGAAAGTGGCAGCATAGGAGTACCCGGAGAAAAATCTGCATCCGTAATTGAGAAAAAACCCGAACTGGCAAAACATGTTTCAGACATGAGAAATTCGAAAGGAGGATTTGATTCCGATGCGGTAAATGGAAAAATAACTTCCGGTTTCGGAATTAACCATGAAAAGGAAGGACTGAATTCAGCACCTGTGTATGAGCACCGCAGTGAGGGCATTGATGGCAGCAATAAGCTCAGTGAAATGAATGTAAAAAACAACAAGGGGATGAGATTTGATGAAGAAAAAGATACTGCGTTACATTACGAAAAAGCTGTTTCCGGGAATGATAGTCTGAGAAAAGATGAAACCCGGGAGGGCTTGTCTTCCGGCAGAAGAACGCATACAATCTACGATTCGCTGTACAATTCCGCAAAAAAAGAAATAAAAGCTAAGTCGGAAAACAGTCAGCTTATCAGAAACTATGAAAGAGGAAAAAGAAAGGGAGAGGAAATGCATGAAAGAATTAATTCCGGGATGAATTCCCACAAAATGAAGTCTGACATAAAAGAGTCTGAAAAGAATTACGGAAAAAAGAGAGGCAGTAAAAAATGAGTGTGTATATTGTTCCCCAGGAACTGAAATCACCGGTAAAGGTAGCAAAACATTTTTACCTGTATGATTTGGTATTCATTCTTATATTCTTCTGTGCAATGTCAGTGGCAGGAAGCTGCGTTCATGACGCGGTGAAACTTTTTTACAACATATATAATATTCTTGCAGCTCTGATATTAACGAGAGCATCTTCCTTCAATCCTCAGAAAAGAATATTTCAAAGCATTTTCTACAAGCTTTTCAGGGACAGGACGGTGTATCATGCAATCTGAGATGAGTATCAGAGATAAGATAAAAGAATTTGCCCGAAAGATTCTGAAAAGAAACAGTACAGAATCTGCTGAAAAATCAGCACACCCAATATCATATGTTTCCCGGATAATAAATCCTGTGGATTATGATATGGAAGTTTTTATTACTGATGATGGAAAATATATGGACATTCTTCAGATTATCTGCAAAGACCTGATGAGTGCATCCAAAGACACCATCAGCTTCGATGAAGCCTGTTTTGAAAAGTTATATAAAACGGCAACTTTTGACATGAAAATCGTAAGTCTTAATTTCCCTACCGATACAAGCCGTCAGCAGGAGTACTACAAAAATAAAATTGAATCCTGCAGAAATGAGGTTTTTCTGATTCAGCTTAAGGAAAAACTGGCAGAGCTTGAGCGGATTACAAAGTACAGAACAGACAGGGAATACTATCTGATTTTTTTCGCAGAGAATATGGATCAGTATAATGACAATTACAATACGATTATGAGAGCATTATCAAGAGGAACAGTACCGTTAATCAGAAAAATGAGTATGGATAAAAAGGAAGCTATTCTATTCAAAATGAACAACAAGAGTGCAATGATAGGTTATGTATGACGGCAGTAATCAGTTATTTGATGTAAAGGTCGGGAGTTCAGACAACCCCGACCTTTTTAATACCTAAAAGTGCGGCATTGGAAAAGCGGCTTTTTTATTGGCACATATTCTGTCGGAATTCTCGGGGAGGCGATGATGAGAAAAAAAGAAGAGAACAAACAGGAAGTAAATCCTGAATTCATTTCGCGTATTCAGCCACAGGGCGGGATATCATTCAGGGATGAAAGATTCATTAAAACCGGAGACGGATACGAAGCCTGCATCTACATCTGGAAATACAGAAAACATGTGGGAAGCCACTGGCTTTCGACAATTATGAACATAAACAATTCTGTCGTAATTCTTGATATTTCCACCGAAAACACAGATGAGGCAAGAAGAAATATCAATAAATCACTGCGGGAACAGGAAAGCCGTCTGAATACCGGGAAAGACGGTGCGGATATTATCGACGCCAGACATCAGATAAAAGAACTTACTGCAATGTATGAAGAAATCAGCGGTATGAATGAAATAGTAAAACTTGTGGCCTGCAGAGTGTATATTCCGGGAAGGACTCTTCCGGAAACGGATGCTCAGGTAAAAGAAGTAATTAACTACCTTGAAGCCAACGGATACAGAGCAGCCATTTGTCTGAATGAAGGAAAAAACGACTGGCAGAATATGCTGCGTCCATACATCAGGCAGCAGCAGAGTCTGTATAAACGGGAAGGACAGCCCCTGCTTTCGGGAACACTGTCTATTGGAAATCCGTTTCATTTTACAAATCTGAATGATGAAAACGGGAGCTTTTACGGAGAAACAACGTTTATGGGAGGCGGGAGTGTGATATTCGATTTGTTTCACAGAGACAATATAAGAATGAGCTACAACTCTCTCGTAGTAGGCAAAATGGGTTCGGGAAAATCAACACTTCTGAAAAAAATAATCCGTGACAGAGCAATTCGCGGAGATTACATCAGAGTATTCGATCCGACCGGAGAATTTGCATCTCTTATCAGATATCTGGGTGGCAAAATTGTACCTCTTGACGGAAGCGGAGGAAATCTGAATGCCCTGGAAATAATGAAGACCGATGAAAACGAAAATGTCAGCTATAACAGACACCTGTCGAAAGTGACCACAATATTCAGATATCTGAATCCGGAATGCGATAAATATACTATCATTACATTTGAAGAGCTTCTGAGAGAGTTATATATCAGCAGGGGAATGATAGCGGGAGGCAATGCTTCGGAAGTAAGACTGACAGAGCTTCCGGCAAAAATGTACCCTACATTTTCCGATTTTCTGGAATTCGTTGAAGCCAGAAGAATAGAAATGGAATCTGCGGAGGACATTCCGGAGTCTTCACGTGAGAAAATACTCAGAATCGAAAAGATTGAGCTGGTAATAAGGAATATTGTTTCAAATTACGGAAATATTTTTGACGGACATACATCAATAGACAATCTTCAGAAAGAGCAGATTGTCAGCTTTGATATTAAGAATCTTTTAGGCAATAAGCCTGAAATATCGGATGCGCAGATTTTCAATGCGCTTTTTTTATGCTGGGATAACCTTGTAACCTCAGGGCAGCCGATGAAAAAACTGTATGACGAAAAAAGAATTGAGTGGGAAGATATCAGAAGATTTCTGATCATACTGGACGAATCTCACAGAGTAATCAGTGCCAGTAAGACTGCGGGAATAGAGCAGCTGACTGTATATGAAAGAGAGGCGAGAAAGTATTTCGGCGGAATTCTTCTGGCATCCCAGAGCATCAGAGATTTTGTGCCTGACAATGCCAGCGCTGAAGGGGTACAGTCTATAACAACGCTGTTCGAGCTTTCAACGTATAAATTTCTGATGAATCAGGATTCAAACTGCCTTGACAAGCTGGAGACTGTTTTTAAAGATCAGCTGACTGAGTCGGAATATGAAAGAATTCCCAGACTGTCAAAAGGAGAAACCATACTTTCCATTGCCGGGGATAAAAATGTGGAATTCAGGATAATGATATCCGAAGAAGAGGATTCTCTGTTCACCGGTGGTGCGTGATATGCAGGGAAAAAAGAAAATACTCATCATCATTATTGTAGTAAATGTTTTTTTGCTGGGAACACTGGCAGCCGGAGTGATATTTGCCGTAACTGAAGCGATGAGCACGGTTTATGAAGGACTCAGCATTAAAAACAGTAAGTTTGCCGATTATGTTGAGCAGTACAGAGCAGTTGTCAGAGAGGAACTGATTGCACATGAAAACACCGAAGATGAAGATCCGGACAACGATTTCTACAGACAGTATACGGAAGTGATTCTCGGAATAATTCAGACAGAAAGCTCAGGTCTCGGAACAGATGTGTGCGGAATGCAGAGGTATACTCCCGCGGCGAATATATATACTGCGGGTCAGTCCATAAACAGAGGTGTGGACAGGTTTATAGACATGCTTGACGAAGCCGGTATTACTATTTCGCCGTATTCATTTGAATTCAGAACAATCTATGAAAATGCGGAATCAGTGGTTTTCTACGAAACAGGTGAGTCGGGTGAAGACAGGTATTCGGCATATATCAGAAAAGCATCATCAATGTATGGAGTGCCTGAAGCAATGATAAGAGCAGTTATTCGTCAGGAATCAGGAGGGAATCCCGATGCGGTTTCTTCTTCCGGGGCGACAGGGCTTATGCAGCTGATGCCTGCGACTGCAAAATCGCTGGGTGTATCGGATGCATATGACGCATATCAGAATATACTGGGAGGAACAAAATATCTTTCGCAGCTGTATCTGAAATATGAAAACTGGGAGCTTGCACTGGCCGCATATAATGCGGGTTCGGGAAATGTCGATAAATACAACGGGATACCGCCTTTTACCGAAACCCGGAATTATGTGGTAAAAGTAATGGGATATTACAGGGAAGGCGGAGGCGGAGATTTTTCGGGAACCGCTTCCGGAGCAGTGTGTGACACGGGTCTTAATCTGAGTGAAAAAGAAAAAAATGAACTTAAACGGGTAATACAGGGATATCATTTCGGTAACGAATATATAAGTGAAGGTCATGAGTATAACATTAATGACGCATATCAGTACATAATATCAAAAGGTCTGAACAGGAAAGCCGTGGGGAAAATGTATGATGAAAAATATGCGGAAAAGGTAATGCTTTACGTGGATTATGCTTTCAGCCGTTATTATGGCGGTAACGGAGATATTGCGGGAGCAGCCCTGCCGGATGATTACGGAGATATAATCAGACCTGTCGCAAAAGTAAATGTTACAAGAATAAGTTCGGAATTCGGATACAGAATCCATCCGATAAGCGGTGAGTACAGGCAGCATACAGGAATAGACATTGCGGCTGATAAGGGTACTCCGATATTTGCCGCCAGATCCGGAACTGTGGTTTTTGCCGGATATTCTTCAGGCTACGGTTATTTAATAAAAATCGATCATGGCTCGGGCGTACAGACAATGTATGCACATTGTTCGGAGCTTCTTGCCGGCACCGGAGATGTGGTGTCACAGGGGAGTATTATCGCAAAGGTTGGTTCAACCGGAAATTCAACGGGAAATCATCTTCATTTTGAAATCAGGGTTAACGGTACTCCTGTGGATCCCGGAAAATATATAAGTTACTGACAGAAATAATGCAAGCCGGAGTATGTATTAATCCGGATATTGCGGCAGGTGAAAAGCAGTGAAAAAAACAGAAAACAAAGCAGTGCTTGTAGTTCTTACGGCTGCGGTCATATTTATGATTACGACCGTAATTCTTATCAGAGAAAACATGGAACTTGGAAATCAGCTTTCTTATGAAGAGGCTGAGAATAAAAAAATAATGAATGAATTAAGTATTACCGGCAAAGAAGAAGGAGGAACAGATAGTAATGAGAAGTCCGTAAAGGAAGAGGCTATGGAGCTTGCAGAAGAAACAATCGAACTGATGTATGCGGATGATGACAGTAATCCGGCACAGAAGATGGAAAAATGCCGCAGGATAATGACCGAATATGCATTAAAGAAATACAGGTACATCTGGGAAAACGATGAAGAAAAAGCATATGTAAGTGACGGAATTACTGTTTCTGTTGAGGTGGAAAAAATGTTTGAAGGAGGGGATGAGAATGGAAAAACCAGTGTAATTGCACTGTGTAATTACTATACCGGTGTAAAAGAGAAAAATCCGGTAAAAACAATGCTGCTTACAGGTATGGATTTCGTTACCGAGGACGGAAATCTGAAATTTGACAGAATTTTTCTGGAGCAGTTTTTTCAAAGTGATGTGAATATCTTACAGGGAAGGTGATGAATCTTGAAAAAGAATTCTGACAGGAGAGTTCCAAGGGTATATCGGGATAACAGACAGACTCTGATTTTTGCTGTACTGAGCGGAGTGCTTGTCGCGGTATATATTCTGTTTTTCATGTCTTCATATCTGCTTCCCGCATCTTTTAAAAATCCCGACAGAACGGAGTTAAATAAGGAAATCAGATTTGGTGATAACCGTTCAGTCATTGTTTATTCCTGTGATTTTTCTGAGAATGAAAAGGTACTTGAACTCAAACTGAGATTCACAAATGAAAGCTATGACGGTGTAAATAATTATCAGTTCGATGCAAAACTGTCAAAAGGACCGGATAAAAAAGTGACAGCAGAGGAAATAATGTCGGACACGCTTCTCACAGTAGTTCGTATAGAGCCTGTGAAAAAGGGATTCGATGTTATGACTTTATACTTTGGCCCGAAAAAAGATGGGATTGATGAAGATGATATTGGAAAAATTGTAATAGAGGAAAAACAGGCGACTCTCAGAGAAGAACTGCCACTTAAAGATAAAGATGACTATCTTTCCGAGAGATTGGATGTACTCATAAAAAAATACAGTGATGACAGCAAAACTATGCTTAAGGAAAAGAATGAAAAAAACAGGAAAATCAGTAATCTTTCCATGAGCATAACCGGACTGGAAGAAAGTAAAAAATATCAGACTTCCGAGGAAACAGCGGAAGCGGAGGAGTCAATCAGAAAAATGTATCTGGAAATTGATTCTCTGAAAGAAGAGATTGAAGAGCTTACTGAAGCAATATCATTTAATGAAAGGCAGATAGATTATGCTGAAGACAGGAAAAAGGAAATAGGAAAGTGAAAATTTCGGCAGAAACCATATGGCAGAAAACCGTCATTTTGTATATTTCTGAAAAAGCTGTATGGCAGAAAGCCGTCATTTTACCGGTTCCCGAAAAAAACGTACGGCAGAAAGCCGTCATTTTAGCAGTTTTCGAAAAAAGTGTATGGCAGAAAGCCGTCATTTTAGCAGTTTTCGAAAAAAGTGTATGGCAGAAAGCCGTCAATTCTTATCTGAGATGGCAGAAAACCGGGAAAAGTCGGAAATTCTGTACGGCAAATGTACAGCATGTGTATGGCAATCTGCCTGCTTTTCAGGGCTTTGTGACCCCACCATTTTCATACCATCAGGACTGAAAGAATGTGTAAAAACAGCCAAAACATCCGGCACTGCCGGATTCCACATCGATGATGGGGACAGTTTTCCTTATGCTCTTTACTTTTTCAGACAGTTCTTTATATAAAGACAGTGGAAAATCTGTGAAAATTAAAGATATCATTCAAAAGCGAGGAAAGAAATGGATATTAAAATACGGGGTGTCGATCCCGGGCTTATGAAGACAATAGATGAAATGGCAAAAGCCGGTGGAATTTCAAGAAATGAGTATCTTAAAAACCGAATCGAAGAACTTGCACTTTATCCGAAGATTCTGGAAACAGAGAACCGGTACGCAGGACTGGTGAAACAGGCAGTGGAAGTGATTGAAAGAAATAATGAAGTCATGGAAATCGTGTTGAATGAAATAAACAGAAAAGACTGAACTGTTAAATCAGACAGTGAAATTTTGAAAGAAAAGGATGCCATTTCCGATTTCTGATACTGCTCAAGGAACACTTCTAAAACATATATATGAAGAAGGTGAAGGATGGAAACTAAAACAAAAAAGACCTACAGGTTAAGCGGCAGATGCATAGAAATCATCAGGGAGTATGCGGACAAAAATGAAATCCCTGAGGCTGCAGCGGTTGAAAGGCTGGTAATTCAGGCGATTGACAATGAATTATGTAAAAAAGATGAAGCCCTTATAGAAAGAATATTTGATACATTTGAAAGCCGATATTCTGAATATTTTACCGTGATAAAACTGAGCTCAAGAGCGGCAGAGTGCAGCGGAAAGATATTAATTGAGGCGGTAAACGCACTGCTGCTGGAAAACGACTGCAAAACCGAATATCTTTCCTCAGTGTGCAAAGCTCCAGTCATACGGAAAGCCGAAACAGAGATTAAAAATCAGATGAATGCACTGAGACAGCGAAAGCTGGGCGGATAATAAATGAGCGAAAACAGGGTCGTACCGGGGATGATATTCAGAAATGAATTCATTTTGCCCGAATCTGCAAAAGATACCGGCTTTGACGGGTACATCAACTACATAAATCGAGAAGCAGCCGTATCGTCAAATGAGGATTTCGGAAAGTACACGGACTATATGAGCAGGAAAACAGCCCTGGGAGATTGTTCGGTTTTCACAGAGAAAAAAGACTTTCTGACAAAGGAAGAAAAGAAAGAACTCAAAGCAGCTTTCAGACAGGCACAGAAAAACGGCAGCATATTGTGGAGACCGGTCATTTCATTTGATGACAATAACAGGTGGCTTGAAGAAACCGGTCTGTATAACCGTGAGGACGGGAATCTCAGAACAGATAAGCTGAAGGAATATACGTCGCTGATGATGTCAGAACTGATAGCGAGAGAAAATCTGAGCGGTGCTCTGTGGTGCGGAAGTATTCATTTTAATACTGACAATATCCACATTCACATTGCGATGGCAGAGATACATCCGACTCGCGAAAAGGGCAAGTTTAAATACAGAAACATTGAAGCCGCCAAAAGAGCTTTCGTTTCAGCCGCACTTAAGCAGCAGGATGAAAATATTAAAATCTCAAAGCTGATGAGAGAAAACATCCTGTCTAAGATAAGGCAGGCGGAGTTTCAGTCTGATGAAGGGATGGCTGAGAAGCTTTACCGTATTTATGAGCTTTTGCCGGAGGATAGAAGACTCTGGAAGTACAACAATAACGCAATGAAAAAGGTCAGACCAAATATCGATGAACTAACGCAGCAGCTTATCGAAAAATATGCGGCTGATGATTTTGAAGAGCTTATGGAGCTTCTGAAAAAACAGGAGAAAATTTATCTCAGAGCATACGGAGGAGGTGAAGACGGAAGCAGTAATTACATTGAAAACAGACTGAAGGAACTGAAAACCCGGGCAGGAAACACGATAATCGGCAGAATCAGAGATTATGACAGTAAAATCCGGGCAGAGGAATTCAGAAAAAGGAAATCCGCAGACGGTACGGAAAAGCAGAAGAGAAAAGCATATCGTAAAAAAAACGATAACCTTCTCAGAAAATCAGTTTACGAGCTGAGGCGGCTGATGAAAAAAGATATAGAGTCGATGAAGAATCAGGCTGCTTTCGAAAGGCTTCAGGCTGAAATTGAAGAGGAGGAAATTACAAAGTGAGGGATGCAAATGAATGTAATTTTTGTGGGAAGTGACCTGAAAGGATACTATGTTGAGGAAGTATGTGAAGCCGAAGGGCTGTCTATGGGGTATATAAGTACTGCAATGGATAAAGTGTCGCTGACGAAAGCGGTAATAAGGTCGGCACCGTCGATTGCGGTAATTAATCTTGAAGAACTCTCTTTTTCCGGGGATGACATAGGCGAAATATTCGAAAATGTGAGAAATGCCATAGGTTGTCAAATCATATTCATGGGCTCAGGATACACTGAAAACATGAGTATTATCAGACAGATGAAGGAACTGGGGTTTAATGAGTATATCCTTTCCGTAAACCTGAGTGAAATGAAAAACGAACTGAGACAGTGTCTGAACAGGAAAACCGGATTCGATGACAGGGGAGATGATAACTTTGCAGATACAGATTATGAAGGCGGCCCGTCAGAGACTTCGGATGCATATGGCGGAGACGGTTCCAAAACCGGAAAAGAAGGCAGTGAAACCGCAAATATCGGTCGCAAAACCGCAAATGCCGGTCAGAAAACCGGAAAATACGATCTCGGAACCGATAAAACCGGCTGTGAAACCGCGGGTATAAAGGCAACAGAAAAGAAGATACGGCGGTCTCCGGTAAAAATCGGAGTGTGCGGGTGTATGAACCGTATCGGTACAACGACCGTATGCATACAGATAGTGAAGCATCTGAACCTTACCGGGAAGAAAGCCTGCTATATTCAAATGGATAACAGCGGACATATGGAGCTTTACAGAGATTATCTAAGCGGCAGGGTACTTAAGAAAAGTGCAGATCCCGGTCATTTCAGATACTCATATGTGGAAGTATTCTGCAGCTGGGAGGCATTTCTGAATGCGGAAAACGAACCGGAAGAGTATGATTACATAGTTTGTGACTATGGCGTGGAGAGCTATGAAAAAGACCGGTTTCAGAATATTCTGAACAGTGACATTTCAGTAGTTGTCGGCGGTATCGAGCCAAATGAAATAGAAGCACTTCAGGATGTACTTGGATTCATGTTTGATTATGAAGCTCAGTACGTCTTTTCTTTTGTGGCGGAAAATGACAGAGAATGCTTATCCGAAATGATGGGGGAGAAGGCAGATGATACGAGCTATATTGAAAATACCCCGGACGCATTTTCATACAATATCGACAACGATATCTGGATTGAAAAAATAATATACAGGCATTCCGTGAAAGCTGAACGTGAATCGGAAAAGAGAAAAAAGATTCCGATACTGCCATCTACGGGAGAAAAGGAAAATGAATAAGAAGTACAGGCCCTGTCTTGTGAAGAAAATTAAAGAAGAACGGCTGTGTGAGGAATATGAAATCGATTCCGGTTCTGACAGGGTGAAATCACTTGCGGAATATTCAGTAAAAGTTCTGACTGAAGTCATGAAAATTGCCGGGTTTTCGGTGATTACGCTTCTGACATTAATAGGAATTTATACATTGATGCAGCCCCAGATGAGAGGATGGCTATTTGCCGGTATTTCGAATAGTTTCATCAGCATGATGGAAATTCTGTAAGAAAAGAGGAAAGAAAATGGTTAAATACATCAGAGGAATAATAGGAATTATTCTAATATTAGCAGTTGTCGGAGGAATTTTTCTGTGGGAAAGCGTAGGAAGGGAATACTTCGAATACGGAACAATAGTGGTATTGAAAAATCATACGTATGATAATTCGACCATAACGGCGGATATGCTTGGAATTATGAAAGTCCCGAAGGACACGATAATAGAAAGCGCAGTGACAAATCCCGAAGAAATAATTGGAAAAGCGGCCAGGCATTATCTGCCTGCCTGCACACAGCTGGTTCCCGAGTATTTCGAAGAGGAAAAACTCACGATAAAAAACGGACAGTATGTTCTTTCGATTTCGCCGGACTGGATTGTATCGTATCCCCAGACACTGAGACGCGGAGATACCTTATACTTCTATGCATTTAAGGACGGAAGGGAAGTAAGATTCGATGAGAACGGAAATGCCGTTATTAATGATACTGAGAAAAACAGCAGGATTATCTGTAAAGCTGTTGTGGCTTATGCAAAGGACGGCGGAACTCAGGAAGTTGTTTCGGATGATTTGCAGAGACTCACAGGAAGCGGAAACGTAAATCTTATAGAAATAATAACAGACAGTAAAACTGCGGCTGCAATTACAGGTTATGCGGAAAGCGGCTACAGCTTCGTTTTACTGTACAACTGACGGAGGTAGAAAATATGGCGGAAATATTAGCCTTTGCAGGCAGCGATTTTCATTCCGGTACGACTATGGTGGCACAGTCGGTTTCGGAAGCGTTGGGAGGCAGTGGGAAAAAAGTCATTTTTCTTTCGCTTAGCGGATATTCGGGTACTGAATATACAAATCTCAGACCGGAGTCGATTGATGAAATAAAGAATAATCTTGTAAACGGCCTTCTGAATTACAATGACATAAAAAATCTGATCAGAAAATCAGGCACTTTTGACATCATCGGAGGAAGTGTCAGTCCTTTGTATTACCGTCATTATCAGCCTGTGCATGTGAACTTCATTTGCGACCTTATTATTGATGACTACGACTATATAATTATCGATGCCGGTGCTGACGTGAATCAGGGACTTCATATCGGAGCGTTGAGAAAAGCGGGAAAAACCGTGATTGTCACCACCCAGTCGAAAAAAGCGTATGAGAGGTATCTGAATAAATACAGACAGGTGTATTCCATGATGGAGTTTCATCCGCTGATTCTGATAAACCGGTATATTAACACTCCGGGGCTGCTGAGTTCAAAGGATATAGAGGGAATGTACAATGCGGAGACAGCGGGAGTAATTCCGTTCTGTGAGTATGGCCTGCAGGCGGAAACAGGAGAGTATTCTCTGATGAAGTACAGAAGTTTTTCCGAAGCAGTGGCAAGGCTATGCGAAAAGATAACCGGTGAAAAGATAATGCCTTATAAAAACGGATTATTCGGAAAGCGAAAGCAGGTATAGATTATGGATGAAACCTACAGAAAAGTCAGAGAATTTGAACTTGACAGTTACTTAAGTCATGGGAAGGACGACATGAATTCCGGTCAGTATGGAAACACTAACCGGGAGATAAAGTTTCAGGGGGTTTGTGAAAGCATAAGGGAGTGCTTTGACAGAGAATGGAATGAGGAAATCAGCACTCCTGAAGACAGGGAAGCCCAGCTCGAGCGCGAGAAGAATGCAATTATCGGAAAGCCCAAAGAAGTGGAATACTTTAAGGACAAAATCAGAGATTTCATGAGAATTCAGAAAACTGGCAGTGAGTGGTTTCCGGAGTATTACGAGAGTCTTGTCGATGCGGTATTTCATGAAAACTGGGGAATTGCCGGTCTGGCACCCTGGGCATATGACATTACGGAAGAACTGAGGCTTTCATCATCGGCAAAAATCATCGGGGACAATATATTTTTTCTGATTAACGGAAAATACCGGCTTCAGCCGCAGAAAATCAGTGAGAAAAGACGAAAGCAGCTGAAGAAGGCCCTGCTTCTGAAAACTCCTAAGGAGAGACTGGATGCCGGATTTCACGAAGTGTATATGGAAAGAGGTAATATCCGTATCACGATTTTCTCAGGTGAAAGGGTAAAGGAAGGTCAGGAGACATTTGTATTCAGAAAATATGTGCTGCAGGAACTGACTTTTGAGAAAATGGCGGAACTCGGAACAATACCCGCTGAGGCTATCCCTGTTTTTACCGACATGATACACATAGGATATAACGTGATGTTTACGGGTGCGGTAAGAACCGGAAAATCAACATTTATGGTTACCTGGCAGAAATACGAAGATCCGACACTGGAAGGTCTTACCATAGCAACAGATCCGGAAAATGCCTGGGATAAAATTATGCCCGGAGCACCGATAATGCAGATTGTAGCCGACGATAAGGAACTTGAAAATATCACGAAGAGTCTTCTGAGGGGAGATAATGACTATGTAATAATCGAAGAATGCAGAGATGCGACAGCATTTAATATAGCTCTGGATATCACAACGACAGGAACCCGGCGTTCGAAAATGACAGTACATGCAAATCGTGCGGTGGATATTCCCTACAAAATGGGCAGCAAGATTGCGGCAAAGTACGGCGGAAATCTGAATGCCATAATTGCGCAGGTTTATCAGAACTGGAATTATGTATTTGAATTCATACAGCCGGAAAATGACAAGTCACAGAAAAGATTAGCCGGAATTTCAGAGCTTCGCTATGATATGGAAAAGGATGAAGTAAGTGTGCATGAAATCCTGAGATACGATGTAATGACCGGCAGCTGGAAATGGAAGTACGACATCGGTGAAGACAAAGCCTTTTTCGGTAAGAGATTTCCGGAGGAATTCAATCATATGTGTATGTGTCTGAAAGAACTCGAAAGAAAGAATCCTCTGACAGGAAATACGGTTATTTATCCGGCGTATTATCATGCGACTGCCGAAGGAGGTTTAAGATGAAAAATACCGGATTGAAAGATATCGCAATATTACCCGGCGATGAGCGAGGAGAACGGAAATGAAATTTAATCCTGAATACATACTATATATTCTGCTGGTGCTGAGTGTCGCTTTCACGGTTTATCCTTCCCTTGAGGAAATGATTCAGATAATAAAGGTGAGACTTTATGCACTCAGAAACAGAGTCAGCGGAAAAGCGAAAAAGAAGAAAGACGGAGACTTTGATAAGCTTCAGGAACATTTGAAAATGCTTCTTGTATCTACATTGAGTATTAAAAACATGAACGGAGCTTTGTATTTTGAAATGATATCTCTTATAGTTTTTGCCGTGATGTTTCTTATGCTCAGAACGATAGTCCCGGTCAGAATCGCATTAGCGGCAGCTCTGATTACGGGAGCACTGCCGTATCTTATGCTGAGAATTCTGCTGCAGCGGAAACGTCAGAAGGGTTCGAGAGAAGGAGACGAACTGCTCAGCGTACTTATCGGGCAGTACAAGATAAATTACAGAAATATGGAAGAAGCCATTGAAAGAGCGGCGGGATTTCTTGAAGATGCACCGGTAAGTCAGAAAGCGATGTACAGGCTTGCAAGAGAGTTGAAAACCGCAACCTCCCGGGAGGAAATTAACCGTGCACTTGTCAGTTTTAATTATAACTACAAAACAAACTGGTCGGCGATTCTGATTAAAAATATGCATTACTCTCTGTATGACGGCATAGATGTAACGGAATCCCTGGAGGATCTTCTAAAAAGTATAGATAAAGCCAGAAAAATAATTGAACATACCCGAAGGCAGAACTCCGAAGCGGGAAATATGCTTAAGTTTCTTGCACCTGCAAGTTATTTACTGACAGTGTTTGCGGCTGTAAAGTATTTCGGATTCACCGTAGGAAAGTTTTTCGATTACCAGTTCAGGACAGAATCGGGAATGAAATTTTTTCTGTATTTTACGGTTGCATATGTTATCAGCATTTGCCTGGCGGTATTTTATCAGAACAGAAAGATGGATTTGTAGAGGTGGATTATGAAAGCATCGGCAATTTATTTAATACTGAGTGCGGCAATACTTACGGCAGGATATGTTTTACTGATTTCCGCTTTACCCGGAAGAGTAAAGAAATCGAAGTACAGAGTATCTCCGGATGTAAGAGTGAAAGATTATCTGAAACGGAAGCTAAGTGAAAACTCGGCGGACAGCAGATTCAGGGAAATGGGATTCAGAAATGTATCTGCATATAAATACAATGTGGGGCGTCTGGCAGTCCTGGCGGTCCTGATGATACTTGCTATCTTAAAGCATAATCTTGTATTCATGGTGTGCTGTATTATCATTGTTTCGGCATTTACTCCAAGTGAAAAGATTTTCGGAATAAGGAGCCCTTTTTCCATCCTTACCGACAGTATCAGAAAATCCAAAAGGGAAAAACTGGACGTGGAAATATACAATGCATGTGTAATCCTGAAGAATCTGGCAATTGTTCAGAAAGACAGCCCCTGGGGAGGAGAATTCATGATAAGGGAACTGAGTGAGAATTCCAACCCGGGAGGATTAAAACCTTTTCTGGAAGATCTTCTTATGGGAATCAGACTTGGGAATGACAAAGAAGCTTTTGAGAAATTTGAGAATGATATCGGAACAAAAGCCGGAAGAGAGTTCGCTCAGATTCTGTCAAAACTGGATGTACTGAATCCGGTGGAAAGTGCGGAGCAGATAGCGATGTTTCAGGAGAATCTGCAGGAGCAGAAGCTGACTGCAGAGATGAGAAAGGCCGAGACACGAAGTAACGTGGTCTATACTGCGACAACAATCTCAATACTCATTCTTATTGTAAACTTCGGCATGATTGTAATCTTTATGGATGCAATGAGCCGGATGAACAATATGAGTATTATGGGTTGATATATATAAACGGGAGGGGGTGATAGCAGTGCTTAAAGAAAGTGCGTTATGAAGGTAACGGGGCAGTGTGGAATATCATGAAAAATGATAATCTTCGAAAAACAGAAAACTGCGGACAGCTATTGTCGGAAAGAATGAGCTTTGAGGCTCTTTTTTTATTTAAAAATGTAAAAGGAAAGGATATTTATTATGAAAGATTTAATTATGAAAATTGTACTGATAGGTTTTGTTATTTTTCTCGGCTACACCTTTATTTACGGGGATTCGGGAACTCTCGAAGCGGCAGCGGACAGCGTGGTAGGTCATGCAAATACAGTGCTTTCGACTGTAGATGTTACATCAATTGAACACGTTGATCAGTAAAAAAGTCATCCCCGGGACGGATATTGTACGGGGAGAAAAAAGCGAAACATTTCTTTTAAAACTGCTATTATGAAGTACGGAAACCGGGACTGTTTAATGAGGGGAGGACAAACCGGTTTTTTATAGATTGATATGCGGTAAACGTGAAATTCATAAGTCCCGGTCAGTCTTTCCGCAGGGATTAACTGCCCGGAAAGAGAGGCATATGTTTTTTAAGCGGCAATCGGAGCCTTCGGCTCAGAAGCCGGCTGCGGAAAACACAGATTCTTTTTCCGGCGGTCCGGAGGATTAACCGGGATCTGATTTTCAGATTATTCGTGAAAGGAAAAGGTGATGGTGGAGCTCAATGAAAGATTTGATTATGGTATGTATTCTGGCAGGTTTTGGTATTTTTCTGTTTATGATGATAGTGGGTCCGGATGACGGAACCCTCAGAAATGCATCGGCGGACTTAATGCAGAGACAGATCGAATTTTCGGCAGGTCATTAGGAAAGGAAGTTAAATGAAAAATTTTATTACAGCTATAGCCTGCCTTATTATTCTTATGGCATTTGTCGTGCAGTATGGGCAGGAACAGATAAACCATACAAATATGTCATATGTTCAGAAAGAAATACATAATACAAAAGAGCTGGCAAAGCAGGAAGGTTATTTCAGTGCGGAACTGGTTTCCGGATTAAAGAAAAAAATTGCGGCTCAGCTTGGCGTTGAGGAGGAAAGCATAATTATTACTGCAACAGGTGCTGCTGACAGAAAAGAAAGAGGCGAAATAATGACATATTCAATTACGATTCCGTTCAGAAACTATGTGGGAGCCGGCAGCTTCTGGGGAATTGCACCTGAGGATAATGTAGTAATGAAGACATATAACTATGAGACCACCTCGGAATGGATAGGCAGGTAAAATGAAGAACTTAATTTTGGGAATTGCTCTCGTACTCATTTTCTCTCTGTTTTCTGTTTATCAGTCTGATTCCAACAGGCTGTCAGAGCATAAGGAAGCCCTGAAATATGCGGCAGACGAGGCTGCGGCGACTGCGGGACTGTTTTACAGACAGGAGGAGTATGCGGAAGGCCGTAAGGTTTTCGACGATGAAAAGGCAAACGAAAAGCTCAGGTCGGTAACCCGGAAAAATCTTAAGCTTGATGAAGAGATGAAACCTTTGGAGGGTGGATACTGGACAGATAAGCTTCATTATGAGGTTGTGTATTTCGACGACTCGCTGAAAAAAAGAGTATATAAAGACGGAAACTATATATCAACTGAAAGCTTTTCTTACGGAGATGTGTTTGAAGATGTGACGTGCGGGTATATAAAGGTGATTACGGAGCCTGCGGTTGCGGTAATGTTTCATGCGGGAAAGCCGGGAATGAGGCTGCCGTTTTTAAAGGATATTGTAACGGTAAGCGAAACTTCTCTTTATGAATATGTCGGGTATTAGAATGCAGTGTCAGGCAGGGCGGTATTATCTCTATCCCGGCAGAATACACAATGAATCCTTAATAATGAAATACCTTAAAAGTGCAGCTTCATGGCAGCAGAAGACCGCCCTGCCTTATGCTGCATTACTTATCAAATAGAAATATTTACCATATTTGTTCTGAACATATTGACATTAATATTTCATTTTGATAAGGTATAGACATAAAAAGAAAAAACTTATTATTGATTAAGCATATGTCAGATTAACAGAGCGGAGGAAAAAAGCATGAGTGGAAAGATAAAAAAAGCGATAACCGGCATCTTTATATTAACCGTAATTGTGTTTGGCGCTGCGGTTACCGGAACGTTTGCCGGGTACAAAGATCTGTCTGAGGGAAGCTGGTCATACGATGCGGTAAAGAAAATGAGTGATGCGGGTATTGTAAAAGGTTATCCGGACGGTTCGTTCAAACCTTCGGAACCGGTAACATATGCGGAATTCATCAAAATGGCAGTAGTGGAGCATACAGGCATAGATGACGGAAATTCGGAATCCGGGCACTGGGCGCTTAATTACTATAACAGGGCCATTGAGAAGGGCCTTTTTACAAAGGAAGATATACCGGCAGACCGGATGAATCAGAAAATCCCGAGAAAATACATGGCCTTAATTGCAGCCAATACTTTCGGAAATGATTCAATGGAAGCAGGGGAATTCGAAAAGATATACAGTTATTTTTCAGATATTGACAGTGGGACAGAGTATGGAAGATGGATTGCGAGAGCAGTGGGCTTTGGAATCATCACAGGATATGAAGACTGCACGTTCAGACCTGACAACAGCCTGACAAGAGCCGAAGCGGCCACCGTAAT
The DNA here is from genome assembly GCA_002315385.1 of Firmicutes bacterium UBA1739. GTDB lineage: Bacteria > Bacillota > Clostridia > Peptostreptococcales > Anaerovoracaceae > UBA1739. Next base: position 20,602 of record DCHZ01000040.1, on the reverse strand, counting down.
ATACAGATTAACTGACGAAAACGCAGGAAAGTTCACGGACTTCGAAAAGAAACCCGAAACAAACAAAACCTCAGCAGAAAAAACGGGTCTGATTAACATCGATGATTCCGAGAAGTATCTTTTAAAAGATCTGGTGAGACCATACAGAAGCGCATATACAGGCGAGATATATACACCGGACGGGATGTATGATATTTACGGGCAGGTAAAGTATTATGTGATTGATGATAAGAATACATATAATATCGAGATTGGAAAAGACCTGACAGGTGCGGACAGCATATATTATAATAAAACATCAATATACAAAAACAATTATTCATATTACGGATTCCCTTATGATGAAGAGTATAAGTGTAGCAACAGTGTGCAGGCGGTTGTAATTACTGACGAATATGTATATAATACTTCCGCTTCAGTAGGATATTTACCAAATAAAGACGGAATAACCTTAAAAAAGGGAACAAAAGAGATGATAGATTTTGAATATATCGGATTATTTGATATGTACGATGAGAGCAGAGAAAAGACAATGGTTCTGATTCCCTCATCAGCAATTCCGAGAGTTAATGAAGTGCCGAATCTTTAACTGACAGATATCAGGAGACGGAACAGTAAACTCTCAAAATCTGATAATAAGAAAAAGAGTTAATAATTCAGTGAAAAGCAGTGTTAAAAGCATTGCTTTTTTCTTTTGCCGTAAAGCCCGGAAAAACTGTTTCGGACTTCAGGGTAATGAAACCCGGGAAATCATCGGACCGGGGTTTTGAATTGAAAGACGAGGTGAAAATAGATGGAAGACGCATTCAGATTAAAAAAAATCCCTGTGACGGTGCTGATATTTTTACTGATATTTACAGAAGTGTTTTCTTCCGGGAGTATTTTTTCAGCTGCCTATACCATCACAAAAGAGACCACCACCAGGTATTATGTTCTTGATACGGGATACATAGCACTGTGGTCAAATGGTAAAGGAAAATGGCAGAACGATTATGTATACGGAAACACAGCGACCAAACACTCATTCAGTCATACCTTTTCGGTGCCGTCAAATGCGGTAATAGTTCATTCTGCGATATATAACCCGGATGCGGCAAAAGGGCAGGCGGGGTATTTTCCTTTCAGCAGTACAGAACTCGGGGAAAATGAAGAGGCAGTAAAGTCAAATACAAATAAAGGTTCAACAAAAAATGATTACATAAAGAATTACTATAACCACAGACCGGATATGACTCAGACTAGCAGAGATAAGGAGAATCCGGTCGAATATAAAGCGGGTTTCCCGGCTATGGAAGCAGATGGAAGTACAGGTCCTTATGACCTGAAGGAACAGCTTTCCAGATCTGACGGGAAACAGTTCATAATAGATATGCTGGGTGAGATTCCTTATGATGTGCAGAAGATAATGAATCTTCTGGATCCCAACGGTGAAGAATACGGAGAAGGAATTGAAGGATACATATATTTCACTCCTACGGTAATAGAGTACACAATAACTGAAACAGAAGAGATAAGCATAGATCCCGGAGACCTTCAGGCAGACCTTGATATTCCGAAGACAGCGCTGAAAGGAGCCTCTTACACGGTAAGCGATGCATCGGTTATTTCAGAGGAAATATATCCTGTGGAAGCCCTGCTGGAAAAAACATATACTCCGGAAGATGATTCGAGCTGGCAGTACGTAACCACATGGCAGGGGGATCCGAACAGAAAAGGCCGAAACACCGGGGGCAGCAAGGCGGAAAGCGAATCAGATGTCACAACAGTCTACTACCGGATAACGGTAACCGGCGACAACGGACAGGTGGATTCAAAAATAAAATCAATTGACATTATAGACAAGGTGGAGGACCTGACCGTCAGACTGGACCTTCCTTCGGTAACCTATGTGGGTCATCCGGTGGAGGCACTGAACGAATCACATTGTTACGCAGACGGAGAATTTCTTTCGTCATCACAGATGTACGCCAGAAGCGGATTTGTCACATCAACAACCTACTCAGATGATTCGGGATGCAGCAGCAATGCGGGAGGCGACGGAAAAACATCGAGAAAACTGTCGTTTTCAAAGCCTACCTCCGGCGGGCAGAGATATGCGGTTACCCTTAAAATGGGAATAAAAAACGGGATGAAGGGAACGGATACTAAGGAAATACAGGTTCTTAACTGTCCGAATGTATCGGCTTCTTTAGGCGGAAAGCAGAAAAAAAACAGAAGACAGATTCTTAATATTTCAGTTGCAACACATCCCGATTATCCATTAACCGAGTTTACGGTGAAAATTTCACAGAAGGACGGAAATACAGTATCCAAAACTGTAAAACTCAGAAACGGATTTAACGGAGAGGGCGGTGGAGATACCACAAACGATGTAATCTGCGCCGGCCAGGTGAATAAAGACAGCAGCGCGGTAAATGATAAATATTTTACAAACCTTCAGGTGGAGTTTCTTACAAAAAACAATACGGAGCAGGAATTTACTTATGAAATATATGCAAAGGATTCAAAGGGAGATGTTGACACATACTCAGAGGATTTCAGCGTTATTACCGACACGCCGCCGATAGCGCAGGTCTTTACCGAGGCATCATATCTCAGAAATGAAAAGAGCGATACTGCCGACATTACAGTTCTGGACAAATCCGTTACAGATTCGGGAGATACAGTGGAAAGAACCTGGTATTACAGAGAGGCAGGGACAGGCAGCTGGAAAAAACTGAACGATTCTCAGGATGTAAAAGATCTGTCATTCGGAAGTCTTAAAAGCATAATTCACACGCATAAAGGCGTGGGAATGCTGGAATACAGAATTGCGGTTAAAGATGTATGGCTTGATGAAACAATACCGAGATTCATTAACGACAGCGATTATCTTACATCCGATTCGCTTGATACATATTCCGGCAGGTATCTGCCCGAGTATGATCTTGAAGAATTAAGAAATAACGGAAATGCGGACAGACCGTTTTTAACCGTTGTCGATAACGTTGCACCTGTGGTGAGTCTGTCACTTACGACTGCCGAAAAGGCGAATGTGGCAGTAATTGCCGGAAATGATTCGGATGCCGCTGCGGTCAGCAGTATAAAGAACAAAATTAAAGAAAAGCTTCTTGAAAACGGAGTTGTCGGAGATATTTCGGTGGATCTGATTTCAGAAGACATCAATACTGAAAACACCGAATCACACAGTATAGTAGCTGACGACAGTCCGGATATCAGCTCGGCAAAAGTAACAAAAGCCCTGGACTTCCCCTCCGGTATAAACCAGGAGGCATACGGGTCAATTTTTGACGGAAATGCATCTGCCGTAGATAATGACACAATGTATGTTGTAAAGCCGGTCTACAGCTCGGCCGATATATTAAATGTAAATAATACAGCAAAACCGGAGAAAATGGAATTTTATGCGGTGGATGCCTTTACAGGAAAAGTGAAATGGCAGGTTCCAATATCCAAATCCGAGATAAGTTTGAATAATTATATGAAAGGAAGCGCGAGAATTGTAACGGACTCTGCGGTAAGCCCGAAATATGTGTTCTTTACCGGCAACGGGCAGACTGCTGTTTTTGAAAAAGAAACAGGGGCGCATCTTAAGACAGTGAATATAGAAGCGGGAGGAGATACCTACTCCGATGAAAAAGGACATATTTATACGATAAAGGAAACCGGGATATATATCATTGATGCATCAGATAACGGAAAAATATCCGAGAAATTCGGCAATACAGTATGCTCAGGGGATGAGCATTACAGCAGAATTCTGAACGGCTGCGTAAACTTTATCTTTAAGAAAAACGGAAGAATATACAGAGGATATATGAGTCTTTCAGACGGAAATATCTCAATCAGAGCCATGTCACAGGAAATAAATCAGTCTCTTATTCTTGAATGCATGGGAATCGATGTGAAGGGAGTGGTTCTTCTCAAGGGAAGGAAAAACAAATCCGAAAGCAATTATGATTTTTATGCCGCTGATAAAGACGGAAATATTATTAAAACGCTCAAAAATATCAGCAGGTCCTCATACGGAACATATGATTCGCTGACAGCTGCCGAAAACGAAAAAGGAGAATTCAGAAGCGTTGTCGGAACATACACTTATGACAATGATACAAATTACATTTCATATCTGTCGGCTTTCGATATTTATTCGGATATGCATATTATTTCGGACAAAATAAAGAGCAGCAGTGCGGTTTATCAGAGAATTTCCAATGATATTGAGTATGCATTTCAGAAGGGAGATATCGTTACTCTGTACCAGCCGTCATGCCAGTATGGAGTAATCGGGAAATCAATGGTAACAGAGTATCTGACCAATACGGCAGGCTTCGATATGAAAGAAGGTACGTATTCTTCGGACGCGGTGATGAACACATCGTTCCTGAACTGCGGAAGCTACGGAGGGACGGTACATTATTCGAAAAATCTCTTCAGTGCTGAGTTTTTAATGAGCGGGTCGAGTACGACGGAATTTGACGGAAATCTTAATGCAAAAACATCTGTAAGATACAGAACTTTAGACCGGGCACTCAACGAAAGCATTGCGTCAAATCTCGGTCAGAGCTATTCCACAGATGACAGAAAAAACATTCTGATAGTGTACGATACAAATACCGAAGAACTGACGGGCAACCTCAGTGATACGGTAAAAAGAATACTTGAAAACCGGATAAAGGTGATTATTGTAAAAGAAAGTGCATCACTGACAGGATATCAGCAGCAGCTTAAAAACGAAATTGAAGCCGGCGGCGGGAGCGTTTACGAAGTGACTGTTTCGGACAACTTTTATTCAAAACTAGGAAATGTAATTTCAAATGCGGTAAATTCCTCTTACAGAAATGTACTTCAGGTAACGAAAACCGGTGCGGCAGCTTCATGTATTTCCGGAACCTTTAACCTTGAAGCCGGAAGAAAGTATTACTATGAATACACTTCAAACGGTAATGTAAAAGTCGATATTGAAAAAAATGAAACTTCGGGCGGTGAAGATGCGGCTGTGGAAAAAAGCGGTCTTTTTAACAAGAAAGAGTACCGCGTGGTTTCCGCGGAGGTTGAAGACTATGAAACACCGGATTCATTAAATGACAGTTTTTCCTATTCGGAGGCAGAGCCCAAATCTGCCATTACCGATGGAAGGTTTAATATTATATCTCTTAATCTCGAAGGCTGTAAATCGGGAACGAATTATTCGGCAGCTGAAAAAACAGTTACGGTGGATACCGGAAAACTGGAAGGAAGAAAAGCATTATTAACTTTTGATGTAAGTCTTGAAGCCGGCAGTGCATCTTTAATGAACGAAATACTCATTAAAAACAACGGGGAGCAGGTGTTTTTCAGGAGAATTGAGGAAAGAGGAACCGGACTTGATAATCAGGCTGTTACAGTCCCGCTTTCGGAAGGAGTAAATACAATAAGTTTTGGAGGAAGCCAGACCGCAGGAAGCAAAATTCTCACATACAACATGTTTATCGATAACCTTGCACTCTATTATGCGAAGCCTTCAGATGAGACCGAAGATTTTTCCGGGAGCACGAGAAACATTTCGGGAACCCGGAATACAGTCAGCGGAAGTATTTCGCCTGTCCGTGAAATCGGTTCATTTACTGTTTATGATATTTCGGAATATGCGGAAAATCATACAGATACGGTATCGGTAAATATTGAAAGCACCATGCCCTATGCGGATAAATTCAGTACGGAATCACCTTTTGATAATAATGAATTCGTTTCGTATTCATATCCGGGACTGATTAAGGTAACGCCTTATTACTTCGGGTTCAGGGAAACAAATCTTTACAGCAACATGCAGCTGATGGAATTCAAAAATACAGACAACAGACTTCTGTATGACGTAAAACTCACGTATGCACTCTCCGGTATTGATGAGGGAAGCAGAACAGGTGTTTATAACTATCCCGGAAACTTTGCTGTTTCGGACAGGAATTTTCTTACCGAATCCGGAAGCGGATACCGGTATTATGACAGTATCTATATGACCCCGGACAAAGCAAAAATGACAAAGGATATAATTACCTGCTCCGGAGCAGAAGCAGTAAAAGAATTTAAAGATATTCCCGGTAATTCTCTCGTGCATAATGCGGGACCTTTAAGCTTTGTGAAAGACAGCAGCAGCTTTACAGCCGGCGGTTATTGCAGAAGTGAAAAGGTAAACAAAGTGACTGTAATCAGCATGGCGGAGATTAAGAAAGTGTCGGCAAAGGTTCTGAACATCGATACGGATGTATATAACCTGTCAGTGGATGAAGAATACGGAGTAACTATGGATGGGAAAAGATGCCTTTTGTATAAGAATTTCAGCGATGACGGGAAAACGACATTCACTTTTTTCTCAGATGATGACAGATGGAGCATCTGTGATTTTAAGATTTATTATCTCGACCACGGTCATAAGATATATGCGACAGAAGAAAACATCTACAGCGATGAAGCTGCCGGAGCCTGGTCTGTGAAGGGCGGAGTGCTGAAAGTGACGGAAGAGGAAGTGCCGAAGCCGTCGGAGAAAGCGCCGCTGACATATGATAAAGGCGAGACCATAGTTTACGAAGTGCATTATTCCGACTATGAGGATGACCCGAGCAAAAAATCATACTGGAGATATACTCATACGCCATTTAATGACGGTGAGCATCCCGATGCAGCATACATTGTTGACCGGTACGGGAACGTTTCCGAGGGAACCGGAGGGATTCTTTCCGAGCCGATAACCTGCTTTTACGTAGACGGAAAATACACTGTGGAGCACTGGCAGGAGGACAATACGGGAAGCGCTCCTTATGATAAAGAATCAAATGTAGTATCAATCACATTTTATATCAGGGATGGCGGTGTGAAGGAAGACGATACGGATGATGGGGAGGATCCGTTAAATGGACATGTTCCGGAAGTTACCGGTCTTACCACAGATCCGCATCCGGTAAATCAGAAGGATGACTTTACGATGAAGGCTTCGGTTGATGACGGCGATGAACATGATGAACAGACAGTTGTAATAGAAGTCTATTACAGGAGTGAAGTGGCGGCCTACTTTGAAAAAATCGAAACATTCAGAGATAATTTTGTAAATTATGATGAGAAAACCGGTTCATATCCTCAGTGTGAGACGAATGTAATAAAGGGAATTCCCGGAGATTACAGGGTGGTATGTACCACTCAGGACGATGACGGGCTTGATATGAAGGAGTATGAATTTACGGTAATACGGACCACGCCCGACAAGGTCTACAGCATTACCGGCAGGGTTTATCATACGCCTGACTGGGACAATAACCGGATACGGTTTAACCGCAGCCGGTTTGGTGATGATATAGATTATCCTATGGAGTTTTCGGAATATGTGCTTCAGAGCGACCCGAAAAAGCGCGGAACAAATGTGTTCTGGAGTGGTGAAAGGTTCCTGCTCATATCTGATGTCGAGGGAGAGCCTTCGGAAGTGACCTGCGAGATAAAGGGAACAGATTATCTGACTGTGATGAGTAAAACCGCATCGGAAGACGGAGAAAACGGGCCGGTGGAAACCTTTTCCGGCAGACTTTGGAGCAATGAAATGAAGAAGCGATGGAGCAGCGATACGGCAACAGAGCTAATATTTATCTTCACCGCATACTATGATGACGGACATGAACCGCTGGAGTGTGAAGTTCCCGTCATCGTGGATGATAAGTATAAATACTGGGATTATCACAGGAAATATTAATGCGGCTCGATGCAGAGTGATGAATTGGCAGGATTGGAATACCTGTATGACTCATAGTGTCTGCAACAGCTGCGGGAAAACAGACCGGCATGTATACGCGAATTACCGGAGAAATTTCGGAGTTCAGTGTAATATATGTCGGCTTTCTGTAAAAAAATGAAGGGTTATATGGAGAAAATGAATGAAAAGACAGATAAAAACAAAATCTTCAAGGTCTGAAAAAATCAGCGAAATGCTTGAGCGGATTGAAAAAGGCGTGCAGGAAGTTTTTGAATCCGAGAATTACAGGAATTACCTTAAAGCAATGTCGAAATTCCATAATTACAGCTACGGAAATGTAATGCTGATATTCGCCCAGCGACCGGATGCTTCTATGGTTGCCGGGTACGCTTCATGGAAGAAGAATTTCAACAGAAATGTGAAAGCCGGCGAAAAAGGAATCAGAATTATTGGGTACAGTCCGAGAAAAGTGGAAGCTGAAGTAACAAAAACAGATTCTTTCGGAAATGTCAGGACTGATAAGGAGATAAAAACAGTTCCCGGATTTATGCCGATGTATGTTTATGATTATGCGCAGACAGAGGGGGAGCCGCTTCCGCAGCTGATGAACGAGCTTCAGGGTGAAGTCAGGGACTATCCTGCCATTGTTGAAGCTCTGAAGGCGGTTTCACCTTTGCCGATTTCATTTGAAAAGCTTCGGGGAGAGGTTAAGGGATACTGCAGTTTTGCCGAAGGCAGAATCGTAATAAATGAAGGAATGAGCGAAATGCAGAATATCAAGACCATGCTTCATGAGATTTCCCACAGTCTGATGCACTCACCTGAAAATGAGAAGCAGGATGACAGCGGGATAAAGAAGGACAGGATGACCAGAGAACTGGAGGCGGAGAGTAATGCCTGTATAGTGGCTTCATTTCTGTCACTTGATACTTCCGAATACTCATTTCCGTACCTTGCTGCATGGTGTAAAGGAAGGAATACCGACGAGCTGAGAAAAAGCCTTGAGATTATCCGGAAAACTTCTAACGAAATGATAACCGGGATTGAGGAAAAGTTTAATGAGTTTACGGAAGAAAAAAACAGAGAAGCCGGACATGAAAACCGGATGGTTTCTGAAAAAAACCGGATACGGGAAATAACTGCGGGAAACGATTTCCGGGATATGAACCCGGAGCGCTGAACAAAGCCTGAAAAACAGCAGATTCAGGCGGAAATTAAGGAGGAATTAGTGTGAAAGAAAGTAATTTGACATCAAAACATGAATTGGGCACGAAAAGAAGGCTCACCTTGTGAACCATTTTTACGGTATTCCCACCTAAGAAAAGAGGTGCACCTGCACATCAATAACAAAACGGGTGGGTGCATCTGATAGTGATGCCGGGATGCCTTGATAATCTAATTAATTATAACACCAAGAATTGAAGGCGTGAAACACTTTCATTAATATTTGTGCCGCCGGCCAAAGGCGGCGGAATGGAGATTATTATGCTTAATGTAATTAAAGGAAGACTCGGAAGAGATCCGGAACTGACGAAGCGTGTGAGCAGAAACAGTCAGGAGGAATTTCTTGTAACAAACAATGTTGTATATGTATGGACAGGTGAAAAGGGGGAGAATGTTTCCGATGTTCCGGTTCCGATAACCGCGTTTAACGAGCAGGCAAAGGAGCTTTCAAAATATGGAAAAGGTGACCTGATTGAATTCATCGGAATGGCGAGAAGTGTTGAGGTAAAAGACCGCCGGAACGACTCATCGCATATTGCAATGGGTTACACCGTGCAGTACATAGACCATTCGCAGAATATCTACAATGAATTCAACACAGTTCTGAAAGACCATATGGCGGCAGAAAGGGACAAAAGCCCTTTTGCTGATATGGACGGTGTGAAAGAAATCACATACCGCCCGGATAATCGAATGAGAAACAACAGTCAGAACAGAGAAAGACGATATATGGAAGAAGAAAAATAGACAGAAAACGAAGATAAAGTGACCGGCATCCCGGCCCTGAGGCAGTAGCTTCGGGGAGGGTGCCGGGATTTTTGTTTTTTGGGGTGTTTCGGCAACACGAATATTATGATATAATTTAACGGATAGTAGCTAAAAATAAATTATTCTTTTGAAATTAGAAATAATATTTTTGCCTGCGGGAATATCTTTGATTGAATTAATAAATGAGCAAAACATTGATTATTAAGTGTAGAATGGGTATCAACATTCCCTGTACTAAATATAGTTTCGATACGCCATGTATTATTTGCCAATAAAGGAATAGCCTGAGATTTATTTATGTAATTAGACTTGGAGTGATTTTGTGAATAAGACGAAAGAACAGATTAGTTATAACATGAAACAAGTTAAAAATAAGGACTCGGGGATTGAGTTATTATTAAGGCATGCTCTTTGGGAAAAAGGAATTCGCTATCGTAAAAATGTAAAGGATGTTTTTGGTCATCCGGACATTGCATGGAAAACAAAAAAAGTTGCGGTGTTTATTGATGGTGAATTTTGGCACGGATATGATTGGGAAAACCGAAAAAAAGATATTAAAAGTAATAAAGAGTTTTGGATACCTAAAATTGAAAGAAATATTCAAAGAGATATTGAAGTTACGGAGCATTTGCATAATGAAGGTTGGACAGTACTAAGATTTTGGGGTAGAGATGTAAAAAAGCATTTAAATGAATGTGTACAGACTATTTTGGAGGCAATTGGAAAAGATGGAAAAGATTAAATCAATTGATTTGTTTGCAGGCATTGGAGGAATAAGAATAGGATTTGATCGAGCTTTCGGTGATAGAATAGAAACCGTGTTTGTAAGCGAATGGGATACATTTGCTCAAAGGACATATAAAGCGAACTTTAATGATTCTTTTGAAATTGCCGGAGATATTACCCAAATTGATGAAAAAGAAATACCCGCTTTTGATATTTGTTTAGCCGGATTCCCATGCCAGGCGTTTTCACTCGCGGGAAAACGTATGGGTTTTGATGACGATTATAAGGGGAAATGTCGCGGAACTTTGTTTCAGGATGTTGTAAGAATATGCGAAGAACATAAACCCGAAGTTATTTTTTGCGAAAATGTAAAAGGTCTTGCTATACATGACAGAGGGCGCACATTTAAAATAATAAAAGGTGCTTTTAAAGAAATCGGATATACCGTTTTTGACAAAGTATTAAACAGCAAAGACTTTGGTGTTCCGCAAAACAGAGAACGTATTTACCTTGTGTGTTTTAGAAATGATATTGACAGCAGTACATTTAGATTTCCGGAAGGAAGCGATGATACAAAAAGAATAGTTGATATTATTCAGGATGCCCCGATACCGGCAAATTATTATCTGTCAGATGTCTATGTTGAAACCCTTCGGCGTCATAAAGCACGACATGAAGCAGCAGGACATGGATTTGGATATGAAATCCGCGAATGGGATGGAATTGCAGGTGCAATTGTGTGTGGAGGTATGGGACGTGAAAGAAATCTGATTATCGATCAACGACCACACAGTATGATACCGGTAACTCATATTAAAGGAGATATAAATAAAGAAGATATTAGAAAAATGACTCCTCGGGAATGGGCACGACTGCAGGGCTTCCCGGATAGTTTTAAACTGGTTTTGGCAGATACTCACCTTTATAAACAGTTTGGAAACAGTGTTACGGTAAATGTTATTGAGGCAATAGCAAATGAGATAAAAAAAGTTTTATTCTCACAAGAACGGAAATAGAGGGGGATATAATTGTGATTATAGGAAGCAAGAATAAAGGAGATTGGAGCGAGTTTTATGTTTTGGTATACCTTATAGGGGAAAGTGAACTATATGCCGCTGACGAACATCTTCAAAGGATAACCCGAATGTGTTTCCCTATTATTCGAATTATTCGCAAGGAAGATAAAAACGTTGAAATTGATTTTATGGTAAAAAACGATACATTGGTTGAAATCAGTAAGAATTCGTCTTTGTGTAAAACTATGACAAAAGAAGAGTTTAAAGCGGAGGCAAAATTATTATTACAGGATATTTTATCTGCAAGAGGAAGACAATTCAGTATTAATCATGGTGAAGTTTTTTTAAATTCAATCGGATGCAAGAGATTGGCCGCGCCTTCAACAGATGTGACGGATATCAAAATGGAAGTTCATGATACCAATACCGGAATAGATCAGATTATGGGGTTTAGTATAAAATCTTATTTAGGTGGAGCACCGACGCTGTTAAACGCATCCGGAGCAACGAACTTCATATATGAAGTGTCGGGAATAAACAAGACACAAATGGAAGCCATAAATAGCATTGATACCCGAACAAAAATTATGGATAGAATCGCTGAAATTATTTCACTGGGAGGAAAAATCAGTTATGTAAAGCCTGCGAATTCAGTTTTCGCCGGAAACCTTCAGATGATTGACAGCAAAATGGAAAACATTATTGCTGAAATGCTGTTATTTTCGTATTCAACGAATATAACAAATTGTTCAAGTGTTATAGAGCATTTGGAAAATGAAAACAAAATGTCATTTCCCTGGGAAGGCTTTTATGAGCACAAATTTAAAGAATTTTTGTGTGCAAAGGCATTGGGACTGGAACCTTCTGAGCGATGGTATGGCATCAATGATTCTAACGGAGGGTACATTGTTGTAAAAGCAGATGGTGATGTTATTGCTTATCACATTTACAATCGTGATAAATTTAAACAATATTTGTTCGACAATACATATTTTGAACGGGCTTCAACTTCCAGACACGGATATGCATCTATATATGAAGAAGACGAAAAAATGTATATAAAACTGAATCTGCAAATACGCTTTAAAGAGCAATAGAGTCTTAGGAGGCACCCATATGGAACTTGATATACTTAATGAATTAATGGGAATATCTAAAAAAAGTGAAGCATCGAAATCGAAGAGAGAGCTTTATGTTGAGCAAGTCGGAATACTGCTTTCCGAGGAAGGCTTTTCAAGGACAGCAATTGAAATTCTGAAAAATTGATTTAGTTTTGCCGAAGCAAAACCGATTGCTTTTTATTTGAAAAACTACCCATTAATGAAAGAAGTCACCATTAAACAGTGAGGGTATTCGAGCAACGACACCATCGGAGTGGGGAAGGTTACGGGGATTTATCTGATATGGTTTTGTTGATAAGGCTGAAATCGATTGGTTTAGTTTCCACGCAGGAACTACTAAAACTCAGCAGAATAAGCAGTTCGGAAATACGGTTACTATTCCCGTAATTTAATTCAAAAATATCTCAACAAACCACGCCAATTATCTTTTAAGAAAAATGGTTTAGTTGGATGAAAAAAACTTGTAAACAGAGGTAGACATTCAAAGTATTGTTTAAGGAGTTACAACAATGAACAGTAGTACCGGTACACAACTTCATAACGCATTTAAGCGATTGATGTCTGATTATGCATCTGTGTATGAAGTTGTAAAAACAAATAATGACTGGAAAAACTCATTCAGGGATATTATCGTGAAGGAAATACCTAATCTGTTGTGTGATTGTGCCGATATTGGCAATCCATACAATGTTGTCGGTAGCTATGGAAAGGGACGCTGGACGGCTGTGCCATGGGTAGCAGTATTTGATACCAGAATAACGTCATCAGCACAGAAAGGTGTTTATATAGTTTATCTTCTCAATAAGGATACAAAAGAATTGTATCTGACATTTGAAATAGCGGCAACTGAAGCAATGGGCACGACGGTGTCATTTGGCAAAACTTGAAGATTATGGTAATACCGGAGTAAATGAAAATACAATTGATAGTTTATATCAAGCCATGATATCACCATATAATTCTATGGAGTTTGTTAAAGGAGATAAAGCTTATAATTACAATAATGTTGTCGAACAAACGATTAAAACAATGATGAAAATACTTTAAAAACTTTACGTAAATGACATGATGTGTCATTTACTTAGAATACAATTAAAATAGTACTTTCTGACATTTTGCGAAAAGTGAAGGGATTTTTCGAAGGTTATTGTATTGGCAAGGGGAGAAATATGTTAGCAAAAATAATCTTAACATTACAAAACAGCGGAAACTACGGAATGGAAATATCGTCGCTTCTTCATGGGGTATTAATGGAAACAATAAGACCGGAATATGCGGAAAAACTACATTCAAAATCGATTAACCCGTTTTCTCAATACATTTTACCGCGTGAGAATACGCTTGATTGGATTATTGCTGTATCTTCGGAGGAAGCGAAAAATGAAATATTTGATGCTTTTCTTAATGAAAAAATGAAGACTGTGTACTTGAAACATAAAAAATCAACCTTGGAAATAATTGATAAACGAACTGAGTATTATCCGTACAAACATCTGATAAAAGATACTGTTTTCACTGATTGCTCAAGAATAGTGACGGTCAGTTTTCTTACGCCTGCCGCATTTAAGGTTTCAGGCAGATATCAGTTTTTTCCAACCGTGGAACATATTTTCAAAAGCCTGATAAACAGACATGATTGCATATCAGAAAGAACAGAGATTTTTTCTGAAGATATTTTAGATAATATTAACGATTATGTAGAAATAGTAGGGTATAAACTCAGGAGCACAAAGTTTTATCTCGAAGGTACCGCCATTCCGTCATTTATCGGAAGTATAACCATTAGAATAAGCGGACCAAAACCGTTTGTTAATCTGATTAACATGCTGCTGAAATACGGAGAGTATTCCGGAGTCGGTATTAAGACCGGAATGGGAATGGGTGCAATTAATGTAAAACAAAAAGAAAGAAGGTGAATGAGCAGTTGAACAGGATTCAGATTGAAACGGCAATAGGCGGTCTTCTTCATGATATCGGCAAAGTATTATACAGATATAATGACGGGAGAAATCATAGTGAAAGCGGATACGATTATCTTAAAAAACATGAGATTTCAAATATCGAAATTCTTGATCAGATAAGATATCATCATTCAAACCTTTTGAAAGGGGCTAAAATTCCGGAGAATTCCCCGGCATATATTACATATTGGGCAGACAATGTTGCTGCGGGAGCAGACAGAAGAAGTGCAGACGGAGAAGCCGGCGGTAATAAGTATAACCGTTATGTACCCCTGCAGTCAGTGTTTAATATTCTCAATGGAAACAAACAGAGATTTAGTTACCCGATGGAAGGATTAAATGATGAGGGGAGAATAATTTATCCTGTAAAAGATACGGTGGAGTACTCTGAAGAAACTTACAGCAGAATAATCAATAACATCAGTGCAGGAATAAATCAGATAGAACTTAACGAAAAATACATTAATTCTTTGCTGGGAGTTTTGGAAGCAAATCTTTCGGGAGTGCCTTCTTCTACTGATACAACTCAGCTGACGGATATTTCGCTTTTCGATCATATGAAAATTACAGCAGCCATAGGCGGATGTATACTGGAATATCTGACAGAGAACGGGGTTGAGAATTATAAAGAAGCCTTGTATAAACGAGGGTCAGAGTATTACGGAAAAGACAGTTTTTTGATGCTAAGTATGGATATGTCCGGTATACAGAATTTTATTTTTCAGGTAGTGTCGGACGGAGCTTTGAAAAGTCTGAGATCAAAGTCATTCTATCTTGAAATGAGTCTGGAGCATATTATTGATGAATTATTAGGAAGACTTGAACTTTCAAGAGCAAATCTCATTTATTCTGGCGGGGGACATGCTTATCTTCTCTTAGCAAACACAGAAAAAACAAAAAGCATTATCAATCGTTTTGACGATGAACTTAAACAGTGGTTTATTTCTAACTTTGGAATTGAGTTGTATGTTGCTATCGGATATGTGGAATGCTCGGCGAATGATTTGATGAATAAAGAGGACGGTTCTTTTGAAGCAATATTTAAAAATGTCAGCTTGAAGGTTTCGGAAAGAAAGGTAAAAAGATATAACGGCAGAGATATTCTGAAAATGAATCTGTCGAATAATAAACCAGACAGCAGAGAATGCAGAGTCTGCGGAAAAACGGACAATTTAGATGAAGAAGAATTATGTGAATTCTGCTCTGCATTCAAAAGTATTTCTTCAGGGATTCTGAGGGAATCATTTATTACAGTTTTATCTGAAAAACCTGAAAAAGAGGTATCGATAAAGCTTCCTTTTGACAGATATATGGTTTTAGACAATGAAGACAGACTAAAAGTCAGGATGAATAAAGATAAAAACTATATACGCTCATATAGCAAGAACAGGATGTATACAGGTCTGAATCTTTCTACAAGGCTTTGGGTTGGAGATTATATCAATGGAGAGACTTTTAACGATTTTGCGGAATCGTCTCAAGGAATAGAACGAATCGGAGTACTCAGAGCGGATGTAGATAATCTTGGGAAAGCATTTGTGAGCGGATTTGAAAGCTGTTATGCAGGTTTGTCCAGAAGTGCATCCTTCTCCAGAAGAATGAATATGTTTTTTAAATTCAATATCAACAACATACTTGCGAATCCGGTTTTCGGAATGGATGGGATTGAGAATGAAAAGAGAAAAGCCGTAATTGTTTATTCGGGCGGGGATGATGTGTTTATTATTGGGGCATGGAACGATATTATAGGTGCGTCGGTGGATATTTCAGATGCATTTGAAAAGTATTCACAGGGGACTCTTTCGATTTCCGCAGGAATAGGTATCTATGCAAAAAAATATCCTGTTAAATCTTTAGCCGGAGAAACCGGTGAACTTGAATCCTGTTCCAAATCTGAGGAAGGAAAAAATTCCGTAACACTTTTTGATGCAAACGGACGTGAAAATACTTACAAATGGGATGTTTTCAAGAATAAGGTAATAGGAGAAAAGCTGTCATTGATTGATCGATATATATCAATGAATCCCGAAAAAGGGATGTCATTTATTTACAAGATTATGGAATATGTCAGAGAATGTGAAGAAAAATCCAATTTGCCAAGACTTGCATATCTTCTGGGGAGAATCTCTCCCGAGGCGAAAGCTTCGGATGAACAAAAAAGGACTTTTCGTGAATTCGCAGAGAAGATTTATGAATGGACATCAGAAGAAAACAAAGCCGAGGATAGGAAGCAGTTGCTGACGGCAATATATATCTATGTTTATTTGAATAGGGGAAATAAGGAGAGAAACGATGGATAATCTTACAAAAAAGAATTTCGTGGGTAAGGCTGAAGAGACAATAAAAGGTCTTCATAAGGGCAGGAATGGAGATACAAAAAACAATTTGACAAACAATCAAATCAGAAATCTTCTGTCTTTTACAACCACTGTCTATAACAATCTTTTGAGGCATACTGACGGTGAACTGAGTGAGGATCTGCAAAGCGATATCCAGTACATGAAAATGAAATTCACATATGCAGCGTCCCGTTATGAAAGCGTAAACGAGCTGATAGAGAAAGGAAATATTTTTACATACATTAACCAGATAGGAACGAGCAGGGATTATGCACTTTTGTTCTGTAAATACATGGAATCACTTGTGGCATATCATAAGTATTATACAGAAGTAGTATTAAGAGATAAAAACAGGAGGTAGCACAATGTTCAGCAAGATAGAAATAACCGGAAAAATAACAGTTAAAACAGGGATGCATATAGGGGCATCAGATGGTTTCACTGCGATTGGTGCGATTGACTCTCACGTTGCTAAAGATTCATATTCCAAACTTCCGTATATTCCGGGAAGCAGTTTAAAAGGAAAAATGAGAAGCCTTCTGGCGAAATCTTTGAATAAAGAAAATGAAATTATTAAAACAAGAGACGACGATGATGAACGAATCAAAAGGCTTTTCGGGTGCAGTAAAACCGGAGAAAATGGATATCCGCTGATGAGCAGATTGATTTTTTCTGATATGATTATGAGCAACGCGGAAGAGCTAAATTCAAAAAACATTCAGGAAACAGAAATAAAGGAAGAAAACAGAATATCCCCGCTTACTTCCATTGCAGATCCTCGTCAGATAGAAAGAGTTGTTCGCGGAGCAGAATTTCCTCTGAATTTAATATATAATGTGGTAAAGGAAGATGAAATAAAGGAAGACATGAAGCTTCTGGCAGAAGGGATAAAGCTGATGAATTATGATTATATCGGCGGCAGCGGTTCCAGAGGTTACGGAAAAATTGAAATAACTGTAAGCAGTGTGGACTGTGTTATAGGAGAAACAGAAGGTTCTGTCATTGATGAAGTGGCAAAATTATTAGGAGTCGAGTAATATGAATTATACCGGATATAAATTTCAGTTCACGACAGCGGTTCATTTCGGAAAGAATCACCTTGATGACTCAGAAATAACCGTAAATGCAGATACACTTTTTTCCGCACTCTGTCATGAGGCCGTAATGAACGGAAGTCTTGACGAATTAATAAATGCTGTGAATAAAGGTGAACTCAGAATAAGCGATGCATTTCCTTATTATGAAAACACATATTACGTTCCCAAGCCTATGCTGCCTGTCATCCGTGAAGAAGATTATGGCTCTGAAATCAGGAAAAAGGTAAAAAAGATGGAGTATATACCTTCGGATAAAGTTGAGCTGTATTTGAAAGGAAAGCTTAATATTGAGGCTGAGTCTGAAAAGTTAAGCTGTATCGGAATACATGAAGTGAGAACAATGGTTTCGATTATGGAAAACAGGGATGCCGAGCCCTACACGGTAGGTGCTTTTCGTTTTGCCTCAAATTGCGGGCTGTATGTTATTATTGCATATGATAATGATGAAGTGTTGTACCTGATAGAGGAGCTTCTTATTAATCTCCAGTATTCCGGTTTGGGAGGAAAGCGGAATTCGGGTCTTGGGAAGTTTGTGCTTCACAATGCAGACATCAGTGAAAGCTTTGCTGATTCGTTAAAGTGTGGGGCAGATGAACCTGAGAAATCCGAAAGAAAATATATGAGCCTGTCTGTGTCAATGTGTGCTGATGAAGAAATTGATAATATCTGTGACAACAGCAGATTTCTGCTTATCAGGAGAAGCGGATTTGTCAGTTCTCCCGATTATTCAGAGATATTTTTGAAAAAGAAAGATGTGTATTTCTTTAAATCGGGCTCTGTTTTTGAAAAAAGATTTGAAGGTACTATTAAGGATGTTTCAGCTGGCGGAAAGCATCCGGTTTACAGATATGCTTTTCCGGTTTTTGTGGAGGTGCCTGAAATATGAAAGAATTTCTTAAAAGATACAAAGTGACATTAACAGCACTTGCACCGGTATTTGTAGGTACATCTCATACAATAGGAAAAAAAGAATGGATATTGGATAAAGAGAATGATGTAGCCGTTATTCCTGACGAATTGAAACTGATGAAATATTTGAAGAAAAGAAATCTTCTTGAGTCTTTTGAATCGTTCCTGCTGTCAGACAAAAAAACTCTGATGTTTGAATGGGCGGTCAGAAATAACATATATCCGAAAGATAAAGATCTGATATGCAAATATTCGCTGAGTTTAAATAAAGTAAATATCGATAATAAAGATAACGAAATCTATACTTTTGTGAAGGACGGGCATGGCCTGCCATATCTGCCGGGGAGTACAATTAAAGGTGCTGTCAGAAATATTCTATTGTCCTCATTTATCTCTTCTGAAAACGAGAGCGAAGCAGTTTCGGGTATTCGAAAAGGTCTGACACTTAAAGACAGGAAAAGAGTAAAAAGAGAGGAGAGAATGCTGGAACAGAATTGTTTCAATAAAAGAAACCTTCCTGAGACAAAAGAGAATAATAACGTAAATGATATCATGAGTGGAATTCGTTTTTCCGACAGTTTGCCACTTTCATTTGATGATCTTATAATATGCAGAAAAATTGACGTTAATACCCAAAACAGCAGAAAAAGAATGCCTGTATTGAGAGAATGCATAAAACCGGGCACTGTAATTCAAACCGAAATGACAATTGATACTGCTGTAGTAAGGAATATAATAAACAGGGAATATATTGAAGCTGCTATAGGTTCATTTCTTGAAAACTATAACCGTGAGTTTTTAAGTAAATTTGATGTCGGAGAACAGTACAGCGGACAAGTTATTTATTTAGGCGGCGGCAGCGGTTATCATACTAAAACATCCACCGGTTCGCTTCTGGAAAATCAAAAAGACAGAGTAGAATTAACATCGAAAATAATTGAAGCTAATCTAGACTACAAAGTAAGAATGAAACACAAGCATTTTAACGATAAAAAAACAGGTGTATCGCCGCATGTTGTAAAATGTACATTATATGATAATAAGTTATATCAGTTCGGACCATGCAGAATTGAATTTGAGGAGATTTGAGCCGATGTTGAAATTTCAGCGTTTTTATTACATCAATAATGGAATTACGATATTTTCATTGAGAAAAAACGTTTTAAGCCGCAAATGCGGTTTTAAAGCGTTGGAAACACTTACATAAACGACAGAGGATTTAGAAACTAACACCCCGTAAGGGGACGGAAACCAAAACCCTGAGCTACCCTCGGGTGTTTGACGATGACATTTAGAAACTAACACCCCGTAAGGGGACGGAAACATTCCAGCCTTTTACGGTACGCATCAGATTGTGATTTAGAAACTAACACCCCGTAAGGGGACGGAAACTTCCTCAGCTTCCTCAGTTACCGCAGCTTCCTCAGAATTTAGAAACTAACACCCCGTAAGGGGACGGAAACCCTCAGCTGCATGAATTAATACCGCCGCGTCGGTGCTATTTAGAAACTAACACCCCGTAAGGGGACGGAAACCATCTACCTGCGATCGTTGTCGCGGAGCTTCTTCTTATTTAGAAACTAACACCCCGTAAGGGGACGGAAACAGAGAAGAACGCAAAGATAATCGGGGAAATAGTGCGAATTTAGAAACTAACACCCCGTAAGGGGACGGAAACTCATAGATAAACCCATTTGCCATCTGCTGGAGTAGTATCATTTAAA
>DCHZ01000021.1 GCA_002315385.1 Firmicutes bacterium UBA1739 | reverse complement strand
CGGTCAGAAAAATCGGAGTAACTGTTGATAAGGACGGAAGCTCCGGTCTGACCGGTGACAGGGAAATTTATTCTATTATCTTCCTGTTCGATTGACCGGAAATTAATAAAAAAGGAGCATCCATATATAATGGTGGGGACTCCGATCTGACCGACGGACGGAGTTTTAAATCAATGCCCGGAACTTAATAAAACTGACAGTGCGGAAGGCCGTAAACAGGCTTTCCGCACTGTTGTTTTTTGGGGGGTGCCCGTCATTAAAGTCGGATAACCGTCTTTTTACCGGTTGCCCGGTTTGATGTAGTCTGTAATTTGTGGCTCCCTTTTGGAGGGTCTTTTTTTATTGAAATAATATTATTTCCGAATAAGATGCGGGAGAACGAGATGAATCCGGCCGTACGAAACAGCCTGAAAATAAATGTAAAAAAATGGAAATAGCATCTTGACAGCAACTGGTAAAAAATGTAAAATATAACTGTAAAAATTTTCCAGCAATCGACAGACCGGCATTGCCGTATAAGTACAGCTGTTATTATAAACACAATAGTATCTGCTGATTTATCAAGTTAACATGGAGGTGACAATCACGAGGAAGGTAAAAGTAATTATTGGAATAGCGTTAATCATAATTTCGGCAGGCTTAATGATATTCTGGGAAGCGTACGGAAGAGCTATGCTTCTTAACGAAGATATTCTGGTATCTTCCACAGATATAAAGGCCGGAGAAATATGCAAAGCGGAGAACTTTTCCGTAATTTCCGTTTCAAAAGGTGCAAGAATTAAAAACGGAATCACTCCGGATACTGTTTCAAAGTATTATGGAAGGAAGTATAAACACAATATTAATGCTAATTCACAGGTTTCGTCAGATTCTTTTGTCGCGGAAGAAGATTTTGAGGAGGGCAATGGCATTTTTGTAATTAAGAGTGAATGGATTATGAACATCAGCAGCTCACTGAGAAAAGGTGACAGAATTAAGATATACGCAACCGATTATTCAAATGCTGATTATCTGGGCTCTTATTACGTTGCTTTTGTTAAAGATTCCGGAGGTCGGGAAATAACCGAGCTGAGCGGAATAGACGAACCGAAAATACTGAATCGTACTTCCGGCATTGCACTTCCTTCCATGATTGAAATATCGGGAACACTTGAGGATTATCTTAAAGTTGTACGTTGTGTTGCAGGAGGAAGACAGCTGATTCTTGAACAGGAAGAGGTTACCGTTTATGAATGATAACGCAGACAGAATATTTGTATTTCACGGATGCGACAGAAAAGTGGGAACAACAATGACCGCTCTTGGTATTGCGAAGCTTATAGCGGCAGGAAATTCGGACATTTCGGTACTGTTTGCTGCGGTAAACGGAAACGACGACATTCCTTATCTGGGAGAAGACGGCATTTCCATTGATGACATCCGTACGACAATTGAAAATAATCTTATCGGTTCGTCAGAGCTGAAATTCAGATGCGGGCACAGAGATAATCTTTATTATATCAGGGGAACCGGCGGAGTTTTCTCTCACAGGAATTTTACGGTGGATTTTCCGGGTTTATTAATAACAAAGGCAGCTGAGGTTTTTGATATTATTGTTGTTGACTGCGGAAATGATCCGGATTCGGGATTATGTGTCGGGTCTCTTAAGACGGAAGGAATGCAGATACTGGTGGTAAACCAGAACGAAACATCATTATCCCGGCTTGAAAAAAGGAAAAACGTATACGACGCACTTGGTGTGAATTTTCAATTCTGCATTGTGAACCGATTCAGAGAAAATGATCCCCATGATCTCGGCTACATTAAAAGCAGAATATTTAAGGAAACAGATGAAGTATTTATGTTAAAGGACGAATCGGCGCAGTCATATTTGTGTGAGATAGACAGACAGCTTCTTTGTGACAGAAGATGTCACGGGTACAGAGAAGATTTGAATTATATTGCGGGATTTTTAATGAAAAAATCCGGGACGGAAAGTGTTTCGGTACCAAGGCTTAGAAAGAAGATATTTGATTTTTTATAAACCCGGTGTTTTAAGATAAGGGAGAAGACATATCAGGAAAGGAGGCAATTAATCATGAGCAAATTTTATCTGGAGGACTATCTCAGAAAGGATATGGAATCCGAAAATGAAACTTTGAGTGAGGCAGAGATAGAAAGGCGGTTTCTTAGGCTTTGCAGTGAAATAAATGATGCTTTCAACAAAGAATGGGACAACGACAACGAGAATCATTCATATATTCTGGACATTCAGAAAAGGGCGATTATCGGTTACGAAAAAGAAACAGCCTATTTTATCGACAAGATAGTGAATTATCTGAAGAAAACTTCACAGGAAGGTACGGGATTCCCCGCATATTATCGAAGTCTTCCGGAAGCTGTATATCATCAGAACTGGGGAATGGCCGGCATGGCGGAATGGTTTTATCCGGATTATGCACAAAGCAGCTCCGCAAAAATAATCGGGGACAGAGTTTATTTTATGGAAAAAGGGAAGATGGTATTAAAGAAGCAGAGAATAAACAGTGAAAGAAGAGAACAGTTTGTAAGGGCAATTATGCTGAGAACTCCGGAAGAAAGAATGGATAAGGATTTTCATGAGCTGTATCTTCTGGACGGAACAAGAATTACTGTGTACAGCGACAGCCTGACAAAAAAGACACAGGATGCGGTGGTTTTCAGAAGATATATTGTTCCGGAGTATTCTTTTGAAGAACAGGCAAGACGGCATACGATTCCCTATGAGGCAATTGAGCTGTTTAAAAATATGGTGAATGTCGGTTATAATACAGCTTTTGTGGGAGCGGTAAGGTCGGCAAAAAGTACATTTCTTTCCACCTGGCAAAGCTATGAAAACCCGGAGCTGGAAGGTGTGCTGATAGAAACCGATCCGGAAATACCGCTGCATCAGATTATGAAAGATTCTCCGATAATACAGATAGTGGCAGATAATGAAAGACTTATGAAAATATCAAAAAATCTGCTGAGATCTGATGCCGATTATTTTATTCTTGCCGAGGCGAGAGACGGTATTGCATTAGACATGGCGGTAAGAATTGCAAACAAGGGCTCCAGAAGAATGAAAATGACTTTTCATTGTTCGGACCCGAGAGATTTCTGCTATGATGTGGCGGTGGAAATTGCCAGATCATATAACGTGGAGTTATCCTCCACAATGAAGAAGGTAGCAAAAAGTTTTTCATATATATTACACTTTATTCAGCTGCAGGATAAAAGTCAGAAACGTCTTAAGGCGATATACGAAGTATGTCCCGAAGATGAGAAAGGGGAGATTGCATATTACAAAATCTGCGAATACAATTTCGACAGAGATGACTGGAGCTTCTATTATCATATCGGTGAGGATAAAAGAATTATAGGATATGAGGAGGATGAAGCTTCATTCAGAAGCTTTGAGTCGGTTCTTCAAAGCTTGTCCGAAGGTGAGGCGGGAAAAAATGCCTGAATCAATTATTAATCCTGTATTATATATTATGATACTTGCGGGATTGGTACTGATATTTTATGAAAGCTTTGAACTGGCCGTCAGAAGAATTCGCAGGCACAACCAGTTAAAGAAAACCGGGAACAGCGGTTTTTCAAACGGAAAAATATACACCTATACAGAGTATATGTTATCCGCTGTTTTTCCTCAGAGAAAAATCAGACCTGTTCATTTGTTTTTAGCGTCTTTTGTTCTATTTATTATTGTTATTATCTTTATGGCACCTGCCCTGTCCTATAAATCAGTTGTTCCGGGCTGCTTTGCCGCTCTTCTTCCGTTCCTTTTTCTGAAATTCAGACTTGAAAATCTGAGAAACCGCGGGAGTAAGGAGGCAGATGCTCTGATTACAGGTCTTCTCAATGCATATCGAATGAATCATAAGAATATTTTTGCGGCAGTAGAAGTGATTATTAAAGAGAAAAATGAAAACTGCACTGTGACTGCCGGGCTTTTGTTTAAACTGCTTATGACAATACGAAATACTAAAAATGAGGAATATTTAAGAAAAGCGGTCTCGGAATTTGCCTTTGGAATAGGAACAAACTGGAGTTATATGCTCAGTCAGTGTATTTTTGCGGCAGCATATGAGGGCCTTGATGTTACAGAATCCTTGGAGGATATTCTGGAACAGCTTAAGACCGCCAGAGTCCTGGATGAAGAGAAAAAAAGAGCAAATTCCGAAAGCTCTCGTCTTGTGAAGTTTATTGTACCGGTTTTTTATTTAATGTCGCTGGGAATGTCAGTTCGTATGATGGATATCTCTTTCGGAAAGTTGATGCGGAATCAGTTTTCGGACACCGTAGGCGCGGGATTATTTTTTCTTATTACGGGCCTGTTTATTGTAAATGTTCTGATACTGAATACTGTAAAGAATGGAAAATTTGATTTTTAGGAAGGAAAGTGAAGTATGATTATCGGAAGCATTTCGTGGATTGTTTTCTGTGCGGGAAGTATTATTATTCTTACATCCGGAATAGATAATATTCGCAGAATAGCGGATGAAAGCATCAGAAATACAGAAGCCCGGTGTCGAAAAACAATAAACGTGAAGGCGGAAGCTTTCAGAAGCAGAAAGAAAAAGGCTGCAGTGGAAAAGGAAATATATCAGTCCGCAGCTCTTCTGGAGAATATTATAATTCTTCAGAAGGAATCTCCGAAAGGAGCGGCTTACATTATCGAACAGATTGCGGCTTATTCTTCGGTATTGAGAAAACCCTTTGAATCCATGATGTATTATGTTCGTCTGAATCAGAAAGAAGCAGCGGTAAATGCATTTGAGGCGGAGGCAGGAACTGCTGCTACAAGAGAGTATGCGAACATACTGATACGCATGGACAGCATTGCTCCGTCAGAGCTCAGGGAAAATGTTTCGATGCTGAGAAAGCGTCTGAAGGAAGAAGCCATCACCCGGGAAAAAAAGAAAAATGAAACAATCAGTGATCTGATTTATATTCCTGTATTGGCAAACGTAATGGTAATATTTGTAAACTTTATCTACATCAGCTATTATGCTGAACAAAAAGAGTTATTTCAACAGTTATTATTTTAGGAGGTATTGAATGAAAGAGGTAATAGTAATTTTTGCAACCGTAATTCTGGGAGTGGCAATTGCCGCATTTGTTGTCAATCTTGATGATACTGCGGAAAGCATAACTGACGGGATCACAACCAATGTGGAGAATATGATTACCGATCCGAAAGCGGGTATTAACTAAAGCATGAAACAGCTGATTGTGCTGTTTGCAATGGTTATTCTGGGTGTTTCAATATATGGTTTTCTGATGAAAGATGATGGGAACAGTGTGTACAGCAGCATGAAATCACTCTGGAAAAATCAGATTGAAACACAATCGACTTATCCATAGGAGGTTCCTTTGAAACAACTTATAGTTCTGATGGCAATACTGCCGCTAATGATGCTGTTTGTTCTGCAGTATTCCGTTGAACAGAAAAATCATTATAACATTTCTCTTCTGCAAAACATTGTTTATGAATCAAAGGAACAGGCAAAGCAGGACGGTTATTTTACTCCCGGAAATATTTCCGGCCTTAAAACCCGAATCGCACGAGCCTTTGAAGTAAATGAGGACGAAATAGTTTTTGAAACCGATACGGTTCCGAAGTACAGAGTAAATGAATTTGATGAAAGAGAATTGATTTATTATAAGGTAAGTGTACCGATAAACCGGATTACAGCAGGTTCGGGTTTTTTCGGAATAGACGGGAAGGAGAATAGGGGTCTGTATACCATAGAAGGAAATACAGCCAGTGAATTATTAAAACCATGAAGGTATTAATCGTATTTTTCGCACTGACTATGCTGAATTCTATGTTTTTTATATACCAGAACGATATGAACCGGTATATAAGAGAGAATACATATATAAAAAATACTGCTGAGGAAGCAGCCGGCGGAGCCTCTTTGTTTTACGACGAAGAGGCTTTGTCAGAAGGATATTATGTATTTAACAGAGAAGAATGTGAAAAGTATGTCAGATATATTATTGATAACAGTTTTAATGAAAAGGATGATGTCAGTTATGAAATCAGTTACCTTGATGACGGAGGAACGGGGTGCCCTGCCATAGAGGTGATAATTACTGCAGGAGGAAAGGACAGATTCAGGTTGTCTTTTCTGGAAAAGAAAAAAATAACCCGGGCAGCCTGCTACGAAAATAAAGGATATTAGCATTTCGCTGCCGGAATAATTCCGGAAAATCGGGTGATTTAATATATCCGAAATCAGAAATTACAATACTGTGCCGGAGGTTTTCGGAGAAATGGGGGGGACTTAATGAAAAAAAGCTTAATGAAAAAAACGGGCTGTGCTGTAATAACGACAGTATTAATAATAATTATGTTTCAGTTCAGTTATGCATATGGTACGTATTATGATCTGCCGGATACACATTGGGCATACCGGTATGTTGAAGAGATGAGCAATAAAGGTATTCTGGCGGGATTCTCTGACGGGAGCTTTAAGCCACAGAAAAAAGTGACTTGTGCCGAGTTTCTGAAGATGGTGTATGTGGCATCCACCGGTAATACTGCTGAACAGCCGGCGGGTACGCATTGGGCGGAGAATTATTACAGAGATTCAATCAAAACAGGAATAGTAAAAGAAAAGGATATGAGTTATCGGGAGCTGGATGATGTAATCAGCAGAGGGCTGATGGCCTGCATTATTTACAACTGTCTGAGCCCCGATGAGATAAAGGAAGCCAAAACAGAGGCCGGTTTTATCGATATTGACGGTAATACGGAATATGTCCGTGAAATAAAAAAGGTATGCTCCATGGAAATACTTAATGGATATCCGGACAGAAGCTTTAAACCTGAAGAGGGTCTGACCAGGGCGGAAGCTGCGGCGGCAGTTTACAGAATGATGAATAAAACAGAAAGCGGAGCCGGTGAAAAAGATTCTGCTGCGGATTTCATAGAAAAGAAAACCATAGGAAGCGGAAATTCCGCATATGAAATTGAAAAGTACAGTGCAGATATAGGGTTCAACGGAATAGATAAAATAGTATATGCCGAAAAAAGCGGATGTATAGGAGTATATTCAAAAAAAATTCAGGATATTTCATTATTTATTGACGATTACAGAACTAATCCGGTAGTTAATCCGGAAGGAGAATACTGGAAAGAGGGGGATTACTATGTGTATGTTTTTAAAAGTGACGGGAAAATAAAAGCCGGTTCTCAAATAGGCCTGAGTTTCGGATTATACATTGACGAAGTATTCTACTACAGAGATATAGAAATATAAGGATGGGATTAAATTGAAACGTACAATACTATTTGCAGCTGTATTTGTGCTTTGTATTGCTGATATTTTTTTCGGCAGCAATGCTGTGATTTGTTCATATGCGGCTGTCGAAGAAGAAGAGGTGTGTTATGAAGAGATAATTACCTATGATATATGGAAACACAGCAACGGAAAGTGGCAGTATACAGGTTCTCCCGGTTCTTCTGTGAAGTTTGATTATGAAACCGTAATATCCTTTGATACTTCGAAGAAGCTGAAGGATGTGAAGGTTGAATTTCTGAAAGTAGACAGCAGTCATAAATGGTACAATATGGCTGTAAAGAGTGCATCGGTAAGCAGTGTTTCTTATAACAGCAGGAGTGTCCGCTATACGGTTAGCACATCGTTAAATGCAAATGCTGCTCCGGTGGACATTAAGCAGTATGACTGGCAGAATGAATCTGTAGAAGGATACAGATACTATATTCCGGTTCGCATTAGAGTGGTATATGAAAAGGCTGAATCCGGCGGAGCTGATGAAAGTGAAACCGGTGAAGAAACCGGAAACGAAACTGAATTTCCGGATGGCGGAGAAGACGGAGAAGCAGATAACGAAAGTGATGAGGAAAACTACGCTGATGAATATGATGTTGAAGCGGATATGCTGATGCCGGGGGAAGGTTATGTGGGGCATCGAATTCTTATTCAGGATTTATCGGTGTTTTCAAACAATACTGATACATTTACAGCCTACAGATTTTATAAATCAGGTCTGGGAAAAAACAGCTTCAGAAAGGAGAGCGGACCCGGAGCCGTATCATTTTATAATGCAGACAGACAAAGCACGGCATATTATACAGATAAGTATGCTGTATTTTCGGAAACAGGAGACTACACTGTCAGAGTGACCGCAAAAATAAACGGCGGAAAGTCTGCTTCCTGTACCGGCAGAATCAGAATCCTTCCGGTGCCGAAGGTAAGTGTTCAATTGAGCGGTATTCAAAAAGAAAACAGAAAACAGGTGTTGAAAATAAGCACCGCCCTGCAGCCGGAATCAAAGCTGAAAAAACTCAGGATAGAAATTAAAGACGGTCAGGGAAAGAATGCGGTACATCTTGAATATCCGGAAGTGAAATCGGACAATACAGGCAGTATTTCAGATAAGATAAAGACACGACCGATTATACAGTCGGACAGCAGTGAATATTATTCGAAGCTGCTGCTGGAGTTTCTTACAAAAAATACAGAGGAAGAGGTGTTTTCATACACCGTATCTGTTGAAGATGAAGCCGGAAGAACAGATAACGTAAGCGGAAAGTTCACAGTATTTCCGGATAAAGCACCTATTGCTTCGATAACGGTGGACAAATATTCTATAAGGAATAAAGGCGGCAATTCTGCAGACATTGAGGCTGTTGATAATTCAATAACCTTTGATGATGACGTTGAAAGAAAATGGAGTGCTGAGGACGGTGAAAATCCGGGCAGAGAAATTGTTTTCAGAGACAATTCTCTGGGCACGGGAAAATCTGTAATTGCCGGATGCAGCGGAGTAGGAAAAGTCAGACTAAAGCTTGAAATCAAAGACATCATTCCTGAGGAGCAGACTCTGAAGGAGTATCTGAGTGAGGAGGATTATAAATCAGCAGCTGCCGAAGCCGAAACCGAAATAATAAATATTGCGCCTTTTGTCACACTTTCGGCAAAAGAAGAGCAGAAGGCGGAAATTATGGTTATTGCGTCTGATAATAAAAGAGCAGATGCCGAAGAGTTTATTAAGAATGCGAAAATAAAACTGGGAGAAAAAGGAATTGATGTCGAAACTGAATTGCATGTAACAGGCAACTGTTCAAAGGATGGAAGTACCGTTTCCAAAGTTTCTAAAATCGAAACTCCGTTTAATTATTATGCTCAGTGGACACCATTTGAAGATAAAAATTTTACGGCAGACAGCAGCAGGATGTATAAAATAGGGGCGGATTTCGGAACTCCGGCGGGAGGTGTATATAAAAACGAACCGATGCCGGCGGAACCGTACAGTATTAATGCTTATTCTGTTTCCGGAGGGGAACTGCTGTGGAGCAGAGCTTTCGGCAGTAATCAGATTGATCTCATGAAAAGCTTTGAACTGTCTCAGGATGACCGTGAAAAAAATCTGTATATTTCAAACGGAGATAAGACTCTTGTTTTCGATAAAACAGACGGAACCACGGTGGGAAGCATTTCTGCCGATATCAGAGGAAGTATTTTTATCAGAAACAGCATTGTTTATTCTTTTTCAGATAAAGGGATAATCAGAGCTGACCTGGGAACCGGTAATGTTTCTGTAATCAGCGGAGCTACCGTATGCGGCAGTGCGGAGATCGTTTCAGGCATAATAAATTTTGCCGTAAATAACGGTACTGTGCTGAGAAGAGGTTATTTTAATCCGGCGAATGAAACTGTCGAATATGAGACTGTTGAAGGCAGCAGTTCCGAATATGATCTGGCTGAATTTGATATTTTCGGAAATATGGCGGTGGTACAGAGAAGAGACGGTAAGGCACGATATGTTCACTTATATGATAATCAGAATAAACCGGTCATTTCTGTATACTCAGATTCCTGCGGAAATGATTATTATGTATCAAAGGATGAAAACGGAAAATTCAGTCACGCTGTTTTTATTAAAAATTACACTTCCACGACAAACAGCGGAAGCACAAAATATATTACTAAAATAAAATGCGAGAGTCTGTGGGGATACGGTGAGGCATCAGCAAAGCTTACATCTTCATCTGATTATAAGACCGATGACAGGATTCTTTATATGTTCAGCAGAGACGGTAAAGCCTATATGGTAACCGGAGCGGAGTACTGGTATGTATATAATCTTGGTACGGGAAACAATTATTCAAAAGCTTACTCTTTTGTTTTCGATACGGAGGCCGGCAGTGTGACTGCCTCAAGAGGAACGGATAACGGCTTTTTCAATATGGGAAGCGATGTTGAATACGGAATGATGTCGGAGGATTGCGTGGTCACTCAGTTTACCGTAGGGGATCCGGCTCAAAACGGAATAAAAGGCAGCAAAAACTCATTTGCCGCAATCAATCGTGATGCGGAAACCGTGATTACGGAAAAATATCGAAAATATTTATCAAAAAGTATTAACCCCAAAGCGGTTTTTATATTCACAGATGACAGCTTTTTTAACGGAAGTGAGGGAAGTATTGAAAACTCTGCATTGAGTATTCTTGCAGGACAGGAGGGCGTGAGTATTTTTGACACCGGAGGCGGAGAAAAAGCCGCCGCCTGTCTGAACAGTTTTGTCAAGGCTATCGGGAATGCTTCGGATAATAAAGAGGAAAAGAGGTTTTTTAAAAAAGGTCAGACTGTGAAGATTGCGGGAATATACAGCGATTATGAAAACGATCCTTCAAAAAAATCATGTTATCTGTATTACCATTATCCTTATAATGACGGAGAAAATCCCGATGTAAACTGTATTACCGATGAAAATTTTAATATTGTAAAAAACATCAGAAATGAAGAATTATCCGAACCGGTTACCGTTTTTTATCAGGACGGAATGTATAAGGTCGTTCATTGGCAGTATGACAGCACCGGAAATGAAAGCTATGACAAAAAGTCCAATATTGCCGAAATGGTTTTTTATATCCGGGGAACAGCGTCAGTGCCGCTGATAAAAACTATTTCTACAGTTCCGGCCGCGCCGAAGGAAAAGGAAAGCCTGTCGGTAAAAATATTCTGCGATGATGAGGATAAAGACACTCTTTCTTTGAATACAAAAATATACTGTGATGAAGTACTGATTAAAGAAAGCAATGATACAGGTATTAATGCGGATGCAAATGGTAACTATCCGGCTGTGACGGTAAAGATATCGGATTCGGCAAAGGCGGGAAAATACAGAGTAATCTCAAAAGTAAGTGACGGAACCGGAACATCCGCAAAAGAGAGTGTCTTCACCATCGTATCTGATTACAGGATATCGGGGGCGGTTAATCATACGGAGAAATGGGAAGAAAACAGAAAGAAATATAATAAAACCCTGTTTCTAAACGAGTATAATACGGACTCCTCTTTCAGTCGATACTGTCTTTTGACAAAACCAAGAAAGAGAGGGAAAAATGTTTTCTGGAGCGAAGAAAGATTTATATTGCGTTCTGCGGTAAGCGGAGAACCTGTCAGAGTGACTGCTGCAATAAAAGGAACTTCATTTGCCGTGGATTTAAAAAACAGCGGCAAAAAGGATTCAGAAGGGAATAAGGTATATTCAGGGGAACTGTGGAACAGTGCAATAAAAGGAAAATGGGGAGTACTGAAACCGGCTCAGGTCACCTTTGTTTTCACGGCATATTATTCGGGCGGAGCTTCGAAAACCGATGAAGCAACCATTATTATTGACGATACAGATTCATACTGGCGGGTCCATAAGACCTATTAATATGTGGACTGTATTCTTTTGTAAGGCACGCACGCATAATCAGACTAAGCGGCAGCGAGCCATGAGCTTAAAGTGTGCAAAGTGAATATGTATTAGATATTTTGTGAACAGTAACAGGGAAACTATATAAAAAAATAATTTTTTGCTTTTTTTCTTGATAAAAAATTTAGATGCTGTATAATGACATTTAGCTACATATGAACAGAAGGAGAGCTTAATATGATTGAACAGATTAAAGATTATATGGTATCAAATTTTCAGATAGACAGAGACAGTATTACTCCGGATGCACATCTTTTTGATGATTTGCAGCTGACCTCTCTTGATATAGTAGACATAGCAATGTACCTTGAGGATGAGTTCGGAATTATTCTTGAAGAGGAAGATCTTTCCGAGGTTTCCACGGTTCAGTCTTTTATCAATATGATTGAAAAGCAGTAGTATGGAATTACAGGAGCAGGTGCTTAAGGCATCTGCTTTTTTATTGTCATTTTTTTCGGTATGTGATAAAATTTAAGGAATAATTGAATTCGGAGGGACTGTCGTTGGGAAATAAACATTATTATATTATGACATTCGGCTGCCAGATGAATGAACATGATTCAGAGATAATGGCGGGAATGCTGGAGAGAATGGGCTATTCGGAAACGGAAAAACGTGCCGAAGCGGATATTATTATTATTAATACATGCAGTATTCGGGAAAATGCGGACAAAAGATTTTTCGGAAGTCTCGGACAGCTGAAAAGGTTAAGAATGAGCAGCAGAGATCTTATTGTCGCTGTATGCGGTTGTATGATGCAGCAGCAGCACATTATTGACGCTATTAAAACAAAGTACGGCTGGGTGGATCTTGTGTTCGGAACGCACAATATTCATATGCTTCCGGAAATGATAAACCGGGTTGTAAACGAAAGACAGAAGCTCATTGATGTATGGGATGAGCATCGGGGAGTCGTTGAGGGGCTTCCGTCTAAAAGAAAATATGACTTCAAAGCTTTTGTAAATATTACCTATGGGTGCAATAATTTCTGTACGTACTGCATAGTTCCGTATACGAGAGGTCGGGAGAGAAGCAGAAGGCCTGAAGATATA
Source organism: Firmicutes bacterium UBA1739 (assembly GCA_002315385.1). Classification (GTDB taxonomy): domain Bacteria; phylum Bacillota; class Clostridia; order Peptostreptococcales; family Anaerovoracaceae; genus UBA1739. Next base: position 13,835 of record DCHZ01000021.1, on the reverse strand, counting down.
TTAAGAGAAATAAGCGGACTGGCGGAATCCGGTGTAAAAGAAGTAACTCTGCTGGGGCAGAACGTAAATTCCTACGGAATAGCCGACGGATTTGATGTGGATTTTGCGGATCTGATATATGCGGTAAACGAAATAGATGGAATCGAAAGAATAAGATTTATGACATCACATCCGAAGGATCTGTCGGATAAATTAATCATGGCTTACAGGGATTGTGAAAAACTGGCAAAACATATTCATCTTCCGGTTCAGGCGGGAAGCAGCAGAATACTGAAACGCATGAATCGAAGATATACGAGAGAGGATTATCTTCTTCTGATAGAAAAGCTGAGAAATGCAACCGGCGGGAATATTGCCGTTACTACTGATATTATTGTGGGCTTCCCGGGAGAAAGCGAGGAGGATTTTCAGGAGACCCTGTCTCTGCTCGAAACAGTAAAATATGATTCGGCCTTTACTTTTTTATATTCTGTCAGAAAAGGAACACCGGCTGCCGAATATGAAGACCAGATTTCGGAAGAGATTAAACATGAGAGGTTTAACCGCATGAGAGAAATACTGGATTCGGGAATGGCTGAGAATAATAAGGCTTATGAAGGCAGGATAGAGAAGGTACTGGTGGAAGGAAGCAGTAAAAAGAACAGCAGAACCCTGACCGGCAGAACAGAATCAATGAAAATTGTCAATTTTTACGGAAACAGGGAGATGATTGGGAAAATTGTTGATGTAAGAATTACGGAAGGAAAGACCTACAGCTTAGTGGGAGAGGTTTTATAAATGGGATACACACCGATGATGCAGCATTATCTCGAAACCAAGGAAAAATACAGTGATTGTATACTGTTCTACAGATTGGGCGATTTTTATGAGATGTTTTTCGAGGATGCAATTACAGCTTCAAGGGAAATGGAAGTTACTCTGACCGGAAAAAACTGCGGCATGGAGGAGCGGGCTCCGATGTGCGGAGTTCCGCATCATGCGGTGGATACTTATATTGCGAAGCTTGTCTCGAAGGGATATAAAGTAGCCATTTGTGAACAGATGGAAGATCCGGCCACTGCAAAAGGAATTGTAAAGCGTGAAGTGGTCAGAGTGGTAACTCCCGGAACTGTAACAAGCGGGACGATGCTGTCGGAAAAAGAAAACAATTATCTTTCGTGTATTTTCGTGGACGAGGAGGGCGGAGGTATTTCGTTCTGCGATTTGTCTACGGGAGAAATTTCCTGCGGAGAGTATGCGGGTGCGGCCATTGACGATTCGCTGACCAATGAGCTGGCGAAGATTAAAGCAAAGGAAGTCCTGTATAACGATTATGCGGGAGGCTTCGGGCTTGTAAAGAGTCTGAAAGAATCCTGTGACGGTTTTTTTGAAAATATTAATGACCATTATTTCGATATGAAACCGTGTGTGGAGACAGTGGAAAGGCAGTTCGGAGTTTCCGGACTGAAAGGAATAGGGCTTGAGGGAAAAGAACATGCGACAAAGGCTGTCGGTGCGCTGCTTCAGTATTTATACGAAACCCAGAAGCATTCACTGACTCATTTGCTGAAATTAACGATACCGGATTCCGGAAGTCACATGTCGCTGGATAAATCAGCACTGAAAAATCTTGAACTGACAGAAACCTTATTTGACAATAAGGTAAAGGGTTCTCTTCTGGGAGTTATTGATAAAACAGGAACCGCCATGGGAAGCAGAAAGCTTAAGCAGTGGCTCAGGGAACCGCTGAACAAATCTGATGAGATAATCAAACGCCTCGATGCAGTTGAAGTAATATTTGAAAACTATCTGATGAGAAACGATATCCGGGAGTATTTAAAAGAAATTTACGATCTGGAGCGCCTTTCGGGAAGAGTCGCCTGCGGAAATGCAAATGCAAGAGATCTGATTGCATTGAAAAAATCCACTCAGGCAATACCGGCTGTAAAAAATGAGCTTGCGGGAGCAGATTCGGCTCTGCTGAAGGAACTCTATGAAGAAATTGATGAGCTGGATGAAATAAGCAGTCTGATAGAAGCTTCTATCAGAGAAGACGTACCGCTTACAATTAAGGAAGGCGATCTGATAAAAGACGGTTTTTCAAAAGAGCTTGATGAGCTTAAGGCTTCGATTTCAGGCGGACGTGAATGGATAGCTTCCCTTGAAAGTAAGGAAAGAGAAAGAACCGGTATTAAAAATCTCAAAGTGGGCTTCAACAAGGTTTTCGGATATTACCTTGAGGTGACTAAGTCATATTATGACCTTATTCCGGAAAACTATATCAGAAAGCAGACTCTTGCAAACTGTGAAAGGTTTGTCACACCGGAGCTCAAGGAGATTGAAGCCACTGTACTGAATGCCGAGACAAAGATAAATAAGCTGGAATATGATTTATTTGTTGAAATCAGGCAGAAAATACAGGAGTATTTATCTGAAATTCAGCGGACGGCCGCAGCACTGGCAGCACTGGATGTACTTACTTCTTTTGCGGAAGCAAGTGCCCGGTTCGGATACGTGAAACCGGAAATAAATGACGGGGATGTAATAAGAATAGAACACGGAAGGCATCCGGTTATAGAGCAAAGCATAAGAGACGGTGTATTTGTATCAAATGATCTTTATATAGACCGCGATAAAAACAGTATGCTTCTTATCACCGGACCGAATATGGCGGGAAAATCGACATATATGCGTCAGAATGCCCTCATTGTGCTGATGGCTCAGGCGGGCTGCTTTGTCCCCTGTGAAAAAGCGGTAATCGGTGTGGCGGACAGAATTTATACAAGAATAGGCGCCTCCGATAATCTTTCTCAGGGTCAGAGTACATTTTTTGTGGAAATGAGTGAACTGGCGTATATACTAAACACGGCTACGGAACGCAGCCTTATAATTCTGGATGAAATAGGACGGGGAACGAGTACATATGACGGACTTTCCATTGCCTGGGCGGTGATAGAATACCTGTGTGAAAAGAGGCGAATACGCACCTTGTTTGCCACACATTATCATGAGCTTACCGCTATGGAGGGAATAACCGAAGGAGTAAAGAATCTGAATGTTGATGTGCGGGAAGAAAACGGTAAAGTGGTTTTTCTGCATAAAATTGTGGAAGGCAGCGCCAGCAGAAGCTATGGAATTCACGTGGCAAGAATTGCCGGAGTTCCGGAGAATCTGCTGGAAGCAGCGGAAATCAAGCTGAATGAACTGGAAAGCGACAGCAGCACCGGTTTTTCGGAAAGTTCGGATGCTGACGGTGAGAATTCATATGCTGTGCCGGCAAAGAAAATCCGCAGTAAAAAAAATGAAATCAGCGACAATCAGCTGAGCTTTTTCGGATTTGCCCCCAATCCTGTAGTGGAGGAAATAAGAAATCTTGATCTGATGAACATTACGCCTTCTCAGGCAATTGTGATTCTCGAAAAACTGAAGGATGCCGTAAAATAATTATGATTATATCCGGCATTCATCTTCTGATTCTATTTTGCGGTGCATATGCGTGAGCATATACCGTCTGCAGCAAAAAGACTATTTTTCGGAGAAATGAAATGAAGAGTTTGATAAAAAGAAAAAAAATAATGAGTCTGCCCGGAAGCGTTGCGGACAGAATTGCCGCCGGAGAGGTTGTGGAAAGACCTGTATCTATTGTAAAGGAGCTTCTGGAAAACAGCATTGATTCGGGAGCGGATTCAATAACCCTTGAAATCCGTAACGGCGGAAAGAGTTATATCAGAGTAACCGATAACGGATGCGGGATTCCCAAAGAAGATGTGGAAACAGCTTTTTTGAGGCATGCAACCAATAAAATATTTCGGGATTCTGATTTGTTTTGCATAGAAACTCTGGGATTCAGAGGTGAAGCTCTGGCCAGTATTGCCGCAGTGACCAGAACTCAGATGATAACAAAAATTCCCGAGGCTGATACCGGAATAAAGATAGTGGTTGAAGGTGGTACAGTTAAAGAGAAAAGTCCTGTCGGTGCCGCCGGCGGAACAACTATAATAGTAACTGATTTGTTCTATAATACTCCTGCCAGAGAAAAATTTCTGAAAAAGGACAGTACCGAAAGCGGACTCATAATAGATCTGATGTCTAAAATAAGTCTGGCATATCCGGATATTAAATTCAGACTGATAAACAACGGAAAGCCTGTATTCAACACATCCGGAAAAGGAGATATTCTTGAGAATATTTTTGTAATATACGGAAAAGAAACCGCTGCCGGCCTTATTTTAATTGACAACGAAAGCAAAGGGATAAGAGTAAAAGGATATATTTCAAATCCTCTGATTAATAAAAATAATCGTAGAAATCAGATATTTTTCGTAAACGGCAGAACGGTAATGAATCGTACTATTGAAAATGCCATTGCTCAGGGATACGGAGATAAGGTCCCCGAGGGGAGATTTCCTTCTGCATTTGTATTTCTTGAAGTGGATCCCGGCACGGTGGATGTAAATGTTCATCCAAATAAAAAAGAAATACGTTTCGGAGATCCCGTGGAAATCAGGGAATTCATAAAAAATACGGTTTTTGAAGCTCTTAATACTAAAACAGGCATAGGAGATATTTCAAAAAAAACAATCCTGAAGAGCAATCCCTCTGTTTCGGAGTCAGATGGCGGAAACCGGAGAAATAAAAACATTTTTACCGTTGATAGTTTCGATAAGTCCGAGGGAATTCAGGAAGAAATAAGTGAGTTCAAAAGAAACGGAATCCGGAATGAAGGAACGGAAAAATTCTCGCCAATTGGAGATAATCGGGAAATAATTGATGAAAGAGCAAACGGGGATCGGAAAGACTGCCTGAGGGAACGGCCGACTGAAAGACCGGTCAAAGGTTTGAACGGAGAACCGGAGAAAAGCCTTAAAGCAGAATTTATTAAAAGATCGAAAGGAAGCTCTTACGGATGTGATAACGGAAAAACCGGATTGAGAATAACTGATACAAAGCCTCTTATGATTGATAAAACCGAAACGGGCAGCAGTGATGAAAATAAAAAAACTGAGACGGAGGTATCGGGAGGCAATGAAGTGAGTGCCGAAGCCTCAGAAAATGCTTTTGACATATCTTCGATAGATGTACTGGGTACGGTTTTTGACACATATATTGCGGCAAAAGACAGAGATACTTTTTATCTGATAGATCAGCATGCGGCACATGAAAGGGTTTTTTATGAAAAATTCATGAAGGATTTTGAAAAAAAAGAGAAGTCATCGCAGCTTCTGCTGACACCGCTGGTGAAGCATTTTCTTTATTCGGAAGTGAATGAAGATTCGGAATGGATCGGATTCCTGATGAAGTGCGGTTTTGAAATAGAACCTTTCGGTGGACAGGAGTTTATTGTGAGAGGGATCCCTTCATATATGGACATTTCCGAAGCCTCTTTGTTTTTAGAGGATTATGCCGGAAGCATCGACCGTGATATTGACTTTAAGGACAGGAAAACTATTGACAGAATTATTATGAAATCCTGCAAAAGTGCCGTTAAAGCTCATGACAGGCTGAGCGATGCCGAAATAAAAGCGTTGCTGAAATCACTGTCGGAAACCGAAAATCCCTATTCATGTCCTCACGGAAGACCTGTAATCATTAAGATGAGCGAAGGAGACATGGAGAAAATGTTCAAAAGGGCGTAATATGATTATTAATGGCGACACTAATCCTTTCAGGAGGAAAATGAAAATGAGAAAAATTCTTATTATTGCGGGACCCACCGCAGTCGGAAAAACAGAATATGCGATTGAGACGGCAAAAGCTCTCAACGGAGAAATTGTTTCGGCGGATTCGATGCAGCTGTACAAGTATATGGACATAGGCAGTGCCAAGCCGACTGCAGAGGAAAGGCGGGAGGCGGTGCATTTTCTTGTAGACGAAATTGATCCCAGAGAGAGTTTTTCTGTTTACGAGTATCAGAAGCGTGCAAAATCCGCGATTGAAGATATTTTTTCCAGGGGAAAGGTGCCCATAATATCCGGAGGAACAGGACTGTATGTGAATTCTCTGATTTACGATATGGATTTTTCCGTGAGACCTGATAATAACAGTGAATTCAGAAAAAAGCTTGAAGCTATTGCCGAAACTCAGGGAAATGAAGCCCTTCACGCAAAGCTTGCGGATTCGGATCCCGAAGCGGCCGGGAGGATTCATCCGAATAATGTGAAAAAAGTAATACGTGCTCTTGAAATGCTTGAAGGAGGGGATTCCCGTGTTCGGAAATTCAGTGAGGCCGATACCAGAACCGGGGATTATGAATACTGTCTGACAGGATTGTGCCGGGAGCGGCAGGAGCTTTATGACAGAATAGACATGAGAGTGGATCTGCTGATGAAACAGGGTCTGCCTGATGAAATAAAGAGACTGGAGGCAATGGGTCTTACAGAATCTTTCATTTCGATGAAAGGGATAGGTTATAAAGAGCTTTTCGGCTATCTGAGAGGAAAATATGATTTGGAGGAAGCGGTAAGGCTGATAAAAAGAAATACAAGACATTATGCAAAAAAACAGATGACATGGTTCAGAAGATATGATGATATTCATTGGATAAATCTGAGTGAATGCGCCTCGAAGGAAGAGGCCGTGGAAAGAATAATCGGATACTGGAAGGATGAATAAATGGCAATCAGAAAAGAAACCAAGAAGGAAATCCGGATTCATAACAAAAGTGACAGACCGGATAATATTGTCAGGCGTGAAAGTGAAATAATGGAAAGATGCAGGGAACTGGAAAAAGAGCTGCCTTCGTTTATGAGAGGATTCTTTTCCTATCTAAAAAGTGCGGTGCTTCCGAATACGAGAATGGCATATCTGTTCGACATACGTTTTTTCTGCGAATACCTCGTGAATGAAACTGACCTTACATCAGCGGAAAAAACTTCACAGATACGCGAATCGGAATTTGCCGCAATAAAACCGGGAGACGTTAATTTCTATATTAATGATTATTGCCGTCAGTACAGGGTAGAAAAAGAAACCGCCGTGTATATTTACGAAAACGGGAACAGGTCTTTGTCGAGGAAAAAATCTTCCCTTTCCGTATTGTTTAAATATATGTACAGAGAGGGTACGATGCCGGAGAATATCGCTGACGGATTTGATCCCATAAGACTTCCGAAACCCGGTGAAAGAGAGATAAAAAGACTCGAAATTGATGAAGTCAAAACAATGATAGATGCGGTGTTTGAGGGAAACGGGCTTACGAAAAAGGAGAAGGCATACTGGAGCAAAACAAAATACAGGGATACCGCCATACTCCTGCTTTTCATAACCTACGGGCTGAGACTTTACGAGCTTCAGCAGCTTAACATTTCTTCATTTGATTTTTCAAAAGGAGAGTTTAAGATTTACAGAAAAAGGGGCAAGGAGTCTACAATGCCTCTTAATAATTCGGTGGAAAAGGTAATCCGGGAATACATAGAAATAGAGAGACCTTCCGAAGATGTTATTTCCGAGGAAGATAAGGATGCTTTGTTCCTGTCACTTCAGAAACGGAGGCTGACGGAAAGAGCAATAAGGGATCTTGTAAAAAAATATACATCAATAGCAATGGAGAAGAGCAGAGACGGAGGATACAGCCCCCATAAGCTCAGAGCAACAGCGGCTACCGCACTGATTGAAGAAGGAAATTCGATTTTCGATGTGCAGGCTCTTCTTGATCATGATAATGTAACCACAACACAGTTATATGCCGCTCACAGGAGAAATACAAAGCGTGATCTGATAGACAGATTTGAATGGCTGGATGAATTCGAGGAGGATAGTTTTGAATAATACCGACAGATATCTGATTGAGGAACTGAAAATCAATTCCGACATATTAGAATACATAAAAAAAGCAGAAGAAGAATTAAAAGAGCAGTTTGCGGCTCTGGATGATGTGACTGAATATAATCAGTACAAGGTGCTGGGAGTACTGCAGAAAAACCGCCTAAGTGACATGCATTTTGCCTGGAATACGGGCTATGGATACAACGACATCGGAAGGGAAACCACAGAAAAAATATTTGCGGATATTTTCGGAACGGAAGATGCCATCGTAAGACCGATAATAGTTAACGGAACCCATGCGTTATCTCTGACTCTCACCGGAATTCTGAGACCGGGAGATGAGGTGATTTACTGTACAGGCGGGCCCTATGATACTCTCGAGCAGGTAATAGGCATAAAAGGCAATCCGGGTGACGGCTCATTAAAAGATTTCGGAATTACCTACAGACAGGTGGAGCTTAAAGCGGACGGAGGAATTGACCTGGATGCTCTGGGAAAAGCGATAAATAAAAAAACAAAAATGGTCTGTATGCAAAGGGCAACGGGTTACGGATGGCGTCGCTCCATGAGTGTGGATGAAATGGGTGAGTGCTGCCGTTTTGTGAAGTCGATAAATCCTGACATTATATGTATGGCGGACAATTGCTACGGTGAGTTTCTTGAAACAAAGGAACCTACTCAGGTTGGCGTTGATGTAATGGCCGGCTCTCTGATTAAAAATCCCTGCGGAGGCATGGCGCTTACCGGCGGATATATTGCCGGAAGAGCAGATCTGATAAAGCTGATATCCTACAGACTTACTTCTGTCGGAATAGGAAAAGAATGCGGTCTGACTTTCGGACAGACAAGAACGATGCTTCAGGGGCTGTTTATGGGCCCGAAGGTAGTGAACGGAGCACTCAAAGGAGCCATGCTGTGTGCCGGAGTTTTTGAAAATCTGGGCTTTGAGGTATGCCCGGGTTCAAAAGCTGTAAGAAGTGATATTATTCAGTGTGTGAAGCTGGGCACGTCGGAGAGACTTGTCGCATTCTGCGAGGGAATACAGGCAGCGGCCCCGGTTGATTCTCATGTCACTCCGGTACCGTGGGATATGCCGGGATATGATGATCCTGTTATTATGGCAGCGGGGGCTTTTGTACAGGGTTCATCGATAGAGCTCAGTGCCGACGGACCGCTTCGTGATCCTTATATAGTTTATTTTCAGGGAGGCCTGACCTATGAGTATTCGAAAATAGGTGTAATAAAGGCATTGCAGGCTATGTATGACCATGGAACAATCATCATAAAAAAATGAATTAACTAAGAAAAAATATGAGATTCCGGCAGCGTGGAAAAGAATTTTTTCATTTTAACTGATATTTAACTGATATTGTGAAAATACTAATATTTACCATATGTTGACATATTGCTGGAAAATATGGTATTGTATCTTAATAATATATTTATTTCCATGAAAACAGAATAGAAAGGAGTTATTATGAAAAAGTTTAGAAAAACCCTAAGTCTGGCTTTAGCAGTCCTTATGTGTACTACTCTTTTTTCAGTTCTTCCTGTCAGTGCGGCAGAGAAGCAACAGTCTCTTTCCGATCCGAATGGAATCCTGAATTCCATTAACGATACGGATAAAAGAGAGTACATTGCAACCATGTGCGACTACTACATTAAATCTTCTCCGGAGCTTACCGAAGCGATGAACACCGGAAAACGCACGGTTGTACTCATTTTTGAAGGCGGAAGCGACAGTACCAGCCCCTATGTAGAATATTCCGGGGTTCGTGACCAGGCAGTTGCCATTGTTGTAAGTGGCTGGAAGTATATTGCTATCGATAAAAATTCAAGCACAATTCCGGATCATCCTCATAAGGCATATTATACTTTACCTTCTTCGGCTACAGTGAATGATGGTATTTATGCTTTAAAGACCGCCGTGCCCAGCAATAGTAATTCCAGATTGAATGTCCGTACACTTGACGGATTAAACAAAATCTCATGCACTCGTATGGACGCCGCAGCAGAGAAATTTGTTTCTCTTCCGTATGCCACAGACATTCAGATTCATTCGAGATCCACTAATATAAGCGGATCAAAAACCTGCACAAGCCCTTATTCTACAGGATGTATTCTTGTCGGAACAAGTAATAACAACAGCTATTACTGTTTTCAGGAATCAGCAAGAAGTGCGGCAGGTATGTCGGCAACCGATATAGGATATCTTGTTCTTGACCGTATGCTGGCATCCGAAAGCCTGAAAGATATTTACGAATATGAGGGCACTGTAGAAAAAATTACCGAGTTCTCCTATGCGGCTAATGTTGCCTGCGGTTTGATTGAACCTGAAGAAAAAGAAGAACCGAAAGAAGAACCCGAAGAAGAACTGACAGAGGTTGAAAACCCGGAAAATGATTCCGAGCTTATGATTTCGATAAATCAGATCGGTGAAATCGAATCAGGTCAGCCGTATAATATTACCGGTTACGTTTCCTCTAATTATGATATCGTGAAAATTACCGGCAAGCTGATGTCCGGCGATAATGTTCTTCAGAGCGCTCAACAGGATTTCTGTACAACCTATCAGAAGATAGTGACAACTGATATTAACAGAAATCTGAAATTCGGTGTACTTGATGCCGGCTCGTATAAGCTGGTGATTACAGCAAAGGATGAAAGCGGAAAGACGGTTACCGAGTCTGTTTCGTTTACAATCTATGATGAAGTGGAAGAACCTTCTGAACAGGAAGAACCGACAGTAGTGGAAGAACCTTCTGAGCAGGAAGAACCGACAGAAGTAGAAGAACCTTCCGAACAGGAAGAACCGACAGAAGTAGAAGAACCTTCCGAACAGGAAGAACCGACAGTAGTGGAAGAACCTTCTGAACAGGAAGAACCGACAGAACCGGAAGAACCTGCCGAACAGGAAGAACCTATAGAAGTAGAAGATCCTGAAAATGATTCCGAACTTATGCTTTCGATAGATCAGATCGGCGATCTCGAATCAGGGTTCCCTCATGATATTACCGGTTACGTTTCTTCGAATTATGATATTGTAAAGATTACCGGAAAGCTGATGTCCGGCAATACTGCTCTTCAGAGTGTAGAGCAGGATTTCTATACAACCTATCAGAATATCGCACTCACCAATATTAACAAGAAGCTGCTGTTTGGTGTGCTGGATGCAGGTTCATATCAGCTGGTAATCACCGCAAAGGATGAAAGCGGAAAGACTGCAAGTGTATCAATTCCGTTTACAATCTATGATGTTGATGTCGAATCCAATATCAAGATTACCTTTGGTGAAATGAATTGGGCTTATCGCGGTGCCTACAATGTATTTTACGGTAAAGTAAATTCGGCAAGAAAGCTTAATTATGTCAAAGGCGAAGTTCTTCTCAACGGGGAGGTTCTCCGTGAAGGTGTTGTAAATACACGATTGAAGACATATAATATTGCATCCGATGAGCTTAATGAACAGCTTGATTTCGGTACTCTTCCGGTAGGCATTTATACGTACAGAGTCAGTGCGGAAGACGATAAGGGCTTTAAATCGGAAAACTCCGAAGAGATTATTGTGATAACCGCCGCAAGTGCTTCAACTCTGAGCGGTGCGGTTACTGCCCTTAATACAATCAGCCGTGTAAATCCATATACACTTTCGGGTAAATTTACTTCAAATAACCTCATTACAAAAGTGACAGTTGATATAGTTCTCGGAAGCAGGGATCTTCAGTCTGCTGTGGTTACTCCTTATACGACCACCTACGATCTTTCCGATCCTAAGCTCAACAGCCAGCTTGATTTCACGAAGCTTGAATCAGGCTCATATTCTCTCCGTGTAATTGCATATGAAGCAAACGGAAAATCTGTTGAAAGAACTCAGCATTTCAACGTTACGGCTCCCGCGTCTACGATTGCGATATCTGCGGGAAGAATCGGAACTGTAAATTACAATACAGATGCGACAGTAACAGGCACAGTTAAGTCCAACTACAGTATCAATAATGTTATCGCGGAAATTATTCTCGGATCCACGGTAAAGCAGTCAGTTGAAGCGGCACCGATGGCATGTGAATATAATCTGGATAACAGCGAAATCAATGACGGACTTGATTTTGCTTCACTTGCGGCAGGTACATATACTCTCAGAATCAAAGCGACTGACAATAGCAACAGTATTATCGTTGATTCGCAGACAGTTACAGTAAAACCGCAAATCATTGAATCAAATCTTAATATGACACTGGATGATATAGGTATCGTAAGGAAGGGCAGCGCTCATAATATTACAGGTTATGTTTCTTCCAACGCTATGATTACAAAAGTTACAGGTCAGATATTAAAAGGTACTTCAGTAATTCAGACTGTGACAGAAAATGTAAATACAGATTATTATAATATTGTTGAAGGTACAGTAAATAATAACCTTCGTTTCGGAACTCTTGCAGTAGGAGACTATACCCTTAAAATCAGTGCAACAGATTATACGGGTAAAACTGTAGAAAAAACTGTTGACTTTAAAGTAAAGGGTACTATAGCTTCATCAACACTGGGAGCATATATCAACTATATCGGAACGGTTAATGCAGGAACAAAATACACTGTCAGCGGCGGAGTATATTCAAATTATGCGATTACCGGCATTAAGGCTGAAATCCTTCGTGACGGTTCTCCTGTTCAGACAGCAACCACCGCTCCGAACAAAACATCAATATATCTGAATGATAATTCTATCGCATCCCAGCTTGATATTTCGGCACTTCCGGTAGGTCAGTATACTTTCTCCGTAACTGCTGTTGATGATACCGACAAGACCGTTACCGTAACAAGCAACTTTACAATCAAAGGAGCTGCTTCAAATCTTACCGGTTATCTCAATTCCATAAGTGCATTCACAGCAGGAACATATCGTGATGTTACAGGTAAGTTTACTTCCAACTACAATATTACTAAGCTTACTGCCGAATACATTCTCTCAGGTAAGGTTGTGGCAACAGTTACCGAAAACCCAATGAGTAAGTCTGTGGATCTCGTTAACAGTGGAATTAACGACATAAACACTATGAAGAAGCTTGCCAAGGGATATTATAACCTCCGGGTTACTGCTGTTGACGAAAGCGGAAAGACTCTTGTAAGAACCATAGGCTTTACAGTAAATGCGGCAGTGGAACCGTCTGCAATTACATTTAAACTTGACAACATCGGAACAGCAACTTACGGATGCTCAAAGAATATTACAGGTACGATTACTTCTGTATACAACCTTTCTACAATTAAGGGCGAAATTCTGATGAATGGTACTGTTAAACAGACAGCGACCGCGTATACAAGTGCAAAATCAGTTAATATTCGTTCGACTGCGGTTAACTCCAATCTCCGTTTTGCAAAACTGCAGAGAGGCACATATACTCTGCGTATTACAGTAAAAGATTGTAAGGGTTATTCCGATGTATACAACATGACATTTGTTGTAAAATAGTATCGACTATCAGATACAAACTGAATAATACAATAGCCGGTCTGTGTTTTCCGGAGGCTGTATGCTATTGAACATAAAAACCTTCTGTCATTGATTTGGCAGAAGGTTTTTCATCTTTGCGCTGATTCATCCTGGCTATCCGGGATATGATGAGGAGCACGGGACGGCAATTTTTAATACTGTCTGCATTTTGGTGGAAAGTGAACTGCTGTTCCAATGGAAATGAGGTATCCTGCCGGGACGGCGACAGAATCCGGCCTGAGGTCTGTATTTCGGCGGAAATCTAACCGTTTTGAAAGCTGCAATAATGATGTGAAAAAATATGAGTATAAAATTCCATTGTTACAGGATAAATATAATAGGATTGATATAATCAGTATTATATATGTCAAAGTGGAAAATTTATCTTAACGTATGGTTCCATTCAATATTAAGAACAACACAGATTACAAAGTTTATCACTGGGATGAAGATGCGGGAAGTTATGATAATGGAATACAGGCCAAAGTTGTAACAACTGCGGGTCAGAAATATCTTGAGTTTACTTACAACGAATTCTCACCGTTTGCCGTAGGAGCAACCTACAAAAGCGGCGGAGGCGGCGGAAGCGTCGGAACAGCCG
>DCHZ01000009.1 GCA_002315385.1 Firmicutes bacterium UBA1739 | reverse complement strand
TGCATTTAAATGATACTACTCCAAGGATAATATCAAAAGTCAGTGCGATAATCGTGACTGTAACAGTATGTTTGTTTGCTGTCTGCATGCTAATCCCATTTGACTTCGGAAGTTATTTTGTGTGTTTGCTGCTCGCAATTGGATATGTTATGATGTCGGCGGGATTTGCATCCGAAAGTGATGCTGAGCATAGGAGTGCTGCTATTGTGGGAATGGCATTTGCAGTCATTTACACAGTGCTGATTATGCTTGTATATTTCGCGCAGATAACGACGGTTAGGCTTGAACCTTTGACAGCTCAGGCGAAACAAATCCTTGATTATTCTCACGGCAGTCTTATGTTTAACATGGAATTGTACATACCATATAGTATTTTTTCCGAAGTATAGACGAAAGATTATGTACAGCGAATTAAAACTTGAAATAGGCGAGATTCTGAGAAAATTGTGTGAAATGAAGGGAGTTAGCCTGATAGAGGGAAAAGTATGCAGAGATCATATACATATGTATGTAGCGATACCGCCAAAAGAAAGCGTTTCAGATTTCATGTCATACTTGAAAGGAAAAAGTGCTCTGATGATATTCGATAGACATCCGGAATAGATTTGTAAAATATGAATTTTTATATAAAAAAAAGAAGCACTTTCACATTATTTGAAATTATTATATAATATAAATAATAAGCAAAATGAAATTATTTTTATATTAATTCAAAATGAACTGTTCAATGATGAACCATTAAGTAGACGTAAAATAGCACATGAATCTGGCATTTCTATGCAAACAGTTGCTAAAGAATTAAAAAAACTTATTGATGAAGGTGCTCCTATTTTTGAAAGCAAATCCGGGAAGACATTTGTATATAGCACTGATTTGGATAAGCTGGAAGAGTATTTGAAAAGCAGGATATCAGTCCTATGAAGCTTCAAAGCCGGGGGATATACCGGCGAGCATTTTGAAACATACTATAACAATATTAAACTGTTAAATGAAAGGGAAAAAATTGAACAAAACAGTAATTCATTTAATAACCGGACTCGGGAAAGGCGGCGCTGAAACTATGCTTTACCAGATACTGAAGCATAGAGTAGATTATTCTGCTGACTACATTGTAATCAGTATGGGGCTATCTCATTATTATGAAGATTTTTTGGCAGATATTGGAATTAAAGTTGTTGATCTTCAAATAACAAAAAAGCCGTTATCATCAATATTAAAGATTAAACGATTACTGAATGATTGTGATGTTCTTTGCTGCTGGATGTATTATGCAAATTTTTTGGGGTATTATTTAGGAAAATTCTGTAAAGTTAAAAAAATTATTTGGGGAATTCATCATAGTGATCTCTCAAAAGAACATACTTCAAAAAAAGCATTAATAATAAATAAACTCTGCTCAAGGCTCAGTAATAAAGTTGATTTAATTACTTATGCGGGAATTGTGTCCCAAAAGGTTCATTTTGATTGCGGATACTGCCAAAGCAATGCGAAAGTAGTTTCAAATGGTTGTGATTTGAACGTTTTTAAGCCACAAAACGGAGCTGAGATACAACTGAGAAAAGAATTGGGAATAGATGAAAACAAATCATTAATTCTTTCTGTCACAAAAGATATCCCGATAAAGGATGTTCCTGCATTTATTAAAGCAGCCGGTGTTGTTAAAAAAAGTATAAAAGATGTTGCTTTTGTAATGTGCGGGCTTGGGATTGATTCCGCTAATGAAAGAATAACCGGATTATGCTCTGAAAACGATTTGATTCCGGGAAAAGATATTTTTTTATTGGGGTTGAGAGATGATATTCCTGATTTGCTTGCCGGATGTGATGTTTACGTGCTTCATTCTGCAGGAGAAGCATTTCCTGTTACTTTAGTTGAAGCAATGGCATGCGGGTGTCTGTGTGTCTGCACGAATGTCGGTGATGTTAGAGAGATTCTATCGGACGACAGACAGATAGTAAATCCCGGAAACTATTATATGCTTAGTCAAAGTATTATTAAGACACTTATGTATTCTGAGGAACAGAAAGAAGCTATGAAACAGAACAATCGTGAAAAAGCTTTGGATAACTATGATATTAGACGTGTTGTAAGGGATTATGAAGTGTTATTTGTGGGATGATTTTTGGCATAAGCATTAAGCTTCAATAATTGATATGAAATAAGAGCCCGTGCTGATATTAACAATCGGCACATTGCCGGATTGCAGCTTATTGGTCCGGAGTTTTGAAGAAAAAAGAAATCGAGGCATATCAGGCTTCAGAAAGAGGCGGTTATCTCCATTGTGAATTGATTGGAAACGGAAGGATTGCCATTAGCTAAGGTTTGGGGATGCAGTGCGGGCGGGTGTTTAACTGTAGTTTCACAGAATTGAAAACATACTGAATATCTTACGTCGAGACTGTAGCGTTGATGACAAGGATCATAGCATATTACAAATAACACTTTTTTATGAGGTTCTGATATGGTAAACAAAATACGAGAAAAGATCAATATCTTCATTGCAAAGTCTCCAAGGCAAGCTATGCTTATAGGTATAATGCTGTTCAATGTGGTGTTTATACTTGTGGCTGCTACGATAATAAACCTGATGTCAAAGCACCTGAGCGGTCTTGCACCCAAGGGGTTCTGGCAGTCCGTGTATTACACCGCAACATTGGTGCTTGATCCGGGATGTATCTCCGGAATGATCTTAGACGTGGGAAAGACGGGCGTGCTTGCAGTGATTGTATGCGTAGCTGTGGTGGTGCTGGGTCTTGTGTTTTTCACGGGCTCTGTCATAGGCTATGTCACCAACACGATTTCCGACTTTATCGAATCAAAAAACAACGGCAGGAACAGGCTTCTCATCTCAGACCATGTTGTTATCATTAACTGGAACGCCAGAGGTACAGAGATAATAAACGAATTTCTGTACAGGAAGAAGGAGATCAAGGTCGTTGTTTTCGTGCCGGATCGCAAGGACGAGATAGACGCGGAGATACGAAACCGTCTTAACACCACGCTCATCCGGGAGGCACAGCAGGTATATGCAAAGAGCGAGGGCATGTCATTTATTGAGAGACGGAGATATCTGCGAGAAAACATGCCTAAGGAAAGGATAACCTATATCGTCAGAGAGGGAGATGTGGCCGCAGCGACGGATCTGGACGATATATGCATCAGCAAGGCCGGGACGGTTATCATTCTGGATAACGCCTGCGGTCCGGAGGTGGAAAAGGGCAATCCTCAGACGGTCAAGACTCTGATTCAAGTCTCAGAAATATCAAAGGCCAACAGCAGACAGATGATTCTGGTGGAGGTGGCAGATGAATGGACAGAGGACCTTGTCTACAGAATCATTGCCTTCAAGAGCGTGGAAATAATGGAGACAATAATACCTGTTTCCTATAACAAGCTTGTGGGAAGCACATACTCTCAGATTGCAGTGGTGCCGGAGTTAAATGATGTGTACGATGTTCTCTTTTCTCTCAAGGGAATTCATTTTATCTCCCGGAATGTGCCGGAGGGCTATTCAAGAGAAAACGAAGATGCATATATTGAAAAATGCCTCAACGGGAATATCTGCTCTGTGCCCATGACCGTAATGGAAACGCTGAAGGGAAATAAAATTTTTTACATTGCGGATTCTAAGTCCGACATTGAATTGAGCGACGTACACGTTCCCGTAGAAATGGAGATACAACTTAAAAAAAGCAACCGTATCCGACGCAGAAGTATAGTCGTTTTAGGGCACAACAGCTACATGAATTCTCTTATGGAGGGGTTTGACTCTATACGGCATGAGCTTGAGCTGATGGGCGAGCCGAATGCCATAACAGTTATAATGGTGGATGATGCCGAAAGCCTTGAAAGTCATGACTGTTACAGGAGCTTCCCCTATGTCAGCACCATTGCTGCCGACATTTATGATGAGGATTACATAAACCGTAGGATGGATGAACTCTCTCGGAAAGAAGCAGAGGACACAACCATTCTCATTCTCTCCGATGATACTGCCGCCAGTGAGGATGTTGACGCAAATGCCCTGACATTTCTTATTTATATTCAGGAGCAGATACGCCGCAGACAGGCAGAGGACCCGGACTTTGACAGAAGCAGGCTCGCACTCATCGTGGAGGTTCTGAACCCCAAAAATGAAGATATCGTCAGAAGCTACGGCGCTGACAGGGTAATCGTCAGCAGCCGTTATCTGAGCCGTATGATTGCCCAGTTCAGCCTTGGCGAGGCCGTGCTTGAGCTGTATGAGGACATGCTTTCCTCTTGCATTTCTAACGGAGAAAGCCTCAGCAAGGAGCTATATATAAAGTCAGCAGAGGATTTTTTTGAGAAGCTTCCCGGGAAATGCACCGCCTATGAGCTAATAAGAGCGGTGCTTGCCAGCGGTGACGAGGGCAGCAAGTCCGTTCTCATCGGTTACATTCGCGGAGGCAGGGAATATATATTCTTTAACGGAGATCAAAGAAAAATAGATATTGAACTTCGGCATGACGATCTTCTGATACTTTTTGGCAATCAGTATATCTGAACCCATTATTCATTCTGAATATCTTTCTACAATATAGCATACTACATAGTCTCCTGGTGCATTTATCATGGTTGCAGGTGAATCGACACCCAAAGGGTATTCTGTCTGCGAAGAGCAGCCGCCGGAATTCGAAGAATACGAAGCAGGCTTTCCATATAAGGAAAAGCTGAAGCTTCCCGGACAGCTTTTTTAATCTGATAAACTGCAAAGATAAAAACGCAACGTGTACAGCAATGTATACCAGAGCCGGTAGGTAGCCCGGCCGTCACGAATTTCGTGGTAAGTAACCTGCCCCTCCGGGTTGTCCGTTCTTTGCTCATCTTAATCAATAAGGAGGGATTATTATGGGCGAAGTACACAGCAAACTGACAGTGTTTTTTGAAGAACCCTTTTGGGTGGGAGTTTTTGAACGTTACGAAAACGGCAGGCTATCCGCAGCCAAAGTGACCTTCGGAGCGGAGCCTAAGGATTATGAGGTTCAGGAGTTCATTCTGAGGCACTATTATGATTTGCAGTTCAGCCCCGCTGTGGCAGCTGATGTAAAGAAAGCGAAGAAAAATCCGAAAAGGATGCAGCGTGATATAAAAAGAACGCTGAAAAAAACCGGAATCGGGACGAAATCGCAGCAGGCTCTGAAATTACAGCAGGAGCAGAATAAACAGGAACGCAAAGTCAAAAGCCGGGAACAGAAGCTGATGGAAAAAGAGCGCCTGTTTGAACTGAAGCAGCGACAGAAAAAAGAGAAGCATAGGGGCAGATAATGCCCCGTGCTTTTTTTTGGTGGCCGAAGCGGATGAGGTGAGTTCCCGATAATAGTGATGATTGTTTTGAAATATAATAGTATTAAAGAATTTCACATGATATAATAGAAAAACAGTTGAATAGGCAGACGGAGATGAACAGTGAGCTAAAGAAACTGAAAAAAGAATTGGAGGCTTTGTGATGGAGAAAATGAGAATGGAGTCTGTTGATATGACTGCTCAGAATATAGACAAAATCGGAGCGTTGTTCCCAAATTGTATTACGGAAACTGTGGACGAAAACGGGAAGCCGAAAAAGGCCGTTAATTTTGAGTTGCTGAAGCAGATGCTTTCTGATGAGATAATTGACGGAGATGAAGCATATGAATTCACATGGGTTGGTAAGAAAGCTTCTATTGTTGAAGCTAATAAGCCAATTCGCAAGACACTCCGCCCGTGCAAGGAAGAAAGCGTTGACTGGGATAATACTGAAAATCTCTACATTGAGGGCGATAACCTCGAAGTTCTGAAACTTCTTCAGGAAAGTTATCTTGGGAAAGTAAAGATGATATATATAGATCCACCGTATAATACCGGAAATGATTTTATTTACAATGATGATTTTAAGATGACCGAATCGGAATATGCCGACGAAAGCGGAGGAATAGATGAAAATGGAAACAGACTATTCAAAAACACCGATAGTAATGGTCGATTTCATTCTGATTGGTGCAGTATGATTTATTCTCGTCTTCTTTTAGCAAGAAATCTCCTATCAGATGACGGAGTTATTTTTATCAGTATAGACGAAAACGAAACAGAAAACCTTAAAAAGATTGGGAACGAGGTTTTTGGAGAACAAAACTTTGTCGGATGTGTCGTCTGGGAACGAGCGTTTGCTCCTAAAAATGATGCAAAATATTTTTCTGACAGCCATGATTATATAGTCGTTTTTGCAAAGAGATTGTATGGTTTTCAAATTGGAAAACTTCCGAGAACAGAAGAAGCAAATTCAAGATATAAGAATCCAGATAACGATCCGAGAGGCGATTGGACGGCTGATAATTTAACGGTGAAAACATATAGTGCAAGTAATGACTATCCTATCACCACGCCAGGAGGAAGGGTTGTCAATCCTTCACACGGTTCCTGTTGGCGTGTTAGCAAAACACGATTTGAGGAACTTGTGCGTGATAATAGAGTGTATTTTGGAGAAGATGGAAATAATGTACCACGATTAAAAAGATTTTTATCAGAAATTCAAGATGGAATGACACCGACAACCATTTGGAAATTTGGAGATGTCGGACATAATCAAGAAGGTCGTCAAGAATTAAAGAAACTATTTGATGATAAAGGTTTCTTTGATGGTCCAAAACCGGTTAGGCTTTTAAGTAGAATATTGCAAATAGCTAATTTAAAAAAAGATTCAATAGTGCTTGACTTTTTCTCGGGTTCTTCAACGACGGCACAATCGGTAATGCAATTAAACTGTGAAGATGGTGGAGACAGAAAATTCATAATGGTACAACTTCCAGAATATTGTAATGAGCAGAGCGAAGCTTACAAAGCTGGTTACCAGAATATTTGCGAAATCGGCAAGGAGCGTATTCGCCGTGCGGGCAGAAAAATTAAGGAAGAAAACCCTGCCGGTGCGAAAAATTTTGATACCGGATTCCGTGTGTTTAAACTGGATGAAAGTAATATGAATGATGTTTACTATGCAGCAGGAGATTATTCTCAGGATTTAATCAGCATGCTTGAATCCAATGTTAAATCTGACCGTACAGATCTCGACCTGCTTTTCGGTTGCCTTCTGGAGTGGGGATTGCCATTGTCATTACCGTACAGTTCTGAAAAGATTGAGGGATATACGGTTCACAACTACAACGACGGTGACTTGATTGCCTGCTTTGAAAAGAATATTCCTGAAAGTGTAATCAGGGAGATTGCAAAAAAACAGCCTCTGCGTGCAGTGTTCAGGGACAGCAGCTTTGCGGACAGTCCTTCAAAAATTAATGTCACGGAAATCTTTAAGCTGATGGCACCGGATACAACTGTAAAAGTAATATGATGGAGATGTAACTATGGAAAAGAAATATATTGACAATTTTTCAAATGTACATTTTCTGGAAAATGTATCAAATGTACTCAGTCAAGCCCGGAAAAATGCCAAAACAGCACTCAATCTATCCATGGTTTACGCATATTTTGAAATTGGAAAATTGATTGTAGAAGAAGAGCAACAAGGAGATAATAGAGCAAAATATGGGAAATATTTGCTAAAAAATCTTTCGGAATATTTAAGCGAATTGTATGGGAAAGGGTTTTCGGTTACAAATCTTAAACAGATGCGCCAGTTTTATCTCGTTTATGAGAATGATCAAATTGGTCAGACACTGTCTGACCAATTCAAAAATATGCTAACTGTAAGTTCTGGAAGAAAATTTTGTCTTAGTTGGTCACATTATCTGGTTCTCATGCGGATAGATGATATCAATGAACGTCATTTTTATGAAATAGAGGCTGTGAAAAATGATTGGAGTTTATCAGAGCTGAAACGACAATTCAATAGTGCGTTGTATCAGAGATTGATGCTTAGTATGGATAAAGATAAAGTTTATGAGTTGGCATTGGAAGGGAAGAAAGTTGAATCTTCAAAAGATATAGTAAAAGATCCCTATATATTGGAATTTCTGGGGCTTCCGGAACTGCCGGAGTATTCTGAAAATGAATTGGAAAATCGTATTATAAATCATTTGCAGCAGTTCCTTCTGGAATTAGGTACAGGCTTTGCATTTGTTGGTCGCCAGGTGCGATTTACATTTGATGAAGAACATTTTATCGTTGATTTAGTTTTTTATAATCGACTTTTGCGCTGCTTTGTTTTGTTTGATTTAAAAATAGGTGAGTTAAAACATCAGGATATTGGACAAATGCAGATGTATGTTCATTATTATGATCGTAATGTGAAGCTTCCGGAAGAAAATCCGACAATTGGAATATTACTGTGCAGAAAAAAGAATAATTCAGTCGTAGAAATGACTTTGCCGGAAGATAATACACAAATATTTGCGAGTAAATATGAAACAGTTCTGCCGAGCAAAGAGGTGTTGCAAAAGTTGATAGATGAACAATTTATGGAATATGAGGAAGGAGGCGACAACGGTGAAACTGCAATTTAAGCGACAGAAGTTCCAGGCAGATGCGGCAAAAGCCGTAGTGGACGTTTTTGCAGGACAGCCATATTTGACCCCTTCTTATATGATGGATAGAGGTACCGTCAACCCCCAAATATCCTGGAACGATGAGAAGGATTTCACAGGCTGGAGCAATCA
>DCHZ01000002.1:936-50222 GCA_002315385.1 Firmicutes bacterium UBA1739 | reverse complement strand
CGGTTTAGTCCGTCTAAAATGGGGGATCATGTCAACCTCGGTAATGAATAGGGTGAACAGACTAAGAAAGGGTGTCATTTTAAGTGACACCCTTTGGCAGCCATCTCGAATGACCCTTACTAACAGTTAATGTCATTCGAACAAAGGAAGGATGCTCATCGGGCGAGCATCCTCCCTCGTTTCTTACTGCCCCTGCCTCACCGTATCGAGATACGCCTTCACATCGCCGTTCAGCACCAGCTCGGAATACCCAAGCGGATCATTATAGATCAGATAATCCAGTTCCCGTCGGTCGAGCCATGTTTCCGCAAACTCATTTTCCACGGCGATGGTGTCGATGGCGATCATCGTGCCGTCGGAGTATTTCAATTCCACGCAGGCTAAGTCCATGTTGTATTCGCAGGAAATCAGCTTTTTCATTTTGCGCCATCCTCCCGTCTTGTCTGTCTCAAATACTCCTCAAAAATTGACCTTTTAATCAAAACCTTGTCGCCTATTTTGTAGATTGCCCCGGCTTCGTGAGAAAGCCTCGTCACCGGCTTCAGTCCGAGATGATAATAGTCACAGGCCATCTTGTAGGAGATGAATTCATGCTGCATGAAAAGAATATCTTCATCGTCAATCTGATCAGAAAACATCCATGCATTACCGCTCATCTGTTTTCCCTCCCCGTTTATTTGTTGCAGGTTCGTGGAACCGTTCCAGATAGGCATCGAAGATGTCACGGTTAATCAGTACCGTCCCGTCCATTCGATAAATAGCGCCTGCCTCGCTTGCAAGTTCAAGCAATTTCTTATGGGAAATGCTGTACACGAGCTCCGCCTGCTGATAGCGCAGATATCTACGCTGCAGTTTTCTCAGGTTATCCGGTACCTCTTTCATGCTCATAATCGGTGCGTACTCGTTTTTCATATTGTTTCCTCCATCAAAGTTCATGACAGTCGTGACAGAAGTGTTTGACCGGAAACAGAAAGAGCACTTCCCGGGATTTCTCTCAAGAAGTGCTCAAAAGTGATATATTCGTCTTTAGCCTGAAATTCGTTACGCTTCGTGGTGATGCGTGATCACGCAAAATTTTGCTGTCAAAATGATGTCAAAAGTCGGTTTGATGTCACTTATCAGTGAACGAATCAGTCACTCAATACATCTTCGCGCCGGCGGGGATGTGGTTGTCCAGCATCAGCATATGCAGCTTTTCCTCGTCGTTCTCGTGATGTTCGGCAGAGAACAGGATCAGTTTTTCATCTCATAATTAGCATGAATTCCGTTCAAAAACGTGCGATTTGTGCCATTTCCGTCGTCCAGAGTGAACTTTTGACCTGTTTAATCGTCATCACTAATAAATCCACACTTGGGGCAAACATTGTCATATTCCGCTTCGCCTTTATAACCACATCTCGGGCAAACGCAAAATCTCTTTGCCTTGGGAGCGTCGAGGGGCTTCATTGTCGGGAACAGGATAACGTCTCTGATGCTTGCGCTGTTCGTAAGCAGCATAACGGTTCTGTCAATGCCGATTCCGAGTCCGCCTGTAGGAGGCATGCCGTATTCAAGGGCATTTACGAAATCATAATCAACCTGACACTTTGCTTCGGGCTCAACAGCCTTACGTGCGGCAACCTGACGCTCAAATCTTCCTCTCTGGTCAATCGGATCGTTAAGTTCTGAGAATGCATTTCCGTATTCCGTACAATTGATAAAGAATTCGAATCTTTCGGTATATTCCGGGTCATCCGGCTTTCTCTTAGCCAGAGGACTGATTTCAACAGGATAATCGTAGATAAATGTTGGCTGAATCAGCTTGTCCTCGACAAAAGCATCGAAGAATTCAGCAAGGATATTTCCTCTTGTAAGCTGATCCGGAAGCTCAACATGGTGTTCCTTTGCCAGAGCAATGGCTTCTTCGTCAGTTTTAACCTCTGCAAAATCAACTCCGCTGTATTTCTTTACAGCTTCAATCATTGTGAGACGCTGCCAGTTGTCCAGGTCGATATCAATACCCTGATAATTAATCTTTCTTGTTCCGCATACATTGTCCGCAAGACGCTTGAAAAGCTCTTCTACAAGATCCATCATTCCGCCTAAATTTGTGTAGGCCTGATAAAGCTCGATGGATGTGAATTCGGGATTATGCTTGGGATCCATACCTTCATTTCTGAAAATACGGCCGATTTCATATACTCTGTCAATGCCTCCGACAATAAGTCTCTTCAGATAAAGCTCTGTTTCGATTCTGAGAACCATATCCATGTCGAGAGTATTGTGATGAGTTGTGAAAGGTCTTGCCGATGCACCGATCTCAAAAGGAGTGAGAATCGGAGTTTCAACCTCAAGATAACCCTTCTCATCAAGATAAGCTCTGATTTCCTTCATAATCATGCTTCTCTTAATGAAAGTATCCTTAACATCAGGATTCATGATAAGGTCAACATAACGCTGACGGTATCTCTGTTCAACATCTGTAAGTCCGTGGAACTTTTCCGGAAGAGGTCTGATGCTTTTTGAAAGAAGGGTAAGCTTCTCGGCACGTACCGAAAGTTCGCCGGTTTTTGTTCTGAAAACTTCACCGTAAACGCCGATAATGTCACCGATATCAAGCTTTTTAAAATCGGCATAGGAATCAACACCCAGATTATCTCTTGTTACATAAAGCTGAATGTCCCCTTTATAGTCTCTGAGATGAGCAAAGCTTGCCTTACCCATTACTCTCTTAGACATGAGACGACCGGCAATAGTAAATTTATCTCCGGATTCCTCTTCATTTGCAAGTCCCGCATATTTTTTCTTTAATTCTTCCGAATATACTTCCTGGTTAAACTTAGTAATCAGATACGGATTTCTTCCTTCATCCTGAAGATTTTTCAGTTTATCTCTCCTGATTAAACACTGTTCCGAGATCTTATACTCGCTGTTTTCAACTTCATTCAGAACTGCTTTCTTTTCATCTGCCATACCGATTTCCTCCTTTTCAATTTTTCTTCTACTTTTTGGTTATTTCCAGCACTTCAAATGACACTATCGAACCGTCGGGAATCGCAATTTCCGCAATATCACCGACACGCTTTCCCATCAGTTCTTTTCCTATAGGAGATTCATTTGAAATGCAATGATTTTCGGGATCAATTTCCGATGAGCCCACAATGGTAAATTCCATTTCATCGTTATACTCTCTATCTTTAACACGAATCGTGAGACCTACATTTACTACTTCGAGATTAATATCATCTTCCTCGATAATAGTGGCATTTCTCATCATGTTTTCCAGCTTCAGAATTCTTTCCTCAAGTTCAGCCTGCTCATTTTTGGCAGAGTCAAATTCGGAGTTTTCCGAAATATCGCCGTATGAAATAGCTTCCTTGATTCTTTCAGCTACTTCCTTTCTTCTGACAGCAACCAGATACTCATGTTCCTGCTCAATTTTATCATACCCCTCCCGGGTCAAAATCAGTTCTTCAGACATTTTCAAACTCCCTTTCTATTTTTTTAATAATAAATTAACAGGCAATCATTGTCAAGAATGACCTTAATTCCCCGATATCATCAATTGTATTTACCTGACCGCGAATCGATGCCGCACCGTGTACACCTTTAATATACCAGCCCACATGCTTCCGCATCTCCCGGACAGCTCTGTAGTCGCCCTTTTCTTCAGCCATCATATTAAGCTGCCTGAGCATAGCGTCGGATATTTCCTTTAGTCCGGGTCTGGCTTCCGGCTTCATACCCTTCCATACAGCATTAAGCTCTCTGAAAATCCATGGATTTCCGAGGGCTCCCCGAGCCACCATAATCATATCACAGCCGGTTTCATCCATCATGCGCAGTCCGTCTTCTGCGGAGAAAATGTCTCCGTTTCCAATAACCGGAATACTCAGATTTTTTCTGACCTCCGCAATGGCAGACCAGTCTGCCCTGCCGCTGTAATACTGTTCCCGGGTACGGGCATGCACCGCCACCGCCGATGCACCTCCGGCCTCCGCCTCTCCGGCACATTCTATGACGTTGATACAGGAATCATTCCAGCCGAGACGCATTTTCACCGTTACAGGCTTATTCGCAGCCCTGACAGTCTGAGCAACAATTTCCCGAATCAGCTTCGGAGTTTTCATCAAAGCCGAGCCTTCTCCGTTTTTTGCAACCTTCGGCACGGGGCATCCCATGTTTATATCAATGATGCAGTTATCTCTGTCCTTCAGTTTATCCGCCGCAAAAGCCATGATTTCAGGCTCGGAACCGAAAATCTGATACGCCACAGGCCCTTCTCCGTCTCTGATTACCAGCAGCTGCTCCGTATGTTTATCACCGTAATACATTGCCTTGGCACTTATCATTTCCGAATACGACAATCCGCAGCCCATCTCTCTGCACAGAAGACGAAACGCACTGTCTGTAATTCCCGCCATGGGAGCCATAATAAAAGGATTGTCGAACTCAAGCTCTCCTATTTTAGCATTCATTTTTTACCGCCATTTCTATTACAATAATGTTTAATTATATCATGATTTTTTTATAAAAATCAACGATTTTTGTCATCTTTAATTCCTCTAATTATGATAAAAAAAAGTATGCATCGTGAATTACGCAGCTCACAATACATACTTTTGCACGTTTTGTTTTATCTGTTCTTTTTATAAATCAGTCTGAGTCCGTCTAAAGTAAGGTCTCTTTCGATATAGTCTATACAGCTTGTTATTTCCGCAGTCAATCCTGCCATTCCCCCGGTAGCCACTACCGTTACCCGGTCCTTTCCGTCAGGTGAAAGCTCAAGCTTCATCCTGTTGACAACATATTCGATCAGTCCGACATGTCCGTACACCAGCCCTGCCTGAATACTTTCAATGGTATTCTTGCAGATTACCTTTCCCGGTTCTTCAATCTCTACCTTGGGCAGTTTAGCTGTTTTCTCAACCAGAGCTTCACTGGATATTTTCAGGCCCGGAGCAATTGTTCCTCCAAGATATTCGCCGTTCTTGCTTACCGCGCAAAAGGTCGTCGCAGTTCCCGTATCAACGATTATCAGCGGTCCGCCGTACTTATGAAAAGCGGCAACGGCATTTACAATTCTGTCGGTACCCACCTGCTTGGGGTTGTCATACTTGATAATCATTCCGGTCTTTATTCCCGGGCCGACAACGATTGCTTTTTTATTAAAGTATTTCCTTGACAAATGCTGTAATGTATACAAAACAGGAGGTACTACCGTGGAAATAATCACGTCGCTCACCGATTTGATGTCTATTCCATCGTAAGTAAATAACTGGTTAATCAGCATCCCGTATTCATCAACTGTCTTATTTTTATCTGTCTTCATTCTCCATGACTTAATCAGCTTCTCCCCTTCGAATACCCCTATAACGATGTTCGTATTTCCCACATCGAAAGCTACTAACATTTTAATCCTCCTGCTTCGGCTCCTTCTTTTCGGCTTCTTCGTTTTCCTTAAACAAATCCTTTTCCCAGGTTTCATCTGCTTTATTCTTATCTGCGTCTGCGTATTCTCTCCAGAACTCCTTCGGGGAGTTATTTCCGCTGCTTCCGGTATCGGTATTCCTCTTTACTTCGGAAACATATTTTCCCGTAATCGGATCTACCTGTCCCATGAATATCTTTTTTGTTTCTTCATGTCTTTCCCTGGCAGCTCTGAGTCTTGCGGCTTCTCTTTCTTCTTTCTGCTTTCTGCGTTTTTCGTCCAGTTCGGCTTTAAGAACCTCCACGGATTCTCCGTTATACAGTCTTTCATACTGTTCGGCATCCAGCGTTTCGAGTTCAATAAGACCGTTAGCCACAATATGAAGTTTATCCATATTAGCTGTCAGAAGCTCCTCGGTTTTCGCATAAGCCGCTTCTATGATTCTTCTGATTTCGTGGTCTATCTCACTGGAAACAGCTTCCGAAACATTATTTCTCGCAGAGAAATCTCTTCCCAGGAAAATCTCATCTTCAGAGCTGTAATTAACAGGACCGATTCTATCGCTCATGCCATATCTGGTCACCATATTTCTTGCAATATTGGTTCCCCTTTCAATATCATTACTTGCACCGGTACTGATATCTTCAAGAACAAGCTTTTCCGCAACACGTCCGCCCAGTAAATGAATAATCTGGTCAAACATCTCACCTTTTGTGATGTAGCTTTTATCTTCTTCCGGAAGTGTCATCGTAAACCCTCCGGCTCTGCCTCTCGGAATAATGGTAACCTGATGTACCTTATCGGAATTCGGGAGCAGTGAAGCCACTACCGCATGACCTGCCTCATGATAAGCGGTAAGTCTCTTTTCCTTGTCACTGATAATCTTACTTTTCTTTTCAGGCCCCGCTATAACCTTTGTAATAGCAGTTTCTATTGTATCCATATCGATAGACGGCAAATTGTTTCTGGCAGTTAAAATAGCCGCCTCGTTCATCATATTTTCAATATCCGCCGGAGTAAATCCCGGTGTTCTTTTTGCAAGAATCTCAACATTAACATCATCAGCCAGCGGCTTGTTTTTAGAGTGAACTTCGATTATTTCTTCTCTTCCCTTAAGATCGGGTATATCTATAACAATCTGTCTGTCAAATCTGCCCGGTCTCAGCAGTGCGGGGTCCAGAACGTCCGGTCTGTTTGTAGCCGCAATTACTATGATGCCTTCGTTCTCACCGAAACCGTCCATCTCAACCAGAAGCTGATTAAGAGTCTGCTCTCTTTCGTCATGGCCGCCGCCGAGACCTGCACCTCTTTTTCTTCCCACCGCATCAATTTCATCAATAAATACTATGCACGGGTGATTCTTTTTTGCTTCTGCAAACATATCCCTTACACGGGATGCACCTACACCTACAAACATTTCCACAAAATCCGAACCGCTTATACTGTAAAACGGAACACCGGCTTCTCCTGCCGTTGCCTTGGAAATATATGTTTTTCCTGTTCCCGGAGGACCCACCAGCAGCACACCTTTAGGTATTCTCGCTCCGAGATTGGTATATTTCATCGGATTCCGCAGAAAATCCACAATTTCCTGAAGCTCTTCCTTTTCTTCTTCAAGACCGGCAACATCCTTAAATGTAACCTTCTTTAAATCATCCTCTTTATGAAGCGTAGCCCGGTTTTTACCGAAGCCCATGACCTTTCCGCCTCCGCCCTGTGCCTGATTCATGAAGAAGAACCAAACCGCAATAAATACTACCAGTATCAGCAGAGTAGGCAGCATTGACAGAAACCAGTTGGTGGTTTTCGGCTTATCCGAGGTCACTTCGAGAGTCCCGGCTTCCGCCCTGGGCAGAATGTATTTGCTGAATACAACATTGGCCTCCATTTCCGTCGATGCATACGAAACAATCGTCTGTTTTTTATCTTTAGTCACAGCCGTGAAAACAGTATTGTCCATGTGAACACTGCTGATATTATCCGTTGAAATTTCAGTAATCATTTCGGAAAAAGGTATTTCTTTAACCTCTTCCTTGGGCTTATCGTAATAAATAAAAACCGTAACTAATATTATAAGAAATATCGCAAGATATAAACCTATTCCACGTAATGCCTTCTTATTCACCATTCTCCTCCTTTGTTTGAAGTCAGAATATTTTATCACATAATACAGTCAATTTCAATAATAA
Source organism: Firmicutes bacterium UBA1739 (assembly GCA_002315385.1). Taxonomy (GTDB): domain Bacteria; phylum Bacillota; class Clostridia; order Peptostreptococcales; family Anaerovoracaceae; genus UBA1739. Next base: position 42,623 of record DCHZ01000002.1, on the reverse strand, counting down.
TTATTATTACTCCTGTTTTTCCTCCTCCAGCCACAGTTCAATCAGTGTTTTTGTTTTATCGTCAGGCAGAAATTTTTCATTTACCTCGCAGCCGTAAATCCAGACTACTTTATTTCCTATGCATACAAGAGGGATAGTATCCCTGACATCTCTGTCTGTTTTTCTGTCAATAAAATAGTCCTTGAGTTTTTTTGTGCCGGCAAATCCTTTGGGCGAAATGATATCTCCGGGCTGCCTGTACCTCACAAGCATTTCTCCCGGGGCAGCGGTAATTTTCTCATAATCGAAAAGCTGCTTTTTCTCAGTCTTTTTTACCGCAATATTGCTGCTGTTTCCCGCACACAGTTCCTCTCTTCCTCTTTTTTTAACGGTACTTTCCGCTATAGCTCTTCTCTCGCTGCTGCCTCCGCCACTGATACCGCATCCTTCAATATCGCTGTCTTCGATATAATCTTTTGAAATAATTCTACTGTATAATCTATAGTTTTTTGTTAACTTTACATGTTTTTTTTCAAAAACTATTTTGTCATATCGTAATTTCAGAACATAAGCATGTGGAAATTCCGTCTGACCTGTGCTTTTTTTCGATGTAATCAGTTTCTCTGCCGCCTCAAGGTGTACCGATGAGATGTCCTGCTTTAATCCTATTGCATCGAAGCAGCGCACAATCACTCTTTTTCTCACAGCCGGATGAAGCGCTCTGATTCTCTCCGCAGACAGTCTTGCCGAGTCACCCCGGCATTCCGATTCCTTCATTACATCTTCCACAAAAGTATTAATAAAATCTCTGTCCTCTCTTGCCGCTGCGGATAATACCGCCAGAGGCTCTGTTATGCTGCAGTTCATTATCCTGTTAATTTCAGGTATCAGCCGGAGGCGCACAACATTTCTTTTATATATCGGCTCCAGATTGGTTTTGTCAATACACGGATTCAGACTCCGTTCCCGGCAGAATTCCTCAATTTCGCTTCGGCTGCAGTCCAGCAGAGGGCGGATTATTCCTCCCTCCCGGACATAATCTATTCCGCACAGACCCTCGGTTCCGGTTCCTCTTACCATTCTCATGAGAAGAGTTTCCGCCTGATCCTCTTTATTATGAGCTACGGCAATTTTCGCCCCTCCGAGTTTCTCTGCCACTTCGGCAAATGCCTCATACCTCAGTATCCTTCCGATTTCCTCGGAGCTTTTTTTCTGTTCCGAAGCCAGCTTTTCCACATCATACCGATAGCAGAAGAAGCGTATTCCCCTTTCTTCGCAGAATTTCTCCGAGTACCTTTCATCCGCAAAAGCCGCTTCTCCTCTGTACATATGATTAATATGCACAGCCGCAATCTGCTTAATTCCGAAGTCCTCTTTTAATATATTAAGTGCTTCCAGAAGACAGGTTGAATCCGGGCCTCCCGAAAACCCTGCGACAATACTGTCACCGGCCTTTATCATTTCGTGCCGGGAAACAGTTTCTCTTATTTTTTTTATTATTCCGTTCATCATTATTCCTCATCTTGTTAATCATGTCCTGCCGGGAACAGTTTTTCTTTCATAATCAGGCACAGCAAAAATCAGTCCTGAAAAGACTCCTGCGGAGCCTTCCCCATTGATGCGACATTCTGTAATTATTATTATACGACAGCATACGGAATAATCAAATTGTTTATTCGCATTTTAAAAACCCGGAGGTTCGATTCAACCTCCGGGCTTCTCTTTTTTTCGCTGTAAACGAAATTCTTACCTCTATATTCCGAAAAACCGTCTTGCGTTTTCGTTCGTTATTTTCACCACGGTTTCATAATCCGTTCCGGCTATTTCCGCAACTTTTTCCGCAGTATATTTCACATATGAAGGCTCATTTCTTTTTCCTCTGAAGGGAACCGGCGTAAGATAAGGTGCATCTGTTTCAATCATCAGGTATTTAAGAGGAATTGTCTCCACCACTTCTTTCTGCCTGCGATTATTTTTATACGTTATCGTTCCTGGAATTGACAGCATTGCTCCCAGCTTAATATACTGCTTTGCCATCTCCGCGCTCCCGGAATAACAGTGCATAAGCACCCCGTTCGAAAATGCATCCTCTTCCCTGAGAATTCTCATCGTATCCTCATGAGCTTCTCTGTCATGAATAATAACCGGTTTGCCGATTTCCTTTGCCAGTCTTATCTGCTTTCTGAACCACTTCTGCTGAAGCTCCCGGGGAGAGTTTTCATAATAGTAGTCAAGTCCGATTTCGCCTATTGCCATAACCTTAGGTCTCAATGCCAGTTCTCTGATCCGCTCCAGATTACCTTCGTCCATCTCCTCCACTTCATGGGGATGACAGCCGGCGGAGGCATAACACCAGTCATATTTCTGCGCCTGCTCCGCAGCCAGCTCAGAGCTTTGCACATCACAGCCTACGTTCATGACAAATTCAAGTTCCGATTCCTCTATCCGGGAAATAATCCCATCAATATCCTCCAGCATCCACTCATCCGTAAGATGCGTATGAGAATCAAATAATCCTGCCATCGTTATTTTACCGTACATCCGTCAGCGGCATCCGTGGTAACGAATTTCAGCGAGCCGTCAGCATCATCCGCAAACAGAATCATTCCCTGAGACATTTCACCTCTCAGTTTAACAGGCTTAAGATTTGCCACCACAGTAACAGTCCTGCCCACCATATCCTCCGGAGTATAGAATTTTGCAACGCCGGAAACAATCTGTCTGACCTCATCTCCCATTTTGACCTGAGAAATCAGAAGCTTATCAGCCTTTGGATGCTTTTTACATTCTAATATTTTACCTGTCTTAAGCTCTATTTTATCAAAATCGTCAATGGTTATCTCCGCCTTGGGTTCTTCTGCCGAAGTCTCCTTCTTTTCTTCTTTTTTATCTGACTTGTCATCAGCTTTCTTTTCGTTTCCCGTTCCTTCCATGCTCATAAGGACAGCCAGTTCCTTTTCAATATCAATTCTCGGGAAAAGAGCGGGACCTTTTTCAACCCTGGTACCGGTTTTGATTAATCCGAAAGTAAACGTGTCTTTCCATCCGGTTCCTTCGCCTTCCGGAATTCCCAGCTGCTTCCATATTTCCCTTGAAGTATGGTGCATAAACGGAAGAATCAGAACCGAAATTATTCTTATCGCCTCAGCCAGATTATACATTACCGTGTCAAGTCTTCCCTTATCAGCTTCATTCTTAGCCAGAATCCACGGAGTTGTTTCATCTATATATTTGTTGGTTCTTCTTACAATCGCCCAGATTTCATCAAGAGCCGCACTGTAGTTCATCTTATCCATATAGGCTTCAACTCTGGCCGATGCCCCTGTCGCAACAGCAATAAGATCATCATCAAATTCGCCCGTGACATCATGGTTCGGAATCACACCGCCGTCGTACTTTTCTATCATGGAAACTGTACGGCTTACAAGATTTCCGAGATCGTTTGCCAGATCGGAATTAAGCCTGTTGAGAAGCACTTCGTTGGTAAATACTCCGTCATTTCCGAAGGAATATTCTCTGAGCAGGAAGTATTTCAGGGCATCCACACCATATTTATTTATCAGCACTACAGGGTCTACTACATTTCCTCTGGATTTGGACATTTTTCCGCCTTCAAGAAGAATCCAGCCGTGACCGAAAATTTTCTTGGGCAAAGGAAGCTCTGCCGACATGAGCATTGCAGGCCAGATAATTGAATGGAATCTTACGATTTCCTTACCTACCAGATGAATATCCGCAGGCCAGTATTTTTCGTATTTTTCAGGTTCATCCGGATATCCCAGAGCTGTGATGTAGTTGGTAAGAGCATCAAGCCATACATAAATTACATGCTTTTCATCTATGGGCACAGGAATTCCCCAGTCAAAAGTAGATCTTGATATGCAGAGGTCATCAAGACCCTGTTTTACAAAGTTAATCATTTCGTTCTTACGTGCTTCCGGTTCGAGGAAGCCCGGTGTTTCCAGAAGCTCAAGAATTCTGTCCTGATATTTTGAAAGCTTGAAGAAATACGCTTCCTCTTTCATTTTCTCCACAGGTCTTCCGCAGTCGGGGCATTTTCCGTCCACCAGCTGAGTCTCTGTCCAGAAAGATTCACATGGTGTACAGTAAAGTCCTTCGTATGAGCTCTTGTAAATATCGCCTTTTTCATATAATTTCATGAAGATTTTCTGAACTCTTTTAACATGTCTGTCTTCCGTCGTTCTGATAAAATCGTCATAAGAGATTTCCATTGTCTTCCATAATTCCTTTACTCCGTCAACGATTCTGTCTATGTATTCGATAGGAGTAACATTATTCTGCTCAGCTATTCTCTGAAGCTTCTGACCGTGTTCATCCGTACCGGTGAGAAACATAACATCATAGCCCTGCAGTCTCTTAAATCTTGCCATTGCGTCTGCCGCAACAGTACAGTAAGTATGCCCGATATGAAGATTTGAGCTTGGATAATATATCGGTGTGGTAATATAGAATTTCTTTTTTTCCATGATTTTTCCTCCTTCGCAGAGAGGCTAATGGAACCCTCTCCGAATTTCATAATGTTATATTATACCATATTTATTCCCTTTTTTGAACATTTTATTTATTATCTGTCTTCATTCAGTTACCTTTTACAGTCGGCAGGATAATATCAGAACCCGGCATCAAACTGCCGGGTCTGACTCTTTTTCTATTATTCTTTTTTCTGCAATGCTTTTTTAAACTTAACTCTATCGAATTTAAGTTTTGCCTGATAATTCTTAGATTTTTCTATTTTATCATCAGTTTTCCTGCTTATCCGCAAACTGGCTGTTATACAGTTTTGCATATCCTCCGTCAAGAGCCATGAGTTCATCATGCGTTCCGACTTCAAGAACATCGCCTTTCTCCATATAGAGAATCTTATCACTGTCTTTAATAGTTGAAAGTCTGTGGGCAATAACAAATGCGGTCTTACCTTTCATCATATTGACTATCGCAGTCTGAATCAGCGCTTCTGTACGTGTATCTACAGAAGATGTCGCCTCATCCAGAAGCATAATAGGAGGATTATTCAGCATCGCTCTTGCAATAGTAATAAGCTGTCTCTGACCCTGGGCAATATTGCCTGCGCCTTCAGTGAGGATGAAGTTGTATCCTCCCGGAAGAGTTTCAATAAATTTATCCGCACATGCGGCTTTTGCTGCCGCAATAACCTCCTCCTCCGTCGCATCAAGCTTTCCGTATCGGATATTATCCATAATAGTTCCGCTGTACAGCCATGTATCCTGAAGCACCATGCCGAAGATATTTCTGAGATCCTCTCTTTTCATATCACGAATATCCACACCGTCAATCCTGATTGCACCGCCGGTGACATCATAGAATCTCATGATCAGATTAATAAGTGTGGTTTTTCCGGCTCCCGTAGGTCCTACTACCCCCACCTTCTGTCCGGGCTGAATTACCTCATTGAGATCATGCATAAGGGTCTGATGAGGAAGATATCCAAACTTAACATGGTCAAATTCAACTTTTCCTTCCAGCTTTTCCGGGAACTTCGGATTTTCGGCTTCCGGAACCTCCTCTGTTTCATCCAGAAATTCAAATACTCTTTTTGCTGCAGAAAGTGTCATCTGCATCTGAGGCATCAGCTGCATAACACTTGAAATTGCAGTCGCAAAATTAGTCAGATACTGTGTAAAGGCCTGAATCATACCGATTGAAAGTGCTCCCGCAATGGAAATCAATGCACCCACACAGCATACCAGTGTGTATCCGAGATACTCGGAACCCTGTGAAGCCGGTGTCATAAGAGCTGCCAGGAAGTTTCCGTCGTTGGACGCCTTGAAAAGGTCTTCATTTATCTTTCCGAAGCCTTCATCCACCTGCTCTTCCTTACCGAAAAGTGTAACTACATCGTGACCGCTGTAATACTCTTCAACATACCCGTTAAGTTCTCCGGTCTTTTCCATCTGTTTGTCAAAGCATACCGAGCTTTTAGCAGTTATTTTACCGGCTACTATAAGCATAACAGGTACGGAAATGAGTCCGAAAAGTGTAAGCCATCCGCTGATACCAATCATCATAATAAACATGATAATCATAGTAAATACAGCCTTGATTACTTCAAAAACGCACTCCTGTGCCGATACGGAAATTGTTTCCACATCATTTGTAAGCCTTGCAAGAACATCTCCGTAGGTGGTAGTGTCATAATAATTCAGCGGCAGACTGGAAAGTTTTTTGTCAATTGCCGTTCTGAGATCATAAACAGCTTTCTGAGTTGCCGAGATTACAAGCAGATTGCCGATATATGACAGTATTGAATATACAACATAGCAGATTATCATTGTCAGCAGGAATATAAGAAAGCCTCCGACAACTTCTTCCCCCGCATTTCCTTTTAAAATATCGCCGAGGTTGTTAATCGAAAATCCCAAAAACAGCGGTGCGGAAGCAAATGCCACCGATGCAATAAACACCAGCAATACCGAAATAATCATGCTGCCTTTATATTTTCCGATATAGGAAAGAAGTCTTCCCAGTGTACTTGGATTTTTAGTCTTTTTCATCGGTTCAGTTCCTCCTCGCTTAATTGTGATTTGGCAATTTCCCGGTAAATCCGGCATGTATCCAGAAGCTCTTTATGAGTTCCCATTCCGACAACTTCCCCCTGTTCAATAACCAGAATTCTGTCAGCCTCCATGATTGTGTTAATTCGCTGGGCAACAATTACTGTAGTGGCATCTTTAGTTTTCTCTTTTAATGCTTTCCTGAGAGTTTTATCTGTCTTAAAGTCAAGTGCCGAGAAAGAATCATCAAATACATAAATTTCCGGTTCTCTTACAATTGCTCTCGCAATACACAGTCTCTGCTTCTGTCCACCCGAGAAATTACTTCCTCCCTGCGAAACAGCTGTATTAAATCCGTCTTTTTTTTCTGTTACAAAATCATATGACTGAGCTGTTATTACAGCCTCTTCAATCTGATCTTCCGTAGGCATATCATTTCCGCCAAAGGCAATATTTGAATCTATGGTACCCTTGAAAAGAATCGCCTTCTGAGGAACAAATCCGATCTTCGAGCGCAGCACATCGAGTTTATAATCTCTCACGTCAATTCCGTCCACCAGAACCTGACCTTCCGTAACATCATAAAGTCGCGGAATCAGATTAATAATCGTAGATTTTCCCGTACCGGTACCTCCGATTATTGCTGTGGTCTCTCCCGGAGCCGCTTTGAATGAGATGTTCTTAATAGCCGGAACATCAGCCCCGGCATATCTGAAGGTAACATTTTTAAATTCCAGATATCCTTTACTGTCTTCATTATTCCGGGCTTCCGAAGCATCTTTAATAAGATTTTCACTTTCCAGAACTTCCTTCGCACGGTTTGCACTCGTCGCCGCTCTCGGAAGCATAAGAAATACAATTGTAAGGCAGACTACAGCTATCAGAATAAACATGATATACTGGATAACAGCCATAATCTCACCGGTTGTATGTACTTCTGCGGTGTTCTGTGTCTCCTTAAACGCAACAAACATAATCGCCCCGATTGTGGCTGCAACAACTACATAAATCGCCGGCAGGAAAAGTGCCGTTATATTCTGAAGCTTTTTATTCATACGTGTATAGTCGACATTTACAGTATCAAATCTTTTTTCCTCAAAAGCAGTGGTGCCGAAAGCACGTATTACTCTTGTTCCGGTAAGCTTTTCCCGAATAATAAGGTTGATATTATCAAGCTTTCTCTGAATTCTTGCCGAAAGGGGAATCGCGATTTTTCCTATTGCTATTACTATTACAGCCAGTATCGGTACCGAAACCAGAAGTACTGCCGAAAGTGACGGCGATGTGTGAACGGAAAGCGCCACCCCGACAATTGCCATAATCGGTGCTACTAACGCAAGATTGAGACACAGGCTAAGGAAAGTCTGTACCTGATTGATATCCCCGTTGGTTCTGGTGATCAGCGACGAAGCTGTAAATTTATCGATTTCCTCCCGGGACAGTCCCTGAACCTTATTAAACATTTTTGCTCTCATATTTCTGCCTACACCCATTGCTATCAATGAGCTCAGCTTTGCCGTTACGATACCGCATAATATCAGCCCTGTCACGAGAATCAGCATAGTCCCTGTAGTCAGCCATACGGAACCCACATCCTTACCCGGGATGGAGTAGTCAATAAGCTTCTGCAGTCTAGTCGGCAGCAGCATTATGCACAGAGTGGAACCGATAACCGAAAGTATAAGGAAAATCAGTTGTTTCTTGAATTCTTTTATTTCTTTAAATATCACAGACATACGCTTTTCCTCCTTTACAGTTCATCATATCTGTTCACATCGTCGTGTTCGAACACCGAAACAAGCATTGCACATCCGAAGACGCCGAGCATCACACCCATAGCCACTCCGCTAAGCGCTCTTAATGCGAACCAGCCGATAAATCCGCCGATGCCTATAATCAGCAGAACTATGCCTATAATCAGCGAAACAATCCATGCCTTTGATTCCGGTTTTTTTACTTTCATGGCATAAGCAACTGTCCTTATTCCCGACACAAACATAAAGCCTACGAAAATCATAAATACAATGAGCATGAACTGTGCCTGAATAATAGGATTAAACATTGCCATCACCGAAATAATGCACATTGCTATTCCGAAAATCAGACCCGCAGCACCTGTGGCCGCAAGATTGGGATCGCTTTCCCGGTTTTCTTTTTTATCTATAGCATATGTAATAACAGCGCATATTCCCCAAAGCAGGAAAATCAGCGTTACTATCCATCCATAGTTTAAAAAAGAAGTTCCCTCCAGAAAAATACAATAGACTGCTCCGAATATCGACAGCACACCTATTAATCCGTTAAATAATCTCATGAATACTTCCCTCCGAATAAATTTTTTCTATAGCCTCAACTATTATACATACAGTCAAAGTATACTATATTCAAATAAAAGCCGTCAAGATACTGTACACACATAAAAAGCTTAATCTCTGCCTGCACTTCTATCCCGCAATAATGTGCAGAATATTACCGGCTTTTCCGGTAAAATAACTTATCCTGCCGGAAGAAACAATATTGTAGATTTTCTGTTTTTTAATCAGATCATTTACCGCTTTGTCCGTTTCCTCCTTATCTGAAAACTTGATTGTCCCCCCGGATTTGTTCAGAATCGCAGCCGCATCGTTATAATTATACTTATTTAAATACATGTCGTGATAAATGTAATAGTCATATTCTGTCGAAACGCATTCCGGGATAAACCGGTTTTCTCCGATACGATGAGTCTTCACCAGTTCATCCTCCGTAATGCAGAAATAATCATAGGCTATTACTTCCGAGACCGTTGCATTGTCATCCCAGGTAACGTCCGCATAATAATACCCGTCGTCCAGCTTCAGATAATTCCACTGATGATTCCCTCCTTCCGGGTCTTCTCCCGAAATTCTCCCGGACTCAATTCCAAGACTCTGAAGAAGCAGCTGAAAAGCCGCCGAATATCCCGAACATACAGCTTTTCCTTCACAAAGACACCCGTATACAGTCGAGGCATTGAATATTTTCTGTCTGTCCTTGTTCTTTGAAATAAGAGAATATGCTTCATCATCATATTCCGTATGTCTGACAAGATAATCATGTATCTGTATAACCTGCTCATACGGGCTGCCTCCTGGTTTCATATTACTTATTATTCGCTCAACCGCCGCATTTACCTCATCTTCTTTTTCTTTCAGGGATTCGTCCACATAGTACTGAATATGCATGGACTTAATGCTTCCCAAAGAAAAAATCTTATATGTGTAGCTATGACTCACCCAGAATATTTCCGGATGATCCTCCAGAACCGAATCATAGACTTTGCCCACATTCTCCGGATCCGCTCCAATGATTTCAATTCCATCTTCTCCGTTACTCAGCGATTCATAAATTGCATCATATATTTCGTCATCACTTTTTGCCGACAACCCGATCAGTGATCCCGGACTGCAGGAGGTGAAAAAAACAGTTACGGCACAAATCAATGCCGCGATTGTAATTATTCTTATTTTGTTTTTCGCAAAAGCTTTCATTATATACATCCTCTCTGAAACCTGTGTCTTTTTTGTCCGCAGGTGCGACGACTGTTTATTAACGGTTTATCGGGTATCTTAAATTATATAGTCAGATTACTATTAGTCAACAGTTTCTTACTCAGCAGTTCATTCTTCTCAGGGTTAGCCTCCTCTTTCCGCATCATTTGTGTTCCCCACTTCTTACATCGTTTATTTTCCCATACTTTCGTAAAAAATGACAGTTTTAACGCCATAATTTTCGGTCGCTCATCATATACAATAACACATATGGACAAAATTAATCTACTTATTCAGACGCAGTTCGTTTTGTAAAAAAGAGATTATTTAGAAAGGGAAACTAAACCACTTGTTTCTGATAAGAATTTCGGAAATATCAGGATTTATTAAAAAAATTATGTATGAACATGAATTTAAAACCCGACTTACAAAACTGAGGCATAAAAAAGGGGTGTCCGCCAGAGAAATGAGTATCTCGATAGGTCAGAACGCAGGTTATATCAACAGTATTGAAACCGGCAAATCTCTGCCTTCCATGGCTACTTTCTTCTATATCTGTGAGTATTTAAATGTGACTCCAAAGGATTTTTTCGATTTTGATTTGAAGGTGCCTTCCGAAATTAACGAAATATCCGACTCGCTGAAACAGATCGAACCGGAGCTGGTCAGACGGTTGTCGGTGCTTGTAAAAACCATGGCTGATTACAGCTGTCTTCGAGGCAATTATGAGGATATCCGGACACTTATTTCCGCATACTCCGATGACTCCGAAGCTTTTGAAAAAGTCTGAATTCAAAAATAATATCATATAATAAAGCAGAGCCTGCTGTTGTCCTAAAATACAGCTTCAGTCTCTGCTTCTTTTTCTGCCGCATAAAAAGCCGGTGCTGAGAATTCACTTTGCACCGGCTGTATTATATTCTATTTCATTTTATACTACATGTTCATTCCGTTAGGCATGTCGTGAAGCTTTGCCATCGGATCTTCTGTATCTGTAATAGCAACCTCTGTAGTAAGGAGAAGACCTGAAGCTGAAACAGCATTCTGGAGAGCAGATCTTGTTACCATTGTCGGGTCAATGATTCCTGCGTCTTCCATGTTTACAAACTGCTCTGTAGCAGCATTAAAGCCCATTCCTGCCTTGCTCTTCTTAACCTTTTCAACGATGATTGAGCCTTCGAAGCCTGCGTTTGCGGCAATCTGTCTGAGTGGTTCTTCCAGAGCTCTTAATACGATAGCGGCACCGGTCTTAACGTCTCCGCTGAGTGTCTTTACAAACTTTTCAACAGGAGCATATACGTTTACTAAAGCTGTACCGCCGCCGGATACGTAACCTTCTTCAACCGCAGCACTTGTTGCATTGAGGGCATCTTCGATTCTGTACTTTCTTTCTGTAAGCTCTGTTTCCGTAGCAGCACCGACTTTGATAACAGCTACGCCGCCTGCCATCTTGGCAAGTCTTTCCTGAAGCTTTTCTCTGCTGAAATCAGAAGTTTCGATTTCGATGAGACCTTTGATCTGGTTAACTCTGTCTTCGATTTTTGCAGGATCTCCGGCACCGTGAACGATAACACAGTTATCTTTGTCAACCTTAACTGTACCTGCTCTGCCAAGCATATCCAGTGTAGCTTCTTTAAGATCCATACCGAGATCTGATTCAACAGGTGTTCCGCCTGTTAAAATTCCGATATCTCTGAGCATTTCTTTTCTTCTGTCACCGAAGCCCGGAGCTTTTACGGCAACACTGTCAATGAGACCTCTCATCTTGTTTACTACTAATACGGCAAGAGCTTCGCCTTCAACATCTTCAGCGATAACGAGAAGCTTTCCGCCTGCATTTGCAACCTGTTCGAGGATAGGAACCAGTTCCTGACCCTGTGTAATTTTCTTGTCTGTAATGAGAATGTATGGATTTTCAATAACAGCTTCCATTTTTTCACTGTCTGTTACCATATATGAAGAGAGGTAACCTCTTTCAAACTGCATACCTTCTACTACCTCCAGCTCAGTACCCATTGATTTGGATTCTTCAACTGTGATAACGCCTTCAACGCCAACCTTATCCATAGCATTGGCAATGAGTTCACCGATTTCTTTGTCGCCGGCTGAAATTGAAGCAACCTGTGCGATATGAGCCTTGCCTTCAACCTTCTTTGAGATTTTCTTTAATTCTTCAACGGCAAAATCAGATGCTAATTCCATACCTTTTTTAAGCCCCATCGGGTTAGCGCCCGCTGCCACATTTCTCATACCTTCTCTGATCATAATCTGAGCGAGAAGAGTAGCTGTTGTTGTACCGTCGCCGGCGATATCGTTAGTTTTTGTGGCAACTTCTTTAACCATCTGAGCGCCCATATTTTCATATCTGTCTTCCAATTCGATTTCTCTTGCGATGGTAACACCGTCGTTTGTGATAACAGGAAGACCGAATCTCTTGTCGAGAATAACGTTTCTGCCCTTAGGTCCGAGTGTGATTTTAACTGCGTTAGCTAATTTATTAACGCCTGCTTCCATTTTTCTTCTGGCATCTTCTGAGAATTTAATTTCTTTTGGCATAGTATATCCCTCCGTTTATATGTTATTATCTTTTTAATTAAGCGAGTACCGCAAAGATATCTTTTTCCGAAATAACGATAAGATCTTCGCCTTCTACTCTAACGTCAACTCCCATGAATTTAGGGAATAAAATTTTATCTCCGAGTTTAACCTGCATCGGAACAAGTGCGCCGTCACGAACTTCTCCCGGGCCTACTGCTACAACTTCGGCAATCTGCGGTTCTTCTTTTGTCTGACCGGGAAGGAAAATTCCGCCCTTTGACTTTTCTTCTGCTTCCAGCATTTTGATTACGACTCTGTCGCCTAATGGTTTAATATTCATAAAAAACCTCCTTGATTTATTTAAATAATTTTTTTCAGTTTGTTAGCACTCTTTATCTCTGAGTGCTAACATTATTATAACCATTCTTTTATGTTTTTCAATAGGAAAATTAATTATTTTTTCAAAAAAATGCTTTTTTTTGAAAAATCCTTCACATAATCGCCATTATTACACCATTATATATACAAAATTACGCGATTATGTTGTTGAATATTCCCATACCCGCAAAATATACGCAGGGTATAAACATTGCCGGTATCATATTTGCCACCTTGATCGGCTTCATTCCGAGAAAATTAAAACCTATTCCCGCAATAATCAGGCTCCCCGCTGCAGACATTTCACTGATCATCTCCGTTGGCATAAAATTTCCCGCAAACGCGGCTGTAACGGCAATAATTCCTTCGTATAATATGACCGGGATTGAAGAAAACGCAACTCCGGCACCCATGGTTCCGGCAAAAACAAGAGCAATTACCCCGTCAAGTATCGATTTTGCGTACAGCATATTGTGATCAAGCAGCAGACCGCTGTTCATCGCACCTACAATAGCCATGGCTCCCGTGCAGAATAATATTGAAGACGAAACAAAGCCTTTCGAAAAATTTCCCTCACCGAATCCCAGTTTTCTCTCAATATATTTCCCAAATCTGTTCATTTTACCGTCAATGTCAATCCATTCTCCGATCAGGCTTCCGATTACCATACTCATAATAAGTAGCATAATATGTTTGTTCTCAAGTGCCCCGGAAATACCGATAAAAAGCACTGCCAGACCTACAGCTTTTATCAGAATATCATTATATCGCTCCGGAACATTTTTTATTACATAAGCTCCGCCTGCTCCGCACAGAGCTATCGCCGCTCCGTTTACCAGCGTTCCCGTAAAAATCATTTTTCTCTCCCATTATTTATTATGTCAATAAAATTTTCTATAACTGTTCTGCCGTTACCGCTTACCTACTTTCCTATACCGTTCTCTCGCGCATAATAGAAAAGATACTGCTGCGCAAAGCCTCCGAGTCTCCCGAAATTCTTTTCCGCACATTCCCGGATTTCCTTCAGATTTTCCGGATCGGTTCCGTATAATACAGACATCAGACGTCTGACCCATACATCTATCGGAAAGCTCTCATATTTCTCCATGGAAAACAGCAGAATACAATTTGCCACCTTCGGTCCGACTCCGCAAAGACCGTTAAGATATTTAAATGCCGACTCATAGGATTCTCCGGTTTTTTTGTAAAGCTCTGCCGAATCTGATGCCACCGTCCCGGCTGTCTCCAGCACATATCTTGCCCGGTACCCCAGCCTGCAGTCCGCCAGATCTTCCTCGCTCAGTGCCGCCAGCACCTCCGGTTCGGGGAAAGCGTATTTTATTTCTCCGTTTTCATCCTCCACCGGTTTTCCGTATCTCCGGCTTATTTCTTCAATACTTTTCTTTATCAGCGGAATATTTCTGTTCTGAGACAGAATAAAAGAAATCAGAGTCTCCCATTCATCCTGATTCAGAATCCTTATCCCTTCACCGAAAGCAATCGCTCCGGCCATTACGGTATCATTCTCCGAAAGCTGCGATTTAATCTCCCCGTAATCTCTTTCCAGGTCAAAATACTTCTTCCATATTTTTTCAAAATCCTCAAGATTAGAATTTCTGATTACAAGAGTCCCTTCCCCCGAATTATCATCCCTGATATAATTCACATTTACGGCTCTTCCGAAAGCTACCCCCGAGTACGAGCCGTCCTCCCGGGCATTCCACCGGAAACACTGGCCGCAGTCAAAAATATCTTTTAATCGAAAATCCCGGACTCCCTCCACATATATACATTTATTTTCTTCTCTGACTGTCATTTTCTTTTCCCTCAACTTTTTCTGAGCTTCTCTCTGAGATGCCGGGCTTCCGCAATCCTTCTTCTAATCGCAGCGGTCCGGAACAAAGGAATTATATCAGTCCCTTTACGGTTATATTTACCGCAAGGATATCGAACCCGGTCATATGTTCAACCTTCCTTCGAACTCTCTTTTGAACTTCTTCTCCCATCTGTGACACCCGGCCCCCGTACTCCAGTATCACATCCATATACAGAATAAGGGATGCCTCATTTTTCCTGATATCCATGCGGGTTATTTTTTTTATCTGAGGCAGCTCTGCCGATGCACATCTGATAATGTCATAAACGGCTCTTTCGGATATTACATATCCCCCCAGATAACTGAAAGTCGGTCTTACCTCGGTTTTTTCCGACATCACCGCATTGTAACCTCCCGCTCTTTTCAGAATTCTCATCGGCTTCAGGAAATACCCCGAAAACTCTCTTTTCAGCTGAAATGCCGGTACCGGAATGGCATGCTTTCCGCTTTCATCTCTGAACCTGCGTGCTTTTTCTATATCCTCAGGGCTTGAAATATCTTCAATGTGAATTATTTCTTTGGGCTCCGGCAGATCCAGCCGTTCCGCAATTCGATATATCATTTTATCCGAAGTCCCTATTATCAATATGGCCTCGGGTTTTCTGCGGCAAATAGCATCCACTACTTCCTCCCGGTGTTCATCATCGGAAAATAAAGCAGTTTTAACGGCTCCTATCATAGTTCCCGCTCTTTTGGCGGATTTGCCTGCATAAACTCTGCTCTTTCCGATAAACAGTCCGTCATCTATCAGATACGGTATATTCCGTTCTCTGCATATGTTTAAAGCCTGAAAGCTTTTTCCTGTTCCGCTTTTTCCTGATAATCCGTAAATATCCATTTGGTGTCCTCTGCTGTCTGAAATTTTTATAATTCTTTTTTCTATTTTTCAACATTTTCTTAATAAAAAATGTTGTTATACCCATACTTATCTGTTATAATAGGTGCGTAATTCCGTTAGTCATAACGGATGTCATTCTTAAAGGAGGTAATATCATGGCTTACAAAATCAAAGACGATTGTATCGGTTGCGGTTCATGTCAGGGCGAATGTCCGGTTGGCGCTATCGTAGAAGGTGGCCCGGCTTTCCAGATTGATGCTAGTCAGTGCATCGACTGTGGTGCTTGCGCAGGAAGCTGTCCTGTAAGTGCTATCGTAGAAGCTTAATTATAATAATACGAACTTAAAAAATGTGGCGTTAAGCCACATTTTTTATGCACTTTTTCATGTCCGAAACACATATGTCTGCCGCATTGTTTTCTCCGCCGTTATTCCCGGTTATTGATATAGTATGCAAGAGTGTACAGACTGTCGCTCAAATGTACGTTCTCTATTACCACATCACCGGAAACTATTATATCCACCGGAGCAAAATTCCATATTCCTTTTATTCCTCCTTCGGAAAGAGCTTCCGCTATTTTCTGAGCGCTGCCTTTATCAGCGGCGATAATTCCTATATCAACCTGGTTTTCAGCCAGAAAGCTTTTCATCTCGTCTGCATGTCTGACTTTTATTCCGCTGAGTTCCTTTCCGATCAGCCCCTGACTGATGTCGAAAATCGCACAGAGATTAAACCCGATTTTATTCTGAAGATAATTTGAAACGGCCTGACCCAGATTGCCGAACCCAACAAGAATCACATTATATTCTTTATCCAGGCCGAGAATACCTCCCACTTCGGCAAACAGCTCCGCAACATTGTAACCGTAGCCCTGCTGACCGAAGCCGCCGAAATTATTAAGATCCTGACGAATCTGAGAGGCGGTAAGTCCCGTAATTCTGCTGAGTTCTCTGGACGATATTCTGGAAATTCCTGCCGTCTGAAGCTCCAGCAGAGATCGTCTGTATTTAGGAAGCCTTCTGATTACAGACGGCGAAACATTTTTTGATTTCGAATTCATTTAAACCTCCGGTTTCAAACAAGTTATTCAATATTATATCACAAAAATGAGGAAAACAAAAACATTCTGTGTTATAATTCACTAAGATAATGCGAATTTTGTTACTGTTCACAGCCTGTTTTAAGCGAAACAGACGCTGCATACAGATAACATTCCCTGTTTCGATGCGACGGAGTGACACAAATGACATCTGAGAACGTCGGACATCGAAAGTGAACAGGGCAAAACCGAATACTTCACAACGGAAGGTGAATAAATTGACAATAATATCAGCAAAAAACATAGGCAAATCATATGGAATCGATACTATTCTGAGTCAGATTTCATTTAATATAAACGAAAAAGACAAAATCGGTCTGGTTGGTCTCAACGGTGCGGGAAAAACCACCCTGCTTAACATCATCGGCGGGGCTATTGTTCCGGACGAAGGTAATCTGAACATATCTCCCGGTGCTAAAATGGGATATCTGAGGCAGAACGGAAATTTTGAAAGCGAAAACACAATTTACGCCGAATTCCTTTCTTTTTTTTCTCATATCATTGAAATGGAGGCGCGCCTTAAAACAGTAATGGACACTATTTCCGAAAAAGCCTCAAAAGGAGAGAATACTGACAGACTTATGGAAGAATACTCCCGTCTTTCGGATGATTTTTCCGCTCTTAACGGTTACGGTTATAAAAGTGAAATTAAAGGCATTCTGACAGCTCTCGGTTTCGGTGAAGCGGATTACGACAAAAAAATCAGTTCTCTCAGCGGAGGTGAAAAGACAAGGCTTTCACTCGGAGCTCTTCTGCTGCAGAAACCGGACATTCTCCTGCTGGACGAACCTACCAATCATCTTGATATTGATACTCTGAGATGGCTGGAGCTTCAGATTAAAGCTTATCCCGGCACGGTCATTCTGATTTCCCATGACAGATATTTTCTTGACCGCACCGTAACTAAAATTTTTGAGGTTCAGAATCATCAGCTTACGGAATACACCTGTAATTACACAGACTATGTTGTCAGAAAAAGAGAAAATGAAGCCGCTGCAATGAAGGCTTATGAAGCCAACAGAAGAGAAATAGAAAAACAGGAAGAGATGATTCGCCGGTTTAAGCAGCACGGCACCGAGAAACTTGCCAACAGAGCAAAATCCCGGGAAAAAATGCTGGAGCATATGGAAAAAATTGACAGGCCAGAATTATCATTTGACAGAATGAAGCTGCATTTCAAAGCCGGTATTTCCAGCGGCAATGATGTTGCCTCCGGCTCCGGTCTTTCAATGTCGTTTAAAGACAGAACTCTGTTCTCAAACGCAGAATTCGATATCAAAAAAGATGAGCGGGTTTGTATAATAGGGCCAAACGGTACCGGCAAAACCACGCTTCTCAAAATACTTCTGGACAGGATTAGTCCCGATACGGGAACCGTAAAGCTCGGCCAAAATGTCGTTGTGGGATATTACGATCAGGAACAGCAGCTTCTGAACCCGGCAAATACCGTCCTGGAGGAGCTTCACTCCTGTTACAGGCTGTATACACAGAAAGAACTCAGAAATATACTGGGCAGCTTTTTATTCCGCGGGGATGACGTTTTTAAACAGGTCAGCTCTCTCAGCGGCGGGGAAAAGGCACGTCTTTCTCTTTTGAAAATTATGATGACCGGTGCAAATTTCCTGGTAATGGACGAACCGACCAACCATCTGGACATCCCGTCAAAAGAAGTATTTGAAAGTGCTCTCATGGATTTCCCCGGAACTCTTCTCATGGTTTCCCATGACAGATACTTCCTGAATAAAATTCCTACCAGAATTCTGGAGCTTGAAGCTTCCGGATTAACGGAATATCTCGGTCAGTATGATTATTACCTTGAAAAAAAAGCTCTGCTGAATTCAGGTAATGAGGAAAACGTAAAAGATAAGTCCGCCTCAGACACTGACAAAGCCATCACAAAAACCCGGCAAAAAGAGCTTATGAAAAAGAAAAAGGAGCAGGAACGGGCCGAAAAGAAGAGAGTTTCCGACAGAAAAAAGCTCGAAGATAGAATTGCGGAACTGGAAAACAGGAAGAACGAGCTGCACGAATACATGTGCCTTCCCGAAGTCTTCTCGGATCCCGATAAAATGAGAGATACAGATGTTCTTCTCAAAAACACGGAATCCGAGCTCGAAGAATTATACGAAAAATGGATGGAAGAGGAATAATCTATCTGTCTTCGGAATCGGGAACCTGACTTTCGGCAACAGCGCCCAGTATTCTCTGTCTCGACTTTTCGGTTTCATAGTTTATTCTTTCAATATCGAGGGTTGTATATTCTCCGTTACGATACAGCACCTTACCGTCCACCATTGTAAGCACCACATCTGTGCCCGAAGCAGAATATACAAGATTGTTCAATACATCATATTCCGGCTTCATATATACTCTGTCCGTATCGAAAACCGTAAGATCGGCCCTGAAGCCTTCCCTGACAAGACCGGAATCCTGTCTCTGCTGTGCCAGAGCCCCGGCTCTTGTTGCAATATACATCAGTTCCTTAGGTGAAATCACCTCGGGGTTTTTCTGATTCACCTTCTGCAGGAGAGAAAGAAAACGCAGCTCCTCCAGCATATTCAGGTTATTATTGCTGGCAACACTGTCTGTTCCCACCGCAACATTTACCCCTCCCTCCAGCAGCGAGCTGACCGGACATATTCCGCTTCCCAGCTTGGCATTGCTCTTGGGACAGGTTGCAACCGTTACCCCGTCTTCTCTGAGAATATCTATATCCTCATCATCTATGTGAACGCAGTGCGCCGCCACCGTCGGCACCTGAAAAATCCCGCAGTCATGAAGATACCTCACAGGGCTCCTTCTCTGGTGACGGGCACGGCATAGGTCTGCCTCGGATACGGTTTCCGAAACATGAACATGCATGGACAGGCCGTTTTCCGCCGCAAATTCAGCTACTCCTTTTGCCACCTTTTCTGTGGATGTATATTCGGCATGAAGGCTTATTTCGGCTCTGAATCTGTCATTTTTCGGATCATTGAACTCTTTGAGGGCCTCCAGAGTTTCTTTATAAACCTCCAGCTCTCTGTAGCCCTCCGCACCGAACCATGTCACACACTTCGAAAAACATCCTTTTATTCCGCTGTCTTTGAAGGCTCTGCCCAACGCATTGTAATTCAGGTACATTTCCTGAGTCGCACCTATGCCGTATCGAAGCATTTCAGCGATACCGTTCATGGCGCCCCAGTACATATCCTCGCCGGTAAGATGAGCTTCAAACGGGAATATTTTTGTATTCAGCCAGTTCATAAGAGTAAGGTTTTCGCCATAGCCTCTCATGAGCATCATCGGAAGATGACTGTGTTCATTATAAAAAGCCGGAATCAGCAGCTTATTATTCCCGTCATAGACCTCACCGAAATCCTCTCTCGGTATTTCCTTTCCTACATAAGCGATAATTTTTCCTATAACGCCCACATTCATATGCTTCTGAACTTCAAAGTTCTCATCCAGTATTGTTATATCTTTAAACAGCATTTCTTTTCCTTTCCCGAAGCACGGTTTCTGTTTGCCTCTTCTTCGTTTTTACATATTATGTTTCTGTATTTTATCTGAAATCAGCTTAAATCTTATCATAAAAGATTCGACCCCGTCAAGATTGTGAAATAGCTCTGTCTCCAAATGTCATTTACACATATATTATCTTTTATATTCTCACAAACTGTATAATTATCATAATTTTTTGTAAAAATGCAAATATAAAGTTGCACCTTTCTATTCATTCATTTATAATGGTCTCATTGAAATGACACAATGGAAAACATTTTTTCCTTTTGGAGGTAGAATTATGGTATTTGAAAAAATCAAGGAGATTATTGCAGAGCAGCTGGGTTTGGACGATAATTCGATTATTACTCTCGAAACCTCATTGACAAAAGATTTGGAAGCGGATTCGCTTGATGCTGTGGAAATCATCATGAACATTGAAGATGAATACGACATAGAAATTCCCGATGAGGATGCGGAGAAATTCCAGCTTGTCGGTGACATCGTAAAATATGTTGAAGAACTTATATAATATCCGAATTTTTAAACGGCAGGGATAATTCCCCGCCGTTTCTTTTTTTCGCACTTTTATTACTGACAGCAGCCGATGCCGGAATCATAGAGCAGCCGAAGCATATGCGTCCATGGTCATATCCTCCGCTTCCCGACTGATAAATTCATAGTAGGCTGCCGCACCTATCATAGCCGCATTATCTGTACACAGAATCAGGGGCGGCATATACAGTTTTATTCCGTTTTCGGCACAGGCTTTTCCGAGTGCCTCTCTCAGACAGCTGTTGGCTGCAACACCACCTGCCAGCACCAGCTTATCTCTTCCTCTTTCCTTAGCCAGACGTATACTTTTATTCACTAAGACTTCCACCACTGCCGCCTGAAAACCTGCGGCCACATCCGCGGGTACAAATTCTTCTTTACGCTGTTTTTTACCGTTCAGATAATTCAAAACCCCGGTCTTGGTTCCGCTGAAGCTGAAATCATAACTGTCCTTTTCAAGATACACTCTTTTAAAGGCTATCGCCTCGGGATTACCCTCCTTTGCCAGCCTGTCCAGCAGCGGGCCTCCCGGATATCCCAGTCCCAGCACTCTTGCCACCTTGTCAAAGGCCTCACCCGCCGCATCATCTCTTGTCTGACCGACTATTTCATAATCGGTATACCCTTTTACATCCGCCAGTGTCGAATGTCCTCCCGATACAATCAACGCAGCAAAAGGAGGTTCCAGTTCAGTGTCCGCAATGTAATTTGCACATATATGTCCCCGTATATGATGCACGCCTATCAGCGGCACATCCAGAGCATATGCCATGGCTTTTGCCGTTGCAGTACCTATAAGCAATGCTCCTATCAATCCGGGTCGGTTTGTTACTCCTATAAAATCCACGTCGGCAAATCCTATTCCCGCATCTTCCAATGCACTGTCTATTACCGGGTTAATGTTATTCAGATGATGTCTCGACGCAATTTCAGGAACTACTCCACCGTAAGCTTTATGAATATCTATCTGGGAAGATATTACATTTGACAGCACCTTTCTTCCGTTTACAACGACTGCCGCCGATGTTTCGTCACAGCTTGATTCAATTGCCAGGCATATATATTCTTTTCCGTTTTTTGGTTCTTTCATTGTCACGTCTTCTTTCCTACCATAATCCGTTTTTCAGCAGGGAAACATCCTGTCTGTCCCGGCTGCATTTTCATCATATCGCATACCATACCTCCGATAATTCCGTTTCTTTCAGTATTGACGTATCGGATAATTATTATCCTTACAATATGCGATTAATGAACATTTCACATTAAACTTATTCCGCGGCCTCACCGAATCACTGTAAATATTTCCACATGATTACTGCATCTTCTCTGTTTTCATAATATCTTTTTCTGATTCCCGCAGATTCAAATCCGCATTTTTCATACAAATGTTTTGCACTGTCATTTGAGCTTCTTACTTCCAGTGTGAAAGCCTTCAGGCCTGCCGCAATCCCCTCGTTAATTGTCGTTTCCACAAGAAGTCTTCCCACTCCGGAATTCCTGTACTCCGGATGAACTGCAACATTTGTTATATGTCCTTCATCCATGATGTGCCAGATTCCCATATACCCGCAGATTTCGCCTTCACATTCCGCAACATAATAAAAGCAGGGATTCAGTCCGCTGAGCTCCGATTCAAAGGCTTCCCGTGACCAGGGATCCGTAAAGCACAGAACTTCAATTCCGCAAACCGCCTCGATATCGTAAATATTCATTTTTCTTATTGTTACCTGTTTTTTCATCCTCACATCTCCGATATCAGATGCAGCCGTCCGCTCCGGTTCACCTTTCATTCTCCCTGAGCCGCCTGTTTTTTAATTCAAGATTCCGTTCCGCTTCAGATTTCCTCAGATACTCCGGTTTTGAGTCTATATAAGATACTGCTTTGCCTTCTCTGTGAATTTCAAGACCCAGCATCGCTACCGTGTCTGCCGTCTGCATTCTCCTTTCGGGGGATGCAAAAAAAGCATCTCTGCCTAAACCCGCTTCAAGTTCGGCTCGTATTTTCTCATTTGAAACTCCGTCGCCCATAAACATTACCGGCCCCCGGTTTCCGACTTTTTCTATTACCTCAGCTATTCCGTATGCACCCTCGGGGAACAGTTCCTCCGTCTCATCATCCTGAATATATGCCGCAGAATAAACCTGAGATCTTCTGGCATCCAGAACAGGACAGACAATCCCTCTGAAATCAATATAATTGAGGGCCATCGCCCTGAGAGTGGGCACTTCGGCAATTTTTACTCCCAGAACCTGGGCCAGTGCCTTTGCGGTGCTCACACCGATTCTGATTCCCGTGAAAGAGCCGGGACCCCTGGATACAGCTATTCCGTCAATATCCTTCAGTGTTATATCACAGTCCTTCAGAGTCTGATCTATCAATGGCATCAGCTTCTGAAGATGAGTAAGCTCCCCGTCGGAAACCACTCCGTGGACACATTCATCATCATCTATTACCGCTGCCGAAGCGAACGGCCCCGTTGTTTCAATTGCCAGGATATTCAAACCGAATCCTCCTTTCGTCTTCTCTGTCCGTATATTCAAAATATATGCGAAAGACATTTTCCGGCAGAAGCTCTTCGATAAGCTCCGCCCATTCTATAAAGCAAATTCCTTTTCCGTAAAAATAATCCTCATATCCCAGTTCAAACAGATCCTCCTCGCTGTGCACCCTGTATACATCAAAATGGTAAACGGGTACTTTTCCATCGTACTCATGCACAATGGTAAAAGTCGGACTGACCACCTGATCCTTCACCCCGAGAGAACGGATAGCCGACTGGCTGAAAGTGGTTTTGCCGCAGCCCAGATCTCCGTAAAGGCATACTATATCTCCCGCTTTAAGCTGCCCGGAAAAATTCTCCGCAATTTCCCGGGTTTCCGCCTCGTTATGCGTAATTATTATATTTTCCCCCGCAAGCATTTCTTCCAAGATTTTCTCCTTTGTCAATCATTGCAGCAGAGACGGTATACTGCTTCAGCAAATATAGCCGCTCCCTTCATCATATTGTCTATATCAATGTATTCATCTTTCTGATGCTCTGTAGCTTCCTCTCCGGGAAATTTTATTCCGTATGCCACTGCATTTTTCATGGCTCTGGCATAGGTCCCCCCGCCGGTAACTATCGGAGCGGTTTCATAGTCCCCGGTTTGCTTTCTGTAGACCTCCATAAGCGTCTGTAAAAGAGGGCTGTCCGACGGAATATAAATACCTTCCTTATGCTCACATTTTATCACTCCGAAGCCATATTCATCCAGATGAGGCATTATACCTTCATACACTGCTTCTTTCGTTCCTGTTACCGGATATCTTACATTAATCGTAAAGCTTCCGGATTCTTCGTCCGCATTTACAAGTCCGGTATTCCAGATCAGTCTCCCGGAAATCTCATCCTCAAAATCCGCTCCTATTTTCTGACCATGCAGGGTAAAACCGATTTTTTCGTTATAAAACTTCACAAAATCATTTACATCATCATTCTCAAAAGAAAGCTCCTGCAGGAACATCATCATAACGGAAACTGCATTCAGTCCTTTCTGAGGTCTTGCTCCGTGAGCCGGAACACCGGCGGTTTTTATTTCAAAGCTTCTTCCACGGGCTCTGCCGCTGATTTCATATCCCGTTCTTTCCGAAAACTCCTCAAGCTTACTCTTTATGCGGCTATAATCTTTATCCGTAATTACAGCGGTACATTTGTCTGCCACCATATTATAAGCCTGTCCGCCTTTTATACTCTTTAATCGCAGTCCGACGCCGTCCCGGTTCTTACGGAATTTCTTTACGATTTCAAAAACCAGTATCCCCATTTCCGCCTGAACCAGAGGAAAATCAGCATCCGGTGTAAACCCGAAATCAGGCACACCTGCAATTTCAAAATATTTTTCTATACCTTCCCATTCACCGGCTTCTTCATCCAGACCGAAAATCAGTCTGACCCGTCTGTTAAACTTCGCTCCGCTTTCTTTTAAAGCTTTCAGAGCATACATCACCGCCACTGCAGGTCCTTTATCGTCATTGGAACCCCGGCCATATAAACGTCCGTTCCGGATTTCGGCAGCAAAAGGATCGGAAGACCAGCCGTCTCCTTCCGGCACAACATCAAGATGTACCAGTATTCCCATGCATTCTTCACCTTCACCTGCTTCCGCATGACCTCCGTAATGTCCGGCTCTGAATACATCAAAGCCCATTTCTTTACATTTTTCTATTGTATATTCAAAAACCTCTTCAACAGCTTCTCCAAAGGGCAGCTCTCCGGCAGGCTCCGAAACAACACTTCTGAAACCTATCATCTCCGTAAGTGTTTCAATCATTTCCTCCCTGTATCCGGCGAGAATTTCCCGGTAATCTTTCATTATATTTTGCATCCTTTCTTAAGCTCAAGCTTGTTTTCCGTTGAATTCAGAATATAAAAGCCTTTTTCATTAAGCGTATTCTCTCTGTTATATATCATTTCGGAATCATCCAGCTGCCTGAATATTCCTCCCGCCTCCTCAACTATGCATTGCATAGCTGCGGTATCCCATTCCGAAGTAAGCCCGCCTCTGTAGTAAATCTCGGCTTTTCCCGATGCAATAAGACATCCTTTTATCGAACTTCCCGCAAAAATCAGATTGTAGATACCGTAACCGGCCATGGTCTCCCGGATATCTGCCGGTGCATTGGATTTGCTTACCGCGGCTCGGATGTTATCCCTGCGGTCCGATACATGAACAGCCTCTGGCCTGCTGCCCGGAGCACAGTAATAAGCCCCTTTTCCCCGGATAGCGTAATAGACTTCACCGGAAACCGGAACATACACCACTCCAAGAAACGGCTTCTGCTTTCTTACCAGTGCGATATTTACCGTAAATTCATCTGATTGTTTAATAAATTCCTTGGTTCCGTCCAAAGGGTCGATAATAAAGCACCATTCTTTCTCCCTTCGGGACAGATCATCGGCAGATTCCTCTGCCAGAAACCCCGCTTCCGGATATTTTTCGTATAAAATTCCCAGAATAATCTCATTGGCTCTGACATCAGCTTCCGTCACGGGAGAATTATCCGCCTTTGACCTGACATGGTAACTGCTGTCTCTGTATATTCTCATTATTTCTTTTCCCGCCTCCCGCGCCGCATTTATGCAGTCGGCAAGAATTTCATTTATTTCTCTTTCCATTTCCATTCCTATTATTTTTAGGCTTCCTGTTCTACTCCGGATTCCTGTTCCCATTTTTTTGCATCAAAAATTATGATTCTGCCGGATTCATCCCTGTCATAGTTTGCCCCTATTACGTTTATTGAATCGACAATGGATTTATCCGCTCTGTAGGTATTGCCGGAAACCTGCAGTGACTTATTACTGCCGTAATTACTGTCCAGCGGTACAATCTCATATGCCCACTTTCCTCCGGATTTATACCGGTTTACCCAAGTAGGGAGAGCCGTCGCTCTGGTCATCTCTATTTTACTTATTTCGTCTCCGGTTCTGGTTATTTCAAAGGAAACCTCCGCAATCATACCATCCTCGGTATTTCTTCTGCTTTCCCCCAGTGATTCCGAACGCTGATTGGAAATGAAATTTCCCATTGAATAGAATACCGGAACATTTTTCTGATTAGCTTCGCTCCATACCACCACTGCCGGTTCAAGTACATGAGGATGAGAAGCAAAAAT
This sequence comes from Firmicutes bacterium UBA1739, assembly GCA_002315385.1. Taxonomy (GTDB): domain Bacteria; phylum Bacillota; class Clostridia; order Peptostreptococcales; family Anaerovoracaceae; genus UBA1739. The sequence continues at coordinate 16,182 of DCHZ01000002.1, read as the reverse complement.
CACATCCACTCCCGCATCCGCAATCATTTCATTAGCCATGTTTACCTGATAATCCAGCGGCTGACTGTGGTATTCCTCTCCCCAGTGGAAATAGCATACTATTATTTCGGCACCGGCTTTACGTGCAGCCGCAACATTCTCCTTTATCCCGGTGATATCGGTCTGCAGATCCGAAGGATTGAAGCTGCAGATTCTGTCCGCCGCATCATCAGGAATCCGGTTTCCGTTGAGACTGGACACGGAAGACGTTCCCGTTGTTTCATACGTATATGCAACTATACCGATCTTTATTCCTTTTGCCTCAACCATCCGGTAATCCGTTTCATCTGTCGTTTGCTTTGAGCCCACCGACACAAGGCCCGCATCATTAAGCACCTGAATCGTTCTGTCTACTCCGGCAGTTCCCTGGTCGAGCATATGGTTATTGGAAGTGACGGCAACATCAAATCCGGCATTTTTTATTGCATCTGCCAGCTCATCCGGAGCATTGAACAGAGGATATCCGCAGGGTTCCTTATCCGCAAATACGGTTTCCACATTGCACATTGCCACATCCGCACTTTCAATATAGCTTTTGACATAATCGTAGTTGGCATCGAAACTGTAAACCCCTGTCGACGAATCATATGCGGATTCATACTGGGGTTTGTGAGCCATAATATCGCCCACACACAATATACTCAGCTCGGTTATCTCTTTATTCTGAGTTCCAAAGTCTTTTTTCAATGCCGTATCAACGTCTTTTCCGTCAGCGGTACAGGATATTGCGTAAAACCCGGTTATTACAATAATGAATACGGCGGCAATTATTTTTATTTTCATTTTCACCTCTTAACAAAACAAGGAAGCAACGGTCTGCCTCCTTGTATTCTGTGCCTTAGTTACACCGATTCAACACTTTTCACATCGTCAGGGAACTGTTCCTGGAGGACTCTCTGAATGCCCAGCTTAAGCGTCTGCTGTGCTCCCGCACATCCGTGGCATGCCCCCTGTAATCTGACATTTACGATGCCGTCCTCAAAAGATACGAATTCAACATCTCCGCCATGAGACTGCAAAAACGGGCGGATTTCTTCGATTGCAGCTTTGATTTTATCTGTCATTTCTTTTCTCCTTATTTACTTTCATATCAATATGCTGTCTGCATATACATTATTATTATAACCTAAACTCAAAAAAAGTAAATACACCCCCGGAAAATATGTTTTACAGGTTATTTCGTGAATGCTCCCGCTCATAATCCGGTTTTCTTCTTTATTCAAGATTCAGTGCATGACGTTTTATCTTTCTGGTAGTGGTTTTCTCGAATTCTTCATATCTTATGTTGAATCCCCGGATTCTTTTGTACGATACGGTTGATTTGTTGACCTCGTCGACTGCCTGTTTAATCTTCAGCTGTATTTCCTCTTCACTCAGGCCTTTAAGATTATCCTTTTCCGCTACTATTTCCGCCCGGATAATCAGGTCTCCGCCGTTTTCGTCTGCTTTACCCCAGACTACCGATTCTTTGATGTATTCATTTTTATTCAGCAGAGTTTCAAGCTCTTCCGGGAAAATGTTTTTCCCGTTTTTCGTCACTATTACATTCTTCTTTCTGCCGGTCACATGAAGATAACCTTCGGAATCCAGATAACCGTAATCCCCCGTTGCAAACCATCCGTCTTCTAGAATAACCTTTCCGGTTTCCTCTTCATCTTCATAATATCCAATCATTCTGGATTCGGTAAGTGCTATTATCTCACCTATTCCTTCACTGTCCGGCGAATCTATTCTGATCTGTGTTCCGGGCATAGGCGGTCCCACCGTACCCGGCTTTGAGCAGTAATCTGCGTTTACCGCAATAATGGGAGAAGTCTCGGTAAGCCCGTAACCTTCAAACATATTCACTCCCAGATCCCTGAAATCCCGGATAACCTGAGGGTCCATAGGTGCTCCCCCCACAATAAACACTCTTATTCTGTCTCCGAGCACTGCATAAATATCTTTGAACAGCTTTTTCGAACGGTTTATTCCCAGTTTCATCATGAATCTGTTCAGCTTCATACCCTTTCTGAGTTTTTCTTCCGATCCTTTCTGAGCCGCTGTCACAAACAGCTTTCTGTGGAAGGTCTCAAACACCAGCGGTACACCCAGCATGACAGAAATATTCTCTTCCTTCAGGTTTTTCTGAATATATTTAAGTCCGTCACAAAATACCATAGTACCGCCTCTTTCGATGCAGGGCACTATTTCACATGTAAACTCAAAGGTATGGTGTATCGGCATTACGGAAAGCGCCCGGTCTTCCTTTGTTACATACATTCTTCTTAGCATGTTTTCGACATTGGATGCAATGTTTCTGTGAGACAGCATAACGCCTTTGGATTTTCCTGTGGTGCCGGATGTAAAATATACAGCCATCATAGCCGAGGGATCTATTTCCGCGTCTGAATACTCTCTGCATCCCCGGGACAGCTCTTTTCTGCCTTCCTCCAGAAGCTGCTTTATACTCAGTTCGGGATCCGTACTTTCATCCATGCATACAAGCACCTCCGGCAGTTTCCCGCTTTTCTTTGCCTCTTCTATTACTTTTTTCTTTTTGGCCGAAAATACAACAGCGGAAGCATGCGAGCGTTCCACAAGATTTGCCAGTTCTCCCGCCGGCAGGTCCTTATCCAAAGGAATAATCACACCTGCGCCGCAGGCCACAGCAAAATATGTCAGAACCCAGTCATAACGGTTTTCACTGGTCAGTGCGATTTTCTTATCTTTAAAGCCTCTTTTAATCAATGCAGTTCCCAGAGCATTCATATCATCATAAAACTGTTCATATGAAATCTTTCTTCTCTCTTTTTCTCCCGGCATATGACAGTCTTCAAAAGCGGTTTTCTCTCCATACTCACTTCGGGCATGATATACTATATCTCTCAAATCCGGTAAATGGCGGATTTTATGTGATTTCTCAACAAATTTACTCATTATTTCATACCTTTCCAAATGGTTTTTCTTTCTAAACAGTACTCCGGAGAAGACACAATCCTTCTCCTTTTCAGAATTATACATATAAAGAAAAAATAAATCAATACCCCCTGACTTTGTATTAAGAAACACCTTTCTTAGGTTTATCATTTCTTCCCGGATTTTTTATTCTGTATGTGTTCAAAAAAACCAAAAAAAATATACAAAACAGGCGAAACAATGATATAATCGAAAATGTATTTAACAATATACCGTGTAATATTTATAAACAAGGAGGCAGAAAATTGAAAAAGTTCAGAGATGAATTCAAAGAATTCGCATTTAAAGGCAATGTTATCGACATGGCTGTCGGCGTTGTAATAGGTGCTGCTTTCGGTAAGATCGTTACTTCCATCGTTAATGACCTTATTATGCCGCTTATCGGAGTTATTACCGGCGGTGTTAATTTCTCAGACCTTAAGCTGGTACTCAAGCCGGCTGTTATGGACGGAGCAACCGTAGTTGAACCCGAAAATGCTCTTTTATACGGTTCTTTTATTCAAAACGTTGTGGATTTCTTTATTATTGCACTGAGTATTTTCATAGTAATTAAAGTTTTCTCAAAAGCAAAATCCACTTTTGAAAAGAAGAAAGTCGAAGTCGAAGAAGCTGCACCGGAAGAACCGCCTGCTGATATCCTGCTCCTGACAGAGATCAGGGATCTTCTGAAAAAAGAAAACTGATTTTTTCGAAGCAGATAACCCTTTCTGTATGCGGGAATATCTGAAGCAAAACCGCCGTTATAATCACCGAAGCCTTTACTCACGGTTTCTGATTATAACGGCGGTTTCCTGTTTTTTTGTATGTGCGCTTCAAAATCTTCGATGCTTCACCGGTAATTTGATAATACCGTTTCCCTACTTCAATACTCCGATCTCCTTATAGTATTTTTCCGCTCCTTCGTGAACCGGAACAGTCATTCCCTCCAGTGCACTTTCCTCGTCCAGTTCGCTGCATTTTTCAAATTTTTCCGCTGCTGCTTCTTTTGTTTCATAAATTGCTTTTGTTATTCTGTAAACAGTGTCTGCACTTACATCCTCCCGGACAATAACAGCGGTTTTAACTGCCGGTGTATCAATATCTTTTTCCTGACCGGAATATGTTCCGGCAGGAATTGTATACTTAACAAAATAAGAGTCTTTATCATCTGTTTTTAACAGGCCTTCACTTTCTATCGGAACAAGCTTAACTTTTTCGGTTACGGCAAGCTTCATTATTCCGGTTACCGGAGCTCCCGCAACGAAAAACATTCCGTCTATTTCTTCGTTTTCAATAGCTGACAGTGCATCCTTATATCCCATATTCATCTTTTTGAAATCTTTTTCCGTAATTCCCGCGGACTTCAGTATTTTTGAAAAAATCATTTCTGACAGAGAATTTATTTCTCCTACAGCAATAGTCTTTCCCTTAATATCTTCAAAACTGTTTATCTTCGATTTCTGACTTACCACCAGCTGGCAGGCTTCCGCATAACATCCCGTCACTACACGAATGTTCTTTACAGCCTCTCCGTCAAACAGCTCCACGCCATTGTATGCCTGATAAAGTACATCTGCTCTCGACATGGCAAAATCCGCATTGCCTTCCGCTACCCCGCGGATATTATTTATCACACTGCCCTTTGACTGAACATCAAATTCGATGTCACCGAGAACCGGCTCAATTCCATCTATTATTGTTTTACAGTATCCGTTATATGTGCTTCCCGCCGCAATTGTCACTGTCTTTTTTTCAATTTCCGGGGTTTCCGATTTTTTATCCGAGCATGCAGTCATCGCAAACATAAAAACAACCGTTACAAAGCTCAATGCAAATAATAATGCGGTTTTTCTTTTGTATTTCATAATCTGATCAACCTCCTGTATTTTAATCCTGAACACTGTTTTTCGGAATTCCCTTGGGAATAACCTCAGTACTACTATTATAGAATAAAAAATACATTTGTAAATAAGTATAATTTGAATATTTTTTCTCTGCTCTTTACGTTTTCCGAAATAAAAAAAGTGTACCGATTCACAGCAATAAAGGTTATAATATAAATATATTATAACCACAGGAGAGAAAGATGAACGAAACACTCAGGAACATGATGATTACACTGGGATTATTTGCACTTACAACAGTTTTCGCGGCAATGGCAAAAACTATAGGCGGGGCAACCAATATAGTTGTGGTGCTTTACATTCTCATGGTACTTCTTGTATCCAGAATGACCAAGGGTTTTATCTGGGGAATACTCGCCTCTTTTGCAGGAGTTTTAGCTGCGAATTATATTTTTACAATGCCGTTTTTTGAATTCAATTTCAAGCTGGACGGATATCCCATTACCTTCATAGTAATGCTCACCACCTCGCTGATAACCAGCACTCTTACATACAAGTATAAAATCGAAAAGGAAAAATCCGAAGCATATGCCGCTCAGCTGAAACAATCATATGAAGAGCAACGGCAGATAGAGGTAAATATCGAAAAAGAAAAAATGAAAAACAATCTGCTGCGCACCATTTCTCACGATCTCCGAACTCCCCTGACAGGTATCAGCGGCGCCGCATCTACTATCCTCGAAAATAAAGAATGTATTTCCGAGGATAGTGAAAAAAAACTCCTGTCAGGAATAGTGGATGAATCGAAATGGCTGATTCGCTTAGTGGAAAATCTACTCTCGGTTACCCATATCTCCGAAAGTAACATGAAGGTAATAAAATCCGATGAGATAGCCGAAGAGGTTATAGCAGATGCAATATCACATTTTCAGGCAACAAATTCTCTTGCGGAAATCAATGTGCGGGTCCCGGATGAAATACTTATAGTCCCTATGGATTCTACGCTTATAGAACTTACAATCCTCAATTTACTTGATAATGCGGCAAAATACAGCTCATCCGATCCGGTTATCCATATTGAGCTTTACAGAAAGAATGACCGCGCTTATTTTAAGGTGCAGGATAACGGCAACGGTATTATCGAAAATGATCTGCCGTATATTTTTGAGTACGGAATGACCAGCAGCACCTCCTCAGATTCCCGCAGGGGATTTGGCATCGGTCTTCCCACATGCAAGGGTATCGTTGAAGCTCATTCGGGAGAAATATCCGTGACCAGTAAACCCGGAGAAGGCACTGCATTTACATTCTATCTTCCTATGAAAACAAATGAAAGCGCATAAATATTATAAATAAATTTTTATACAATATCAGGAGGAAAACCAGATGAACAGCAACAAAGCTCAGATTCTAATTATTGAAGATGAAACTACAATTCAGACTTTTATTTCTACTATTCTAAGCTCCAGTGGATACAGAGTTCTTTCCGTGTCCGATGCCTCCGAAGCCCTCGCTATTCTGTCAACTCATGTACCCGATGCCATACTTCTGGATCTCGGACTGCCGGATATGGACGGTATGGATCTGCTCAGAAAGATTCGCGAAAAGCTGACCACACCGGTCATTATTATTTCCGCCAGAAGCTTTGAAAAAGACAAGGTTGAAGCACTGGACAACGGAGCGGATGATTATATTACAAAACCATTCGGCTCTGCAGAGCTCCTTGCAAGAATCCGTACCGCACTCAGACATTCCAATCGCATCATGACAAAGGATACCGGATCGATGAATATTCTGAAAAACGGAGACCTGACCATAGATTTTGAAAACAGACAGATTCTTGTTTCCGGTAAGGAAATTCATCTTACTCAGATTGAATACAAGCTGCTTTGTCTTCTGGCAAAGTATATCGGAAAAGTTCTGACCTATGACTTCATTATCTCAAACATATGGAATATTAGTTCTGATAAAAACAGTCAGCAGCTGCTTAGGGTAAATATGGCAAACATCCGAAGAAAAATAGAAGAAAATCCCGGAAAGCCGAAATATGTTCTTACAGAAGTAGGTGTAGGCTACAGACTTGCCGACATTGAGCAATAATTCGGTTGAATCTATACATAAAAAAACGAGTTGAATAATCAACTCGTTTTTTCTGGAGCGGAAGACGAGATTCGAACTCGCGACCCTCGCCTTGGCAAGGCGATGCTCTACCCCTGAGCCACTTCCGCATGAGCTATTTCTTTTCGCTCATCTAATATAGCATATACTTATCTCAAAATCAAGCAAATTTTATAATTATTTTTATTTTCTGTTATTTTGTATCTTATTGCCAGTGCTCCTGCGGTTCATTAAATATATTGACAGAATAACCAGAGCAATTCCGAAAATTTTCCATATATTCATATTTTCATTAAAAGCGACCACGCCTATCAGTGCTGCCGTCACAGCCTCAACAGACGCAATAACAGGTACGCGGCTTATCTCATTAACCTGCGAAACTCCTCCGAAATACAGAATATATGCCGCCGCAGTCGGAATCAGACCATATAATATTCCCAAAACAAGAAATTTCATTCCTATTATTCCCGCTCCGCTGACCCAGGGTCTGGAAAAAGCGGTAGTAAAGATCGCCGCAAAAAGAAACATGTAAATTGCGATTGTTACGGGAGAGGATTCTTCCGTTGCAAATCTTCCTATTATCGGAGAAAGAGAATACATTAAAGCAGCAAGAATTCCCATTAATACACCGTAAAGTGAGAGGGATATTCCGTAGAAAGCCCCTCCGGTAACAGCCAGAGCACATCCCGCTATATTGATAACAAACGCACAGGTTTTTAATGCCGAAAACTTTTCACGGAAGAATAGCAATGACCATACCGCCGTATACACCGGTGCCGTGTACAGAAGAATCGCCGCCATTGACATTCCCACTTTATCTATTGCCTCCGTATATCCCAGGTTGAAAACTGTCTGACAGAACAGCCCCATGACAGCACAGCAGATCAGAGTTCTCAGATTAATTCTTAAAACCGATCTTCCTGATGTAAGAAGTCCCCAAATCAGAATGATTACAAATCCAAACACATACCTTGTGCAGCTGATTAACGCGGAATCCGCTCCCATTATGCCGAGAAACTTCACGTAAATACCTGTGCTTCCCCAGAGAATTCCCGCAAGCAATACTTTAAAATATCCTTTTTTATTTCCTGTATTATCCAAAACTGTATCCCCGTCACTTCCACCGGAATTTCCGGTAACTCCGATCAATTCAAAATATCTCAGGTCTGTCTTAAACTTCACGGCTGCTCTCCGACAGCATATTCCTCTATATCTGTGCAATCCGGAATTAAAGAACAGGCCCTTCATAAAAAACTAAACCTCTTTTATCCGTAGACAAAAGAGGATCTGGCTGGAGCGGGCGATGGGAGTCGAACCCACCTTTCAAGCTTGGGAAGCTCGTGTTCTACCGATGAACTACGCCCGCAAAAAACTTCAGCGGATTTATTATACACATTTTTAAATATTTAGTCAATGAATTTAAGCCATTTGTGAGAGAGTTGTCTTTACCATATATTATAAACTATCGCTGTTGCCGTTATTAATACAATCAATGCCATAGCACCCTTGAAAATCTTTATTCTAAGAGGCTCCTGTTCAGCCGAACTGCTTTCAGTCTGATTTTCAAGCGGAACAGCATAAACCACGCCAACATTTTCCGCAGAATACTCAGGTATCTGCTCCGTATCTGCCGGCTCTTCTTCCGAGCCGTCATTTTCCGAAAAGTTATCATATTCTTCCAGAATACTCTGATACTCTTCCCGTGAAAAATCGTTTTCTTCCGCTATGAAATCACGGATTGTACCGAATTCCGGTTTGTCCAGTATCGGAGAAATTTCCCGCTCAAAATATTTTCTGAAATTATCCGATACAGTCTGTGCGCTGTTGTTTTTCGGTGGAATATTATCTTCTGATTGAAAAATACCGCTGTTATTTTCAGTTTCCGGCTTAATTTCAGTTTCAGTCTTTCCGCTGTCCGCATCATATTCTGTATTTGAAGAATTCTCCGGCTCCTTCGCCACAGGTTCTGTTTCCCCGGAGCTGACAACAGAGTCTGTCTTTTTCTCAGGCGGTTTTTTTTCATACTCAGATTTGCTTACGGAATTTCCGGATTTCAGCGTAGTACGTTCTTTTTCAGATTTTTCTTCATTTATTTTTGCTATCCGAATCAAATAAGACATATCCGGTTCGACAAGGCTCCTGTACCGCTTTTCCACTTCCTCATGTTTTTTTCGCGACAATGCACATTCTTTCAGTATTCTATTATTTTTTTCATTTTCTCCATAAGAATTCTGCATCACTGTCTCCTAATCTCGGATTCTTGCATTTATTTCCGCTTTCAATCGTTCCTTCTCTTTTTTGAGGTTTTCCAGCTCCTGTTCAAGATTTTCAACCTGTCTCTTAACTTCCTTTTCTTCCCCGCTTATGCTTTCGCCGACTTCCGGCGCATTTTCACTGTCCGAAACCGCTTCTCTTTCATCCGGTATATCCCCCTCCGGCAATACCGGCTTTTCCCTCAGAATATCATCGAGGCCTTCCGTACTGCCTTCAATCTGCCGGTATCCGGTTTCCTTAAGCTGCCTTAGTTTTGCATCAAAAGATTCAAGTCTGGCATTCACTTCTCTGGTCTCGGATACAAGCTTCTCTGTGCTGATTTTAACATTATCCAGACCCGTTTCCAGATTGTCAATTTTATTCCCCATTTCCCTTATGGATCCTGTTATCTCATCTGTTCTCCAGTACCACAATCGAATACTTCTGAGAAGCAGCCATACCGCAACTCCCGCCGCCGCCGCAATCAGCAGCGTTACTATTATCTTTATTGCCGTTATATTCATATCAGTCACAATCTCCTTTTTCTGAAATTATATATTAGACTCAATCTCTAATCAAGAGTATAAAAAATCCAAAATTCTTTTCTTTATTCATTCTTTATTTAACTTTCCTCTTTTCTGTCACATTTTCTCCATAAAATGAGGGTAGTATATACACATCAAAAGAAAATGTAATCTTGAAAGGATGTGAGTTTTATGAATCATGATTATGATAAATGGAAACAGGAGCGTGTCAATTCCATATACGGAAGTTCGGGCACTGTGATTCATAAACAACGCGGTGCGAAAAAAATACTTATTATATCCGCTATTATACTTGCGATAATCTTATTATCGGTGGGCAGCTGTGCCGTATATCTTTCTGCTATAGGATATTCCCCCTCGGGAAGTTCTGAGTTTAAAGTGAATCAGGTATCCACATCGGCAAACGCCCTGGAATCCGGCTCAGGCGGAACTACACTTACCGTTCCTCAGATAGTAAAAAAGGTTATGCCTTCTGTTGTAGGAATTACCACGACTACCTTTCAGGGTGAAGGTTCCGGTTCCGGAATAGTTTTTTCCACTGACGGATACATTGTTACCAATCAGCATGTAATAGACGGGGCTGAATCCATTACCGTTACACTTTCCGATGAGACTGAATATCAGGCAAATATTGTCGGTCAGGATGAAAAAACAGATCTTGCGGTGCTTAAGATTAAAGCAAACGGTCTGACAGCTGCCGAAGTCGGCAATTCAGACAACCTGGTTCAGGGTGAAACAGTTCTCGTAATAGGAAATCCTTTGGGAGAAACTCTTTCTGGATCCACCACTCAGGGAATTATTTCCGCATTAGGCCGTGAAATTGAAATAGACGGCAGAATTATGCATTATGTACAAACCGATGCCGCAATTAATCCCGGAAATTCCGGTGGACCGCTTGTTAACTCTGCGGGTCAGGTAGTCGGAGTTACTTCAGCTAAAATAAGCTCGTCTACTACCGAAGGTCTCGGTTTTGCAATACCTATTAATGTTGCCGTTCCTGTAATCGAAGAGCTTATCAATAACGGATACGTTTCAGGCAGACCGCTTATAGGAATATCGGGAGAAAATATTACCGCTCAGACGGCTTCAATCTACAATCTTCCCGAGGGTGTCTACGTAAGATACGTTGACCCTGAATCAGGTGCATATAAGGGAGGAATTCTTCAGGGAGACATCATAACCGGAATAAACGGCACGGAAATCAAAACCATTTCTGAGTTAAACAACCAGAGAGACAACTTCAAAGCCGGAGATACGGTAACATTATCTGTTTACCGCGGAGGCAAAACACTGGAAATCAAAGTTGTTCTCGGAGAGGACACTCAGTCTCAGGAAGAAGCTTCCGGAAGATAATAAATCTGCTTCCTCTTTCTTAAATTTAATATACACACAACGGTGGCAACTAACCACCCAAAAAAAGAAACGACAGGCTCATTATTACTGTCGTTTTCTTTTTGCATTTATAAAGAAATTTCTGTTTCTTTCTCTAATATTACACTGCCGGTAATTGATACGGCAATGATATTTCCGGCATCAAGTTTTACGGAAGCCTCTATTACTCCTCCGGGCTGTTTAACCGGAAGGTTTATACTCCTGCCCAAATTCAATGCGGCAAATATTCCGGCAGCCGCAGTTCCGGTTCCGCAGCCTTTTTCCCAATAGAGACTGTTCGTAGGTTTAACATATACGAGAGGAGTTATTTCCGTTCTCTCTTCGTCAAAAAGAATCAGCCCTACAGCATCCTCTCTGAATGAATTGCTCCATTCTTTTACTGCCGGCTCCGCGAAATCCGCATAACCTTCGGGAGCACAATCCCTGTTAATGATAATATGTGTTATGCCTTTCAGAAAAACAACGGTGGCGGGAATGTTTTTCTCCTCATACTCCAAAAGAACCCTTTCAACCTTTTCGGGTAGAGGAATCTCCACTGTTCCCGTCATGCGGTTATTATCCCTGTAGATTTCACAGTTTACAATACCATCGGCACCCGAAACTTCAATGGGTATCAGCATCCTATTGCCTCTTGCTATTTCCTTATCAGCAGCAATTTTTGCCGCCGCGGAAATTGCCGCATTTCCGCAGAATTCTCCACCCATCATCTGTAATCTTACCTCTGCCCTGTCTGATTCGGGTTTCTCCAGATAGCCCACCTGTTCCGCACCGGGAACAGCCCGAAGCAGTTTTGACGCTGTTTCAGGCTGTTGTTTTCTTGATATCCCGCTTGTTACAAGCAGAGTAATATTTTCCGTAGGATTTGCTCTTATGTATTTTATCTTCATTTTATCTCCGCAGCAGTATGACTTTTATCTCTTAAACCTTCCGAGAAAAGCCTTCGTTCTTTCTTCCTTCGGATTATTGATTACTTCATCCGGAGAACCTTCTTCCACGATAAAACCTTCATCCATAAAAATAATATGATCCGACACGTCTCTGGCAAAGGCCATTTCATGTGTTACAATTACCATGGTCATATGTTCTTCCGCAAGAGAACGTATAACCTTCAGGACTTCTCCGGTAAGCTCCGGATCCAAAGCGGAAGTCGGCTCGTCAAAAAACAGAATATCCGGTTTCACTGCCAGAGCTCTTGCAATGGCTACCCTCTGCTGCTGTCCTCCCGACAGCTGAGACGGTCTGTAATTTTCCTTTCCGCTTAACCCCAGCTGCTCTATGAGTTCTTTCGCAATAGAGAATGCCTCCTCCTTACTTCTCTTCTGAACAACCATCTGGGCATCGGTCAGGTTTTTTATTACCGAATAATGCGGAAAAAGATTAAACTGCTGGAAAACGAAACCGAAACAACTCTTAAACGGTTTCAGGTTTTTCTGATACACGGCTTTTCCTTTTTCCATCCAGGCAGCCTTATTGCCATTATAGATAATTTCCCCTTTATCTATTGTTTCAAGAAATGCCGCACTTCTCATCAGAGTGGTTTTTCCGGAGCCTGACGGTCCTATAATTGAAATAACCTGTCCCTTTTCCACCGAAAGAGAAATATCCTTCAGCACAGTCAAATCTCCGAAGCTTTTTTCAATATTATTTAATTCAAGTACTTTCATTTAACTCTCCGTTCCGAATTAACAGTGTAATGTTTCGCGGGGATTTACCCGTTTTGTATCATCAGTACTGGAATTTCTTTTCCAGTTTCGCCATGATAATTGCCACAATATAATTGAAAACATAATAGAAAACAGCAGCAGCTACGAAGGCCCACATTCCCGGAGTATGAGGAGCAACCGCAATTTGTTTTGCTCTGGTAAACATTTCCATCGTACCGATTATTGACGCCAGCGAGGTATCCTTTACCAGCGTAATAAGCTCATTTGTAATGGATGGAAGTGTATTTCTTATCATCTGAGGGATAATTATCTTCATGAAACGCTGTACTTTCGTATATCCGAGAACTTCGGCAGCTTCATATTGTCCCTTAGGAATAGCTTCAAATCCGCTTCTGTAGATTTCCGCAAAATATGCGGCATAATTTATTATAAATGCGATGGCAACAGCTATGAATCTCCAGTTTGACGGAAGGGACACCCCGAAAATCAGATTCGGTCCGAAGTATACCACCATCAGCTGAAGCATAAGCGGAGTTCCTCTTATTATTGAAATATATATCTCGACGATCCATCTGATGGGGGCAATTCTGCTCACTTTTCCGAAATAAACGAATATTCCCAGCGGCATTGATCCTATTATTGTCACGGCAAATATTGCCAGTGTCGTAACAAAGCCCTCCGAAAGGGCTAAAAGCATTGTCTGAACAGTCATTATTATTTCCTTTTTTAAATATTTAAATCAGGCAGGAGCACCCTGCCTGATTCTGTAAACTGATTAAATAACTATTAATACTTATTTGCAAAGACAAAGGCTTGCCGGTACAAGACCTGCTTCTACATATTTCTCTGCTATCTTCATCATTGTGCCGTCATCAGCAATCTCGTGAAGCTTTGTATTAACAGCATCTCTTAACTCTGTATTTCCTTTTAAGAAACCTATTGCATACTGTTCTGTTGAAATCGGTTCTTCCAGAATCACATAGTTACCATCCTTTGCTCCAATCTGATATACCGCAACGCCGAGGTCTGCGGCAACCGCATCAACTGTTCCCTGGTTTAATTCCATGAATCCGAGATTATAGTCGGCAAGCTCAACAACCTCGCCTACACTTGCGGCAAATTCAGCATTAGCTGAAATAGCATCTACAGCCGATGAAGCGGCCTGAGCCATTACTTTCTTTCCTGCCAGATCAGCCATTGACTTGATTCCCGAATCAGCCTTAACAACCAGAACGATACTGTTGTCTACATATGGATCAGACCATGTATAATCTTCTTCACGACCTGTATATGTAAATCCATTCCAGATGCAGTTGATATTTCCTGCTTTAAGTTCGGCATCCTTTGAATTCCAGTCAATTGCCTTTGCTTCAAATTCCCATCCGAGTCTGTTACAGATTTCCTTTGCACATGCAAGGTCAAATCCGTCATAAGAACCATCCTCGGCAACAAATCCGTAAGGTGGGAATTCAGCATCAAAACCTACAATCAGCTTGTTTGTTTCCGAAGCGGTATCTGCTTTTTTTGATCCGCATGCTGTAAACATTGACAATGCCAAAACGGCTACGAGTAAAAGTGCAATAATCTTTTTCATAATTACCTCCGTTTAATGAGTCTCTGCTCAAATTCTTCTATTTAGCATTTTAATGTATTAAAGCGATGTAGTCAAGCTTTTCAGGCATATTGATTAATAAAAATAATAACACATTGCCTTCAAGCTTCATATTATGGAATTGGGAATGCATCTTCACCGTCAATTGTCGCCCACAGCAGCCTGAAAAGCCATGCTTACCTCAAAGTTCGGAATATATGCCGTCCCGCGATCAGCTGCATTACGGCCAAATCTGGAAAGTTTAAATACCAATACAAAGGATACTTCATCCTTTCCAGTTTTGATATCTTCCATCATTCTAAAGCGTGATACATATAAAAACCTCTCGGCAAGAAACCCAAAACATAATTACTATAAAGATAGTATCCCGCCAACATACCTATAAAGAAAAAGAACGGGGCAGGAATTTTCTAAAATTACTGTCCGATATCTTGACAGAGGACCAAGACACTATCCGTCATGTCGTGATCCAACGGCCAGGAGATATTTAACTCCTTAGCACGTTTGAGGACTTTACTGACGGTGTTGCGGGACACTCCCGCACTTGCAGCGATGCTGCGTTCACTGAGATCCAGGCTGTTAAGCCTTAGGATTTTCCGGTATTGGGTCATATGTTTGACCTCCTTCATCTGTATTCACACCTGAGTGTGTACATACAGTATAAAGGAAATTTTCTTATAACCAGGGTACGAAAGTGGCTCTCAAACCCCGGAATTCGTGGCTCCATTTTTCCGGATTGGTGGCTCTGAAAACCCGGACAGGTGGCTCAAAGTACCCCGGAATAATCATTTGATTCTTTCGCTTTCCTTACCAAATTTCTCGACAGCCTCATTATGACGAAT
>DCHZ01000002.1:144-861 GCA_002315385.1 Firmicutes bacterium UBA1739 | reverse complement strand
GGATTCGCACATTTCATTCCTGGATTTAACTCCATACACTCTGCACCCAGTTCAGGAATAAGTGTCATCATTTTCGAGAAGTTCTTAACCTTAACCTCTGTGTAATAAACGATTGCTGCCGGAATTTCTTTTACTGTTACCTGATATTTCATCTCTTCATCCTCCAAAATATGATTTATTATGGAAAGACGAACATCTATGTCTTCCTTTTGAGTTTTTAGCACTTCTGCTTTTGAAGCTAAAATTATCTTCTTATCAGCGCCATTCACGATTGCCTTAATCTCATCAATCGATAGACCTAACTGTCTGTATGATTTGATTGTTGCTGCATCCTTTAACTGGCTTGTGTCATAAGTTCTATATCCGGTCCATTCGTCGACATTTTCCGGAATCAACAGACCTTCTTTCTCATAGAATCTTAATGCTTTTACTGTTAAATGAGATAACTTTGAAAACTCTCCAATTCTTAACATCTGATGTTCTCCTCCTTCCTTACATTTCACATTTTGGATTATCCCCTAAGGGCAGAGTCAACAAGAAAAATAAAAACGTTTATTTCTTTTTCTTCGCCTTAAGACACCAATGCACTAAGGTTATTTTCCTCTGTGCTTTTCTTTTCGTTTCAGTTGCTTAAGTTCAAACTGTCTTTGTTTTTCAGCCGCTTTCATTTCTCGGCTAATAACCTTTCGTTTCAGTTTGTTTTCCTCGCGTTGTAGC
>DCHZ01000002.1:0-125 GCA_002315385.1 Firmicutes bacterium UBA1739 | reverse complement strand
CTGTGATTTTGTTCCAATTCCTGAAACCAGCGATTGTTTTCCAGCTTCACGCTGTCTTCTTTTTGGATTAACCGCATCCTGCTTTACCATTACATCAACAATAGTTTACCACCATCGATTCTTTC
>DCHZ01000012.1 GCA_002315385.1 Firmicutes bacterium UBA1739 | reverse complement strand
GTTCTGAAAAGATTGAAACGAGGGATATAGGCAAGCTCGCCGGAAAATTTGATTTTACACCCACGAGCATCAATTTGTACCTGTTGAATGAAATTCTATCAATATATGATTTCTAATCCAAACGTACATTGGACGAACACCTAATATTTTAAAGGCGGTTTCGCCGTAGAAGTTCGATTCTGATGTCAAAACAGAAAAAAGAGAGTCAGGGTTAACACAAACCTCAGCTCTCTTTTTGATGTCTTAGGCGTCTTGGCTGTCTTTGGTGTCTTTTCGCTGCTTCAGCTATTACTCGAAGCCGCTCGGCCTTCCTCAAACACCGGCGCCCTTTTTGCGTTTTTTGTGCTGCAAAGTGCCCCGTCATCGACTAAACAAGGAGGTTTGAACTATGATAGCTGCATAAGAGAAACGATATAATTACCTTCGCCAAATGCGTGTTCTGAAGTTGTTAGTCGATTGACAAATACAATTTGTTAATTATATAATTTTAACAATAAATCTCATCATTAATACATGGTGTAAGTAACAGAAAAAATATCTTCACTTTACTGAAGATATTATAGCTATAGTCATTTTTTGATAATAACGGAGGTAATACATGGGTCTGTTCAAACCTGCATGGATGAAAGAAAAGGGTTCGTATTCAAGATACAAAAAAGCATGTAAAGAAATCAGAAAGATTTCGGACCCCAATATGCTTAAAGAGATAGCGCTTACGGCACCGGATTCAGGTGTTGCTAAAGAAGCCTGCTCCAAAATCAAAGACCGGAAAGTGCTTGGAGAAATAGCAATTCAAAGCAATAATTCTTTTCTTTCTGAACTGGCAGTATCTATGATAAACGATGACGATATAATAAAGAAAATTGCCTTAGAAGCCGGAAGTAATGGAGGTGGTTCTTTTGCTACTGAACGAATCACCAATTATGAGGACTTAAAAGAAATTGCCATATTTGCAAATAATCGTTTTTCGAGAATGGAAGCTCTGAAAAGTATTAGAGACAGTGCGACACTTATACAGGTAGCAACTAAAGATAAGGAATCTGAAGTTCGAAAGGAGGCCATTAAGTATATATTTGATCAGGACATATTAGAGAGTATAGCAAGAAAAGATTTAGATCATTATGTCAGACAGCATGCACTTGACAAAATCAGTGATAAGGAATTATGTCAGGAAATAATTAATTCCTGGAGTGATGAGCAGAAGGCCAATACAGAAAGAGTACGTAAATGGAAGGAGAATTTTAAAAACCGCAGCAACCCTCCAAAAGGAAAGCCTGGTTGTTGCCCTCATTGTGGTGTGAGACTTGCTATGCCGCCTCAGGGCGTTCCGAGTGACTCAGCACTTTACTGCGGTTACTGTAAGAGAAGAATAAATTAGACATCTTGTTCATGTTGCAGGCTTGCTTCTATAGGCTGTTTATCTATTCACGGTTATGCATGATATGGTGCATGAGAATATTCTCAGCTTCTGTAAACCTCTTCTCCGTCGATTATGGTTGCTATAAGCTTTGATAAAGTCCTGTATTGCGGCCTCGATCATAGGGCCGGAAGGGTTGCCGTTCTCATCCACGTGTATCATGCCGGAACCGCATTTTTTGCCTTTGCGGCATCACAGCCGATATGTTTCATTGCCGCTATAATGCAATACCGGTTTGAAACCACACCCGTACTTTCCCGGCAGATATGATTTCCAATCCGGCAACCAAACATAACAAAAATGCGATTTTTTTGTTGCTTTGAGTTGGTTGATATATAACAATACCGATATTATAATGTCTCATATTACAAAGAGAGGGATATGTATGAGTATTGTAGAAATCAAAAATCTGAATAAGGGGTATCCCGCATTTAACCTTAAAGAAGTATCCTTTGGCATAAATGAGGGAGAAATCACCGGTTTTATCGGGAGAAACGGTGCCGGTAAAACGACTGCCATAAAGTCGATGCTGAATCTGATTCATCCGGATAGCGGTGATATCAGGTATTTCGGTAAACCGCTTGCGGAAAACGAAACGGAAATAAAAAAGAGTATAGGCTACTCAACAGGTTCAATAGCCTGGTATCCGAGAAAAACAATTAAAGATATTGTCGAAGTGGTGAAAAAATTCTATGACACATGGGACGATGATGCGTACATCAGGTACCTTAAGATGTTCGGACTCGATGAAAACAAAAAGGCACTGGAACTGTCCGAGGGTATGAAGGTGAAGTGTAATCTTCTTTTGGCTTTGTCACATAATGCAAAAGTGCTGATTCTTGACGAACCGACAAGCGGACTGGATCCGTTTTCACGTGACGAGCTGTTAGAGCTGTTTATCAGGCTTAAGAAAGAAGGAGTAGCGTTTTTTTTCTCAACCCATATCATTTCAGATATAGAAAAATGTGCGGATAACATCGTCTATATCTCCAAAGGAGAAATAATATCTGAATTGCCGAAAGAAGAGTTCATTCAGCGCTTCTCTGAGAAGGGCGAAAGTCTGGAGGATGCGATTCTGCGCATGGAAAGAGAGGCTTCAAATGGGTAATATACTGTTAAAGGAAATGAAACTGTCTGCATCAGGGCTTTCGTATGTATTCGTTCTGTTCGGACTGATGTTTTTGCTGCCGGGTTATCCGGTGCTCTGCGGTGCCTTTTTTACTACACTCGGAATATATCAAAGCTTTCAGAATGCGAGAGAAACGAATGACATTATGTTTTCTGCGCTGCTTCCCATTGCCAAGAAAGATGTGGTAAAGGGAAAATATCTTTTTGTATGCTTTATAGAGATGTGCAGTATTCTTCTGATGATGGCGGCAGTTCTTCTCAGAATGACCGTGCTGGTGGATTCGCCGATATACAGAAACAATGCTTTGATGAATGCAAACGGATTTGCTCTTGGACTGGCCTTTGTCATATACGGTCTGTTCAATGCAATATTTGTCGGTGGATTCTTTAAAACAATCTATAAAATCGGCAGACCGTTTATTGTCTTTATTATTGTGAACTTCGCTGTTATCGGAACCGGCGAAGCTCTGCATCATTTTCCCGGACTGTCGGGGCTGAATGCTTTCGGAACAGAACAGTTTTGGCTGCAGACAGGGTTGATGACTTCCGGAATAATCACATATGTGGTACTGACATACCGCTCGTTTAAACAATCCTGTTTCAGATTTGAAAGAATTGATTTATAGTGGGAATATGTTTGAGGGAGATCTGTTCAATTGTTTTATATATAAGGAAAAAAATCAATCCTTTAAGTGTTGTGATAAGGAGGTAAATCATGCTGAAAGACAATCTGGCTATGCTTAGAAGTATTAACGGATATTCACAGGAGGAGATTTCCGAAAAAATCGGGATTTCCCGTCAGGCTTATGCAAAATGGGAAACCGGAGCCACAATTCCGGATGTGGAAAAATGCAGTTTGTTAGCGAGAGTGTACGGAACTACTATTGACAGTCTGCTTTGTACGGAAACCGTTGAGGGAATCGGTGTTTTGCCTCCGGCACCAATAGGCAAGAATATCTGGGGCTCTGTTACAGTCAACGACAGAGGTCAGATTGTCATTCCGAAGGAGGCGAGAGAACAGTTTGAAATTACGGCCGGTACACGTCTGATTGTGTGAAGCGATGAATTCGGAATTGCTTTGATTCCTGTGAAGACCTTTGAAAAAATCGTAAGAAGGGGAATGAAGTTGAAGACAGAGAGCCGGAAGAAAAGAGATTAGGAGGAAAAATGATGATCTGATCACCAGCTATGCTGATGTGCATTTATTCAATGGCGGTCCGGTCAGACTGCAGGCTGAAAAAGGGGACAATGTATCGCTCTATCCGTTAATCTTCTTTATATTTTATAAAAAGCCGAAGATAAACCTGTAATGCCGTTAGGTTTGACAAGTTGTTTTGAAACTGATAATGTGAAAATGCAGAAGATAACGAAGCTTGCTACGATAATTAGATGCTCATGAGCTGTATAGTAAATACGGGTATGAGGTTCTGAATGACAGATTTATGGTAAAAGGACTGATGTTACTCATTCCGGTTCTGACAGTGGGGGTCTTCTGGTAATGCGGAGTGAGCTTATATATTGTAAAGCTGACGTCGGATTTTGAGGATACAGGAGAAATCAGCAGCCGGGACGAAAAGGAAATACATCGGTGTGAAATAGTTTACCGGCACCGAAAATCACTGCAAACCGGGCAGAGTCAGCAATGATGCTTTACTGATGTTTTGTATAGAAATGGAGGAAAGATGGGTATTTCGACAGACAGAAGAAAAGAATTAAAATCGCAGTATAATAATCGTCACCCGAATAAGGGAATTGTCAGCTGGAAATCAAAAGGCCGGACATGGGTAATGTTTTCCAATGATGCACAAGCAGATTTTAACGGAACTTCTTTTCAGCTTAAACTCGGTTCATGGCCAAACAAAGAACTGCAGAAAGCATATTCCGAAGATCCGGAATCATTTGAATGGACTTTTGAAAGGGAACTGAAATATGACGATAATTCCGAGGATGTCAGTGATGATTTAAAACTGATGCTTATGGACTATATGGAAAAGAATCCGGATGCAAAGCTTATGAAGCCGATCAAACTATAATTAATAATGTAGAGATTAAGGTGGCAGGAAATAAATAAAACATAAAAAATCCGCCGGCAAATTGAAAAAGCTGCAGATTCGCAAAGTCGGGTTTTGAAATGATAAACCTGAACTGATAAAACCGAAGGTGAGATTACAGTAAAGCGAGTATCAGACCGGACATTTCCGGATTATTGGCAGAAAAAACAGAATTATGCAATCCGGATAATAGCCGGCTTGTTTTATGGAGAGAATATGGAAAAAACGACAGAATCAACCGTGAAAACAAAACAGACAGCAAAACATACAATTTCACCGATATACGATGCAGAGTCGGAAATTCTGATACTGGGCTCATTTCCATCGGTAAAATCACGGGAAAGCAATTTTTTTTATGCTCATAAGCAAAACCGGTTCTGGAAAGTGCTGGCAAATGTATTAAAATGCAACTGCCCTGAAACCGTTGAAGAAAAAAAGAAAATGCTTTTTGAAAACCGGATTGCAGTATGGGATGTCATAAAAAGCTGCACATTGAAAGGCTCATCTGATTCCGAAATAGAGAATGTTGAAGTCAATGATATTACATTAATTCTTAAAAACAGCAGTGTAAAAAAAATATTTGCAAATGGGGGAAAGTCATACGAGCTGTATATGAAACACATATATCCGATTACTATGATAAAAGCAATAAAGCTTCCGTCCACAAGTTCGGCAAATGCATCGTGGTCTATGAAAAGACTGACTGATGCCTGGGGAATAATAAACGAATAATATAATTCGACTGACGGTAGGTTGAGCATGAGTGCTGGCAGAGTTAGAATTATATAAAGAAAACGATTGGGAGGTGAGGCTT
The DNA here is from genome assembly GCA_002315385.1 of Firmicutes bacterium UBA1739. GTDB lineage: Bacteria > Bacillota > Clostridia > Peptostreptococcales > Anaerovoracaceae > UBA1739. The sequence continues at coordinate 630 of DCHZ01000012.1, read as the reverse complement.
GTGGATACATATGTTACAGGCGGTATAATAAAAAAGCTGAGAGAAAATCTGAAAATGACTCAGCATGAACTGGGGGAAAGAATAGATATTTCAGATAAGGCGATTTCAAAATGGGAAACAGGAAAGAGCCTGCCTGACATTTCTCTGCTTGAACCGCTGGCAAAAGCACTGAATGTATCTGTATCTGAATTGGTGTCGGGTAAAGCGGTTACGAATAATAATAAAACAGCGAATATGATGAGAGGAAAATTCTACGTTTGTCCGGTTTGCGGCAATGTTGTTCATTCGTTGGGAGAAGTCGCAATAAGCTGCTGTGGAGTAATGCTTCCGCCATTAGAAGCCGAAGATGCGGATGAGGAGCACGATTTTAATATAGAACAGGTTGAAGATGAGTATTATATTACAATAAGTCACGACATGACAAAAAAACATTATATTTCGTTCATAGCATTTGTTTCGTATGACAGTATTCAATTGCATAAACTGTACCCGGAGGGAAATGCCGAATGTAGAATAAAAAGGAAAGGCCGGGGAATATTTTACATGTATTGCAATCATCATGGGCTGTTTAAAAAGAAAATATAGTAATATGGTAAAAAATATCTAAAAAACATTGACAATCCTGTAGAA
>DCHZ01000003.1 GCA_002315385.1 Firmicutes bacterium UBA1739 | reverse complement strand
CGCCCCCCAGCATGGGGAGCGACCGCAAAATATAATACTTATCAATTAAGAAATACTATATTTTGTGACCATTATTGCCATAACAACAGGTAATAATGGATTTTTTATTAAAAAACATGATACTATTTACGCGAAGTAAATAGTATATTCCAAACAGCTTGTACTTCGCCTAAAGAATCAAGTCCCCTTCAGGATCATAGGTTTCCTTAATTCCATAGTGCTCAATATTTCCGGAATACTTATTCCCAAGATTATATATTCTCAGACTATCCATATCTGTATCAATAATATTAAGCAGTTTTTCCTTCATCATTACATATTCAGCTCCGGATAAACTACATTCAAAAACAGAATTCTGTACTCGCTGCCCATAATCACAGCAAACTTTTGCTACCCTGTTAAGCCTTCTCCTGCCTTCTTTACTTGTAGTATTTACATCATACCCAATTAAGAATAACACTCGTCACCTCCAGAAAAAAGGAGGATATTCATCAATATCGCCCCTTAAATATCGTGCCAACAGCATTGCCTGAGAATACGGAGCTAAACCCCATGTGATTTTTTCTTTAAGATATGGATGCATAATCTCAGTTCTTTTTTTCTCCTGCCATTTAGATAAAAATATTTTTTTCCCTTCATCAGTGAGAATCACCGCACCTGAACTTTGAACTGCAAAGTGACCTTCATTTATTACTCTGTTATTAATCAAAGTTAGCACAAGTCTATCCGCTAATATGCTTCGAAATTCCTCCATAAGGTCTAATGCAAGTGATTTTCTTCCGGGTTTATCAGTATGAAGAAACCCCACATAAGGATCCATACCCACACTCAATAATGCTGAAGCACACATATTTGATAATAATACATACGCGAAAGAAAGCAAAGCATTTATTCTGTCCAATGGAGGTCTTCTGGTTCTTACCGAAAATTTGAAATCGCTTTTCTGCCTCAAAATCAACTCGTTAAACATCCCAAAATACTCAGATGCAGCCAGACCCTCTATTCCTCTTAGGGATTCCTTGGTTTCAGCGGCTCTTGCCATCATCAGATACTCATCTATTCTTTTGGCTGCTGTAACAATACCCTGAACATCCACCTGAAAAGGATGATCGCGGGTGACTCTCAATAGTATCTGTTCGGAATTATACAATTTTCCTGTAATAATATTTCTTGATATTCTCAAGGATTCATTTTCATCATCAGAAAAACGGTATTGCGTTTTACGAAGAAGTACATTACCTTTTATTGCTGCTCCTACAGTTGCCAGATATTTTCCTCTTGGAGAAAAAAAACAAATCGGGATGCCATACTCTTCACACTTTCCCATCAATTCTGGCGATGCTCCTTTATATGAGAACAACACTATATTTTCTAAAGTATGAAGCGGTATTCTTTTGTTTTCTTTGTCAGCAAAGCTTATTTCAACAGTTTCACCATTTAATGCTGCATATGCGTCTTCACTTGTTACATATAATGTATTAAGCATTTTCTTCATTACTTCGCTCCTTAAGAAAACGTTCTATATACTTTGATGCAGATTCACTTTTTTTCAAAAGTTCAGGCAGGCAGATTTCTTTCAAAGAGCAGCTTTTACAATACTTCCCCGGTTTAACTCTCGGAGTATATCCTCTACTCATATATAAATGCATTTCATTTATAAAACTCACCGCACGGTTTCTCAGTTCATCAGTAATTTTTATTCGCTCTCTGCGCCTGGTCTTAAAATAGAAAATACAGGCATCATTTATTTCTATTGAAAACATTTCTTCCAGGCACATTGCCTGCAATGTGACCTGCAGTCTGTCACAATCATCAAATTTAGAAGCACCATGCTTATACTCTACCGGCATAACATTCCACAAGCCTTCTCGTCCATTTAATGAAATCCCATCCTCTGAGGGTAAGAATTCAACCGCATCACATTCACCTGACACTCCGAGAAATTTTGAAAACACCTTTAAACCTCTCATCGTTATTACTCCGTTTCTGCTATCACGGACATTTTCATCATGAACACGGCGATGCTCAACTTCACCCTCAGCCGTTAATAAATTGTCTTTCCACTGTTGTTCAATATGGATTAAAGCCCATTGCCTTCTGCAAAATACAAAATGCTGTATTCCTGATATCTGAAGATAGTCCTCTTCTGCATACATATCATTATATTCCCTCTATTTCTTCAACTTCAAGATCATCCGGGGACTTTAATTCAATCGAATAGTCATCTATATTCTTTGGATAAACCACACCTTCTTTGAGATTAACTTCAACACTTCGATGTACCTTGGCCGTTGAATACTGCCCGTCTTTACAATTATGTTTGAACCAGTAAAGTTTCACTACTTCCATGGAACCGTCAGGTCTTGCGGATGAACTGTCATTAATAAAAAGTGTGCTTAAACATTTCTTAACCAGTTCCGCATCATCTTCGCTGAAACCGGTCTTTTCGGCAAGCTGGACATTTATTGATCCTTTAACCTTATATAATCCAAACTTAACATAGTGCTTCATACCCATAGTGTCTGAGCTTTTGCCTTCCTTGTCTTCACTGTTAACACTTTTTGTAATCTGCATAGAGTAAACCTCAACAGGATTAAGACTTACAGCTTGATGAATAGAAACAGGCCCCCGTACTCCCACTGATAAGCTTTGCCCTTTAAATGCAAATACCTGTCCAAATGTTCTTACATCAATCCATTTGCTGCAGGCTTTTTCCGCAAACTCTTCAACATCTTTAATCTTGCTGAGTTCTTTTGCTCTTTCCGCAAGACTTTTTGCTCCATCATCCGAGCGATCCGTTGACTGTACAAATACGCTGCCCGCCGAATCAAGTATATCCTGCATACGGTTTCTGATTTTTCTTTTAATGCATACGTCTGACATTTCTCCCAGACCTTCATAATCCGTTCTCGGACGATTTCCATTTAAAGGATCTCCGTTTGCATTGGCATTGTTAACTGAAATAAGTGCCACGAAATCAATTTTATTCTTTATTACAGCCATTTTTTATTCCTCCGTATTTTCATTATCAGATATATTTTCTTTTTTGGTATAAAGTTCATTTTTTTGTAAATAATATCCCATCAGATAAGTCTCACTAAGTGGTTTTCCGATTTCATTCTCATCGAAAGCTGAAATTTCTTCCAAAATTTTCCCAATTAGTTTTTCGTAGTACATTCTGCTTTTTACTGACAGACGAGGATAATACCCTGTTTTAATCTGAGTCATAATCTGACTGAATGCTGTCTGGGGCCTTTGAACAAAAAATGCCTGAGACCTGATTGCATTTGTTTCTCTTTTTTCATCATTGCTGTATGTATCTCTCTCAATTTTTTCCATAACAGCCAGTAATCTGCCAAACTGATAACTTCTGTCATGTCTGTTTTCTTCAAGGGACATTTTCCATTCCTCCTTTAAATTATCTGATCGGTATTTTCTGATTACAGCACAGGCTGTAAAAATCAGCATCTCTCTATTATTCTTCGTGTAGATTTGAAGTCTTTCCGCTTTTCTGACTATATTTTTCATAATGTCGGCAGGAAATAGTTTTTTGTCTATTCTGCATTGAATAATACGTTGCATTTGCTGACCGAAAACCTTGGTGTCACACTCAAATCTGGCGTTCTTTTCATTTTCGCCTCCGCGCTGGGTTCCAAATGCACAATTAATAATCTGATAAAGTGCCGGTGCACTTGTTCCGTAAAACGAACTGTACCAGCAGCAAGTCGTATCCCAGTAATACAGTCTGTCCAGAAAATCGGAACCTTTTAATTCATTGTAATATGTAAGAGAAAGCCTTCCCGGAGTTGCCGCTTCAAACGCAGCAATTATGACATCATTCGAGCTAGTGAATCCTTTATCTTTTGGTTCCTCAAAATCCTTTTTCATCCCTAATACCAGTTTGTTCAATTGCTCTTTATATTCAGTCGGTTCAAACTTTGACTTTGTTTCTCCGAAATTTAGAGGTAGATTGAACCTTGCTATCTTTTTTCCGGAAGGATTCCAGCATACCATTCTTCGATTTCCTAAAGATACTCCTTCATTTGAAACCAGCCATTTCAGCATATTATGTGCCTTTTGGGAAGAAATATATCCCATAGTCAGTGCTTCATTATCTTTAGCAAAACGTCCTCTGTATGTAAAATTTGAACTGTCATTCGATGAAATAATTTTAGCATTTCCTGCAAAATTCGACACTCCCTTTAAATGTTGAGATGCAAGTTTTTCTTTATTTCCACTCATCATACATAACCCTGTAGGGAATTCAGACGAATTCAGATAATACTCAGCATACTTTTTCTGCATTTCACGGTCTTCATAAACAGCACCGCTTTCAGAACCCAATCCAACTACTCTCCAGGTCACTATATCTCCGCCATTCTTAATTTTGTTTTTTTCATCAATACTTATTACCCCGGATTTCAGACAGTCATTCAACACTGAACCTTTTTTCAAATACTCATATATAGGAACTAATTTAGGCACTGTATATTCAGATTCTGTCCACTTCTGCATTTCATCAATATACAGTTGATGTTTCTCTTCGTCTATTTCAGCAACATAATCAACCTTATCGCATAGCGGATGTGCCACTGCTCCACTTGATCTTCCTGAAGATTTTTCACTGCACGGAATAGGTATTTTTTCCTCAATTTGTACGGCTTTGACAAAATTTCCGTTTTCATCAACTGTAATCTCAATTTTTGCATTTGCTATCATATGACCTACCGGTGCCAGTATTTCTTTACCTTCTACTATCTTTCCGGCGAATTCACTCATTGCATCATATGTTTCCACTGCCTTTTGAAAGAGTCCCATTATTCCACCCCCTCAAATTCCTTCAATCCGGAGAAATTATTTCCCTCAGAAAATAATTTCATTTTCATTTCTCTTATTTCTTTATGAATAGTACATTGCTCCGGTTTAGGAAATTCAATTATTCCACGATTCATAACAGGATACCAGAAATTAACTGTCATTTTATCCTTTGTTTCATCCGAAAAGCTTTCGTCGGGATATGTTATCCCATGGTACATAAGACCAAATGCTAATTGCTCCAGTTCATCATAATACCCTGTTTCTTCTCCAAAACGGCAAGGCTCCACATATGCCTGACACTCTCTTGTTCCCAGAAAAACGTCACGCCTTCCGCCTTTTTCTATCATTCTTTTGGCTATGTTATGATGCTTATTTTCGTTACGATCATTTTTCATCTCATTACGATTGTAATTCCATTCAAAATGAGCCTGTACCTGATACCTGCATTTTTTCAGATATGTGTAATAAGCAAGATCATTCTTGCCGTCATTGTATTTTATCGGGCGGATTCCCTTTACCTCTGTCTGAATCTGATTCATTACCCGAATTTTATCTATGTACCATACTATTGTCGGTTTCCAGTACACAGAAGCTAATACGCCTTTTATTGCCTCATATGTTGGAATCTGGTAACTGCATTTTTCTCCTCCTACTCTGGTTATCGGATCGGAAAACAGTCCATAATCCCCATACACACAAAACTCTACAATATTAGGGTGCTGCATTTACCCACCTCACTTTCTTCAAATATGATTCCAAGATTGTCATCATAATAACTGCCGTTTAATATCAATACTGTTTTATTCTTATCTGTATATAAAGCATTCATTTCTTTCAGTTTTTCTATTTGATATTGAAATAGATTTACCGAAAACTCTTTCGTACAATGCAATGTTTTTTTTGCGTTTCCATAATCGGATAGAAAATCTTCTGAAAGAATGTCATTTATTATTTCTTCACCATTTTTATAAGGTACAATTACCGAACTCTGTTCATTTTCAAAAACAGAAAAGTATTTTCCCGCAGTTTTGAACGCCTGTCTCATAAATATCGGTTCTTCCTCATTCTCAGGAGTGTATTTATTGTTACATGCCAGCAAATCAAATAGCTGCACATTTTTCTTACAGAAATTTGTATAGTTCCCAATACTGTTTAGCTTTTTAAATAATACTTTATAATAATAATCTATTGCTTTATCTGACAGTAAGTCATTGTCAAAACTATCAGGATTCTTTTTATATTCGGCTACCAGTTCACCGGTCGCGTCCTGTGCCCTTTTTATTTCTTTTAATCTTGTCAGGTTCTCGCCTGAAAGTGATACTATGCTCACAGGTGCACAATTTTCCCTTTCTCCGTTCCTGTTGCATCGCCCTGCAGCCTGTACAATGTTATCTATTCCTGCCGAAATACGAATTACTGCCCCAAAAGATACATCAACACCTGCTTCAATGAGCTGAGTAGAAACGCATATTACACCTTCTTCACAATTCAACCTCTCAGATACTTTATTAAGAACATTTTTTCTGTGAGCCATGCACATCGAAGTCGATAAATGATATGAGTTTTCCATTGTTTCTTTTATCATATTGTAAATATCTGCTGCTTCTTTTTTTGTATTGCATATAATCAGCACGCTTTTATAATCATTTCTATATTGTCTGATTAATTCGAAAATGCTATCCATGTCCATCTGACCTTCAAATATTGCCTGATTTCGCTTGAATATTTGCTTATAGTATGATAATTTCTCCGCAGGAATGAAATCAGAATCATCAACTAACAGTTTATGTGAGTTCAGTTCCAGTAAAGGCTGCGTTGCAGAGCATAAAACGAAAGTTGTATTGCATGTCCTAGATAAAAAATTCAGTGTCATATTAAATAATGATATCATTTTCTCCGGTACTGATTGGACTTCGTCGATGACCACTATGCTGTCTGTCAGACTATGAAACCTTCTGATAGCTGAGGTCCTTCCGGCAAACATAGTGTTCAGAAGCTGTACAAGAGTTGTTATTATAACAGGTGCACTCCATGTATCAATCAACATTTCACGGTTAACGAATTCCTCCGAGGATTCATTTTCAATAATAACATTGGAGTGGTGTTCAAGAATCATATCACTGTTTCCAATTGCCTCTCTTATTATTTCTGCATTCTGATCTAGAATGCTTAATAAAGGCACGGCAAAAATAATGCGTTTCTTGTTGTATCTTTTTGCATGAACCAGTGCATATCTTAAACTTGAAAGTGTTTTGCCAGCACCTGTAGGAAGATTTAAACGATAGACTCCGCAAGGTTTTTCAGCAAATCTCTCACAATAATCAGACATTTCTCTTCTTGCACGTGCTATTTCAGTATTAGTGCTGAATGTATTTAGTTTATTCATCAGATTCCTATACGAATCATCCCATAATATGCTGATCTTTTCCTCAGAATACTTTTCAAAATTAATCGTATTTTCCGACATGAACTCCGCAGTATCTCTCCTGTCTCCGTCCATTACTGATGAAGATATCAGGCGTTCAAGCAGACCTGAATAGAATAGAAATTCTTCCGTATCTTTGGTCATTTCATATAGTGCTAATGCAAATCTCTCAATTTCTCCTGCCGATTCTTGAAACAGTTTCTTTATCGTATTCTTTTCTGTACAACTGCTGTAAAAATTTTCAATTGCTTTATTATCATATTCCGGCTGTTTTTTCATTCTGTGCTCAAAACCCGAGATTGCACCGTCGTCAAAAACATCAAACTGACCATGATGACTGCCCACAGCAATGGCCAGCAATTCTGATGTTAGATCATCCCAGTCTCCTTTCTTTTCACCACCATTGTATAAGCTGTGAAACTCAGACAGCAGTAACCTGACACCCGCAAATGTATGTATCACCGAGCCTTTTGCAACAGCTTCTCCCGAAGCGGCAGCTTCTAAATACTTAGTAAACTCATTTGTATATTTACCTGCATCATGAATAAGTCCGCTTAGATAACCACTTTTTTCTAATCCAACAGATTTAATATTCTTTCCGGAATACAAAGCTGTATTAATGCTGTGCTCATTGCAGCTTTGCATTAGTTTTCCATTAATATGTGCTTTAAACAATATTTTTCCTCCTGCAATGAAAAATTTTAATATACACCAAATAATAGTAGTAATTCCCACATAAAAGCATTAAATGTAATCAAATTTATTCTTTAATACCTTTATCATAGTTTTCTATTAGTTCATATCTGTTCCTTTCCAGCAGACAGTAATCAATATACTCACTATATCATGTCTGCAAGCAGGAACTATTGCAAAAGTAAACTAAGCTTTTTTAGCCATTTTCAGTTTCTAAAGTACAAGTTTAATTCTTCATTTTAGGATTAAACCAATATAAGTTTATCATTTAACAACGACATAAAATGTCATTTAGAATAAATAAATACAATTTATTAGTTACTATTCACAGTCATTCTATCCAAACATATTGTGAATACAAATAACAAGCCTGTGATTCGAAACGATACTATAACTGAATGGGCATTGAAGGAAGTAGGTTCTTAGTGACTGGCAAGCTTCATGCACATACAGAGCTTAGAACCGCTACGTCCGATTATGAGCGCAAGCATTTCTAAAGAATACAGTCTCTGCGAATCATATTTTATGCTTTACTCCTATGAGGGTTCCTATCTTTTTAATCAATCGGCTGTAAATAGTAACTTTTTGACTGTAATTCTATCCTGCAACTACGTTCCGGGATAAAACTTGCAAAAGTTATATCTAAAGCGGCTATGATAAAAGCCATAATAATTATGAAAACTATTATTTCAGTTTTTTTCGACATTTACGTATTTATAATATGGTACCATATTATATCCTGTAATTCTATTACCTGTTTTGAAGAAAAACAGTCTTTTTTTCAATCATCGTTTATTAAGTATTTCCTTAAATTATTCATTCTTAATTCAAACTGTTCCTATTCTTTCACAATTATTCCGGAAAACTCAAAAACACAACTCCCTGAATAAAAGTCAGATAAAGTCAAAAACTAAATCTCATAGGAAATATCTCCACATTTAGACTTTTTCAAAAAAATGGAGACATAATTTTGAAAAAAGTGAATTATAGGCGGTTTCGGAGGCAAATTTACGCCAAATTCCTCCTAAATTTTACCATATTCTGACTATTTATTAAAAACGAACACATCATTTACTGCTAAAATCACAAAAACGTCTCCATATTTCAGATTTTTCCAAAATATGGAGACATTTTACTTAAAATTGGTTTTGCACCGGATACTTTATTGTTGCCGGACGCTTCGATATAGCTGAATGGCATTATGTCAAGTTCGTCTGTTCGCAAAATGTGTCAATCAGAACCGTCCCCTTTGACACACTTTGACGCAAGTGATTCCGGTCCGAAGCTGTTGGGGAAAAGCTCCTCCAGAGTCATTTCGACATAGTCAGTTACTGATTTTGCCGAAATCACTTTCATTTCCTCCGGGACACAGAATTCCCGCATAACCTGGCGGCAGATTCCGCAGGGATAGCAGTAGTCATTTATCGAATAATCCGGACCGCCAACTATTGCGATGGCCTTTATCCTTTTCTCCCCGCAGCCCACGGCATGAAAAATCGCATTTCGCTCTGCACATATACCTGCCGAATATGAAGCATTCTCAACATTTACACCTGCATAAATCCTTCCGGAATCCATGAGTACCGCCGCCGAAACATTAAAATTCGAATAAGGTGCATAAGAGTTCTTCAGATTGTCAATCGCTGTCTGAATCAGCTGCTCCCGGTCAAATTTTTCTGAATTCATTATTTCCTCCTGATTTGTTTCCGCCAATTATTTTAATATAAATCCACATCTCTATCAAAAAAAACGTTGCAGGACCGACAGTATCAATCCAGCAACATCACTGTTACTCATTATGAGAACAGTCCTTTTATGAAATCCAGTATACTGTTCAGAACCTTTGTTATTCCGCTTATAACTGTATCTTTATCAAGATCACTCATATCAACCCCAAGATCTTTCAGTCTGTCATAAATATCAGAAGCCTGTTTCTTTAAAGTGTCGGCATCAATATCCAGCTGTGATATTTTCTTCAGAAGCTTGAGGAGCTGCTGCTTTTCGGAATCAGTCAGTGAAAGTCCGATCTGAGATGCCGCCTCATCTATCATAGCAAGAATCTCCTCATCGGATTTCGCACCTTCCGCAATTACCTTCTGCTTTGCAAGGGCAACAAGATTTTCAGCATCCTCACTGTCTCCCACCTCCTGAGCCAGAGCACCGGTAGTAACAATCTCTTCAACCGCGGCATCCGCATTTTCTTCGGAGATTTCCTTACCTGTCATTTCCTGATAAGCCTTCATTGCTCCTACCAGACCTGCGGTTCCGGAAATTCTGAAAGGTCCTGCTACAATTACATCCGCATTTTCAATTCCTGCTGTAATTAGCGCATTTTTATACATACCTTCCGTGCAGTATGAAATATTTGCTGTTGTAACCCTGATTCCGCCGCTTTTTTTCTTATCGACCCTTACACAGGAAAGTGCTTTGTATCCGATAACGCTGTCAGGAAGATAACTCCCGAGTATTTCATGCTCCATGGCATTAGTAATCTCAACAGTGTCAATTTCATCTAAATCGGCTTCACTCAGACCGAAAATGTCCAGCACGACTGCCTTCTGTTCCTGAGTCAGATCACTTCCCAGAGCCACATATGTGTCTCCGGAATCCGCAAAGGCCGAAACCGATGATGACATAATAAGAGTCATCGCAAGAATAAGTGCTAAAACTGTTTTTTTCATGGTAATAATCCCTTCTTTCTTTTCCCTTTTTCTACCATCTTTTACTGTTCTTTACTTTTTTTCACTATATTATTAAACCCGGGAAATTATTCCGTTTTTCTGATAAGCTCTTTTTTTCCGAGGTATTGTCATTAACCTCAAAATCGAAAAGCGGTTTTGTTTTATGAATCGTTCGTCTTCTCCCGAATTACGCTGACTATAATAACACATCATAAGATAAAACGCAATTCATAATATTTTATTCCGCACTATGCATAATATTTTATTCCGCACTATGCATCTAAGAAAAATGTGAACCCGAAAAAGAGTACAACGAAAGCTCCAACAGAACATTCAGCGGAACTGCTCCCGAATATAAATAATACACCCCGCCTTTTTTAAAGGCAGGGCACTTATTTAATAAACAATATTTGGAAAAATCAGCACGAAAATGCCGTTATGCTCCGAGATAAGCCTTTCTGACCGCATCATTTGAAATGAGGTCTTTTCCGGCTCCTTCAAGAGTCACAACTCCCGTTTCCAGAACATATGCATAATCGGAAATTTCGAGAGCAGCCTTTGCATTCTGCTCTATAAGCAGCACGCTCACTCCCGCTCTGTTAATTTCTTTAATGATTGAAAAAATATCCTTAACTATAATCGGAGCAAGACCCAGAGACGGTTCGTCCATCATCAGAAGCTCAGGTCTGCTCATAAGAGAACGGCCTACCGCCAGCATCTGCTGTTCCCCGCCGGATAAAGTAGCCGCAATCTGCCACTCTCTTTCCAGAAGACGCGGGAATAACGTATATATCCATTCAAGATCTTCCTTTATTCCTTTTTTATCTTTTCTGAGATATGCTCCCAGAAGAAGGTTCTCTTTAACGGTCTGATCCGGAAAAACCTTTCTTCCTTCGGGAGTAAGAGCAATACCTTTTTTTACAATATCAATAGTATTTGATTTAGTAATGTCTTCGCCCTTATAAATCACACTGCCGCCGCTTTTATTGACCAGACCCATTATTGACTTGAGAGTCGTGCTCTTTCCGGCCCCATTTGCGCCAATCAGAGAAATGATTTTTCCCTTTTCGATGTGCATATTCACACCTCTGAGAGCATGAATACCACCGTAATGAACATTCAGATTTTCAATTTTCAGCATTATTCATCCACCCCCAGATATGCCTCGATAACCTTGTGATTACTCTGTATCTCCGATGGATTTCCTTCGGCAATTTTGATACCATGGTCAAGAACATATATTCTCTCGCAGATTCCCATTACAAGCTGCATATGATGCTCAATCAGAAATATCGAAAGATTGTATTTGTCCCTGATCTGTCCTATAAATTCCATGAGTTCATCCGATTCCTGAGGATTCATGCCCGCTGCCGGCTCATCCAGAAGCAAAAGGCTGGGATTTGTCGCCAGAGCTCTGGCTATCTCAAGTCTTCTCTGAAGACCGTAAGGCAGTGAGGTTGAAACATCGTCCTTATATTTTTCAAGACCCTGTTCCTCAAGAAGAGCCATTGTCTCTTCCCGCATTCTCTTTTCTTCTTTGTGATTGATTCTGAAGGTTGCGGAAAAAACATTCTGCTTAGCATGAAGATGCTTTGCTATCAGCACATTGTCGAAAACCGAAAGCTGCGAAAAAAGCCTTATATTCTGAAAAGTTCTGGCAATTCCCAGTTTTGTTATTTTATCCGGTGTCGGAGCAATAACTCTGTTGTATTTTCCCATATTTTCGCCTTTATATATCTTGGCCATTTTTCTTTTGGGATAATTGGAAATAATAACATTTCCGTCAAATTCTATCTGGCCGTTGGTAGGTGCATATACTCCGGTAATACAGTTAAAAGCAGTAGTTTTGCCGGCTCCGTTAGGACCTATCAGACCTATAATCTCGCCTTTGTTAACTTCCATGCTGAAATTATTTACTGCCACCACACCTCCGAACTGCATGGTTATGTCGGAGACACGCAATACATTCTCTTTATTCATTTATCTGCGCCTCCTTTTTATTTTTACGTTTCAGTCTGCCCGGAATACTCCGTATGTTACCCGGAAGATTTTTAAACCACCGCAGCAGTCCGTTCCAGGAGAATTCCCGGGTACCCATTATTCCTTTTCTGTAGAATAATACAATTATCATTATTACTACCGAGAATACTACGTTTCTGAAACCCGCACGAAGAAGCGGAACCTGAAAATCGCCTATATACAGCTCCGAATCCAGGAATCTGAGCCACCATTCACGACATGCAATAAACAGGAACGAAGCTATTATACTTCCGGTAATCGAACCCATTCCTCCGATTACAACAATGAGAAGGAATTCATAAGTCATTGCCGCTTTAAACGCCGACGCCTGAATTGTTGTCTGGAACATTGCCAGAAGCGCTCCGCCTATGCCGGCAAAAAACGAGCTGATTACAAAGCTGAGCTGCTTATGTTTGAACAGGTTGATACCCATCGCTTCCGCAGCAATTTCATCCTCTCTGATAGCCTTAAAAGCACGGCCGTATGATGAATTTATCAAAAGACATATTATGGCAATACATATTCCGCAGGCTATTATCGGGAATAATGCCGACTGATATGTAGCAAATTTTCTTAACAGATTTGAACCGTTTGTTATCGGTCCCAGAGCATTCCACTGGAAAATCGCTCTGATGATTTCCGCAAATCCGAGTGTTGCGATAGCCAGATAGTCACTCTTCAGTCTCAAAACCGGAAGACCTATAAGGAAAGCAAAAATTGCGGCAACAATTCCCGCCAGAAGAATTGCAAAGAATACGGGAATTGTAAACTGAATAAGACCTCCGTCGAAATACTGGTACACAGCGGCTCTCTGAGCCACAGGAATAGTAAATACCGCATACGCATATGCTCCTATGAGCATGAATCCCGCCTGCCCCAGTGAAAACAAACCTGTAAAACCGTTTACAAGGTTCATGGATACGGCAACCAGTGCGTAAATTGAACCCTTTTCAAGCACAGTAAACAGCATACTCCAGTTCGAATAGCTCGGTATTATTCCTTCTAAAAAGTAAACCAGTGCAAGGAACACGGCAATTACGATACAGGAGAGCAGCCATTTTTTCTGTTTAGTCATCTCTATTCCCCCTATACCTTATCTATATTCTTTTCACCGAACAGACCTGTCGGTTTTACAATGAGAATTACAATCAGAAGTGCAAATGTGAACGCATCCGAGAAAGTTGTCCAGCCTACGCCTTTGATAATGTTTTCACATATACCTATGATAAATGCACCGATAACCGCACCCGGAATCGAGCCGATGCCGCCGAATACTGCCGCTACAAAGGCTTTTAATCCCGGCATTGCGCCTGCGGTAGGCATAACACCCGTGTAATTCGAAAAATACAGAATCGAGCCGACAGCCGCAAGAAACGATCCTATAATGAATGTAAGACTGATTACGCTGTCAATTTTTATTCCCATCAGACGTGCCGTTTCAAAATCTCTGGAAACAGCTCTCATGGCCATACCCATTTTGGTATGATTAATAAGAAGCACAAGCGCCACAACCAGAGCGATTGTGAGCACCGGTGTTATCAATGTAACTACCTTTGTTGTCGCACCGAATACCTTTACTGTATTTGAAATCCAAGGAATGCTCGGATATGTTTTTGTAAGACCTCCGGTTATGTAAAGTGCCAGATTCTGAAGAAGATAGCTGACACCGATAGCCGATATCATTACCGACATACGCGGTGCGGATCTTAGGGGCTTATACGCAACCCGTTCTATAGCAAAGCCCAGAATAACTGTAAATATTATTACGAATGGAATAGCCAGATACAGCGGCATCCATGTTACTGCATATACACCCATGAGTCCGGCAATCATAAACATATCACCGTGAGCGAAATTGATAAGTCTGAGTATACCGTAAACCATTGTATATCCTATTGCAATCAGTGCGTACTGACCGCCTACGGATATTCCCGCTAAAATATATGGCAGATTGTCCCTGACAAAGTCCATAATTACCTCCAAAAAATATTGTGCTGAAATTGATAAGCCGAAGCATAGTTCATTGCAAGAGCCGACTCCGAATCAGGAGTTAACCTTATCGGTTCCCCGCCCTTACAATGCTGTCCGTATAACACAATATGCGGGGGCATAAAGCCCCCGCCTGTTATACAGAATCAGTAAAAGTGAATTCTATTTTACACCCTGTTCAGCTACGAATTCCCAGGCACCTGTTTCTGTATTGCACTTTTTAACATACGCAATATCTCTGTTTGCATCGCCTGTTTCATTGAATGTGATCATACCGCAAACACCCTTGTAGCTTACACCCGGAAGTGCAGCCATAACGTCAGCCGGAGCAGGTGAACCTGCTGCCTTAAGAGCTTCGAGTGCAGTGAAGTAAGCATCATAGCCCATTGCTGTTACCGCAGCCAAATCTGTGTTTCCGCCGTTGTTTGCAAGATTTGTTGAATCAGCTTCAATCCATGCCTTAACGCCTGAGTCAAATTCAGGATTTCCGCCTTCCTGATAGAATGTTGTTACATAAATTTCAACGTTCTTTCCTTTAGCAGCGCCTGTAATAACGTTGCTGTCCCATGTGTCGCCTGCCAGGATAGGCATATCCATACCCTGTGCGTTAGCCTGGTCGATAATGAGAGCTGCCGCTTCTGTTGAAACCGGAGCAAAGAATACGTCAGCATTTGCCTTGATTGCGTTTGCTACGTATGATGTGAAATCACTGTTTCCGTCAGGGAATGTTTCGTAAACAACTTTTCCGCCAAGACCTTCAAATGCTTTCTGGAAATAGTTGCAGAGACCTACGGAATAGTCATCGCCTAACTTAGATAAGCAGTATGCTGTTTTTGCGGCAAAAACGTCTGTCGCAAAGTTTGCCAGAACTGTTCCCTGGAAAGGATCGAGGAAGCAGATTCTGAAGTAATGAGTATTTCCTTCTGTTACCTGCGGATTTGTGCATGTAACACCGATTGCCGGAATACCTGCTTCAGCAAAAATGTCAGATGCTGCAATTGATACTCCTGAACCGTATGAACCGAGAACTACGGAAACGCCTTTTCCCACTAAATTCTTAGCGGCTGTCGGGCCTTTGTCTGTTGATGATTCGTTATCAACGAGCTCCAGCTGAACGTCATATGTAACGCCGTTGATTTCAACTGTCGGGCAGATGCTGTTCGCATACTGAATTCCAAGTGTTTCCTGTTTTCCGCCTGCGCCGTTATCGCCTGAAGCCGGTTCGTATACACCGATTTTGATAACTCCGCCTTCACCTGCTGTTGCCGCCGCTTTGTCTTTACTGCCGCATCCAACAGAGAATGTTGCCACTGCAAGAACGAAAACTAATAAAAGTGCTAATTTTTTCAATTTTTTCCCTCCTTGTACTTTATAATGCAATAAAAAACGTATTGCTTTCATTATAGCAAACCTTCAATAAAAGTAAATATAATTGTCACATTATTTTAACATTTTATTTATTCTATTAGCAGTCAGCTCAGCCATCAGCATACATGCCAGAATTCCGTCACCTTCCGGATTCATGAGTTTCAGATCTTCAGGTTCCGGCCGGTCATTTTCTGCCATATAATCACTTATGAGCTTCAGTATTTCATCTCTTTTCAATACCGCATAGCTTCCGTCAGCATTTCTTACGGCCGCGCCCATTTTACTGCAGTCGGTATTTGTTGCAAGAACCAGTTCGGCTTCTTCTTTTTCTGCCAGCTCAATCGCACATTTTAAAGAATCCGCTTTTTCCGGGTCCGGTGCGTCAATACCGGGAAATTCCGGATCTGCTTTCATCTGTGATTCAACATAGCTTACTGAAGTGAATCCTGCCTCCTTCATCAGCTCTTTGAAGCAAAAACCGCCGGTACCGTAAAGCGGAGTGTATACGATTTTTACACTTCTGTCTATGTCAGAGCATACAGACGCCCTCATCAGCTCTTTTCTGTACTTAAAATCATTTGCAGGTCCGATTTTGTGATGAATCGAGTTCAGCCTTAAAAATCCTACATATTCATGAATCTGTGAAAACTGCTGAATATTGTAAAACTCATCTATCAGAGTGCTTATCTGCATTTCGCTCATAGGCTCTCCCTGATTGCTGAAAAACCTTACTCCGTTATACTGCTTCGGCTCGCTGCCCGCAGTGACCATTATTCCTCCTTCAAGGTCAAGATATCTGATAGCGAAAGACATCTGAGCAACGGATGTCGGCTTCAGAAAGAGTGCCGTTCCGATTCCGTTTCCCAAAAGCATACGCGAAACAAGATCGCTGAATTCTTCCGACATATTCCTCGTATCAAAAGAAACCGCCACACCTTTTCCGACTCTGCCTCCGGACTTTGTCATAAGATCGTTGGAAAAAGCCTGAATTGCTCTGGCCATCTGATAATTATTCATTCTGCTCATTCCGAGACCCAGCTCACCGGTGACTCCGTCTTCTTCGAATTCCAGATCTCTTCCGAACAGCTCCTCAATAAGATCATCGTTTTCTCTGAAACTCTTTAATTCCATCATTTCTTCATTTGACAGGAACTTGTTTCTCTGCCATTTCATGTATTCAAGCTTTGCTTCCATATTAACCTCCACAACAGTTCTATGTTTTTTTCGTTACCCGAATTTAGAATTTCAATTATTTTTATGAATTATACCATATTTCCGGCATTTTTTCGAACTTTATATTTCTTTTTTGTGTCAACTTAAACAAAACTATGTTAACTTCATGACTTTTTCCGCATTTTTTGTTACAATGACAGAGTAGTTTTAGAAGAAGGAGGATTACTATGCTTTACAAACTGACAAAACCTGACAAAACTATACGATTTGCCATAGCTATATTGACATTTATTCTTGTCATTACATCATTTTCCGTTTTTTCGCAAACAGACACCTATGCTGCTTCAAAAGGAATCACGCTCAAGGTCAACGGAGAAGTTCTTAACATGGACGTTCCGGCACAGATAATAGATTCCAGAACCATGATTCCGGCCAGAGCTCTGTTTGAAAAAATAGGCGGAGAAGTTTCATGGAATACAGATGATTCTGTCGTCACCATCAATTATAATAATCAGATTATCAAACTGACAATAAATTCAAAAACCGCACTGGTTAACGGGGCTTCAAAAGCTCTGGATGTACCGGCACAAATTGTTAACGGAAGAACTCTTATCCCCGTGAGATTCGTCTCCGAATCCCTGAATTTTAAAGTCGAATGGGATGAAAAAACTCAGACTGTCAGCATTACTGTAGGAAACACTGCGGCATCGTCCGGCTTAGGTACAATAACCGGAATAAAGATAACCCACGGTGACGAAAGCAATATGTACACTCAGGCTGTCATTACTTCAAGCACAGCCCTTTCGGATTCCGATTACAAAAAATTTTCTCTCTCCGGTCCTGACAGATATGTAATCGATTTTTATAAACATACTGCGGCAAAAACTCTTTCCGGGACACTGTATTCCTGCAGCAGTTCATATTCCATGGTATCCGGAGTACGTGCAGCCAATCATGATGACAATACCTACCGTATTGTTTTCGATTTAAACTCCGCATCAGCGCCGAAAATTACTCTGTCTTCAGACAGAAAGACTATGACCGTATATTTCAACTGTAAATCAAAAGCAGACTCTTCCGGTACAACCTCCGGAAGCTCATCAGGTACATCTTCGTCCTCAGGTTCGTCTTCGGGCAGCGGCACTGCTGCTTCCGCATCATCGTTTGATCCTTATGAAGACGGTAAGCTTATCGTGATGCTGGATCCCGGACACGGAAAATCCACGGGAGGAAAGCGCAGTCCCGACAGCACTCTTATGGAATATGAATTCAACCGTGCTGTTGCAAAATACCTTAAATCATATCTTGAATCCTACGGTGTTACTGTTCTGATGACGGTTTCGGATAATACCGACCTTTCTCTTTCGGAGCGTTCGGCAAAAGCCAACGAATCCGATGCGGATATTTTCGTAAGCATTCATGCCAATGCTTTCGGTGACGGTATTACCTGGGAGAACGATGCCACCGGCTGGGAAATCTATTATTACAGTACCAGTTCGGTAGGTAAAAAACTTGCGGAATACATACATGATGCGAATAAGAATGATATCGGCATCAAAGACCGGGGTGTTAAAACCGCAAATTTTGCGGTAATAAAGAATACGGTCATTCCCGCAGTTCTGATTGAACACGGATTCTACACCAGCGAAACGGAAGTTGAGCTGCTTAAATCCGATACATGGAGAAAAAAAGCTGCTGAGCTTGATGCCAAAGGTATTATGGCATTCTTTAATTCGTACAAAAAATAGCGGCATCCACATAATAAACGCGGACGGCAATTTGCCGTCCTTTTTAATTAATTCTGTCTGACTCCCGAAAATGCTCTCACCTTCATTTATCAATTCTTATCCAACATATGCTTTATAAAATCTAATATGACTTTATCCGGCTTTTGTGATAGAATATTGTTATTGAAATAAGGAGGTATCATTATGAACGAAGATGCACGTGATGTTTTTACGAATGAAAATATAGAAAAAGCCACATTAATGGTTAATGAAGCCGGTTCTCTTCTTAAAAGCAGCAAGCTTAAAGAGGCTCTTGACATGGATTATCAGGCCATTTTCTGCTCTATGAGAGCCCTGCTGGCTATTGACGATTTTTTTTCGGAGGATGATTTTGCGGTGGAAAAGAATTTCCGCTCAATGTATATTGACAACGGAATGACATCGGAAGAGCTGGAAACTACTTTAGATAGAATTCTGGAATATTATGATAACATAAAAACTGTTTCCGGTTTTCAGATTCGAAAACCCGACATAGGATATTTCACTTCCAAAGCTCATTTTTTCATAGAAGAAATCTCCGATAATATTATTCAGAGACGGAATATATACAGCGGACAGTAATTAATGGAACCAACATTTGACATAGAACCTAAAACCGCAGTATCAAATCAATACTGCGGTTTAATAACGTATGTTTTATTATGGAATCCTGCCTGATTAAACTAGTCCTCAAGATCAGCTTCACAATTGTGATATACTTTCTGTACATCATCATCTTCTTCAAGCATTGCCACCAGCTTTTTAAGTGCCTTGATATCAGAATCCGAAGGTGAAGATGTCATTGAAGGAATCATATCAACGTCCGCTTCGAGAAGCTCATATCCCGCATTTCTCAAAGCTTCGGCTACTGCGTCAAAATCAGCCGGGTCTGTGTAGATTTCAAAGCTGTCGTCATTAACAATCATATCTTCCATTCCGGCTTCCATACCGATTTCCATAAGCTCATCCTCAGTGACTCCATCAGCTTTTTCGATAAGAATAAAACCTTTTCTGTTAAACATATAGCCTACGCATCCGGGAACTCCGAGATTTCCGCCGCATCTGTCAAATGCATGCTTAACTGCAGATGTTGTTCTGTTCTTGTTGTCCGTAAGTGTCTCAACAATAATGGCAACTCCGCCGGGGCCGTAGCCTTCAAATGAACCTGTTTCATAGGATTCTCCGCCTAATTCACCTGTTCCTTTCTTTATTGCACGAATTATGTTATCATTAGGCATATTAATAGCCTTTGCTTTTTCAACGATATTCTTGAGTGCAAAGTTATATTCCATATCTCCGCCGGATTTGGCAGCTACAGCTATTGCTCTTGCATATTTGGTAAAAATCTGTGATCTTTTAGCATCCTGTTTTTCTTTTCTTCCTGCTATTGTTCCGTGTCTACCCATATTATTTCTCCTCACCAGTAGGAAGAGTTTTTCTCCGCCCACCACATTGTTATTTTTTACCCAAATATTATACACCCTTTTTATATAAAGGTAAACATTTTTTTCAATTTAGTTTCTCAATGAATGCAGAGGTGCCGGAATTCTTCCGCCTCTCTTTATAAGTTCATCACATTTGTAGTTATTCACCCTGATGACAGGTGCACTTCCCAGCAGACCTCCGAAGTTCACCTCGTCTCCGACACCTTTTCCTATTGCCGGAATAAGTCTTACGGCAGTGGTTTTGCTGTTTACCATTCCGATGGCAACTTCATCCGCAATGATTCCGGAAACAGTCTCCGCCGAAGTATCTCCCGGAATTGCAATCATATCAAGTCCAACGCTGCAGACACAGGTCATTGCCTCAAGTTTCTCCAGCGATAATGCACCGAGTCTTGCCGCTTCAATCATTCCCTCGTCCTCACTGACAGGAATAAAAGCTCCGCTGAGGCCGCCTACATGTGAAGACGCCATTATTCCGCCTTTCTTTACGGCATCATTCAGCATTGCAAGAGCCGCCGTTGTTCCCGGAGCTCCGCAGTGTTCGATTCCGATTTCTTCAAGTATTCTTGCAATACTGTCACCCACTGCCGGTGTAGGTGCCAGTGATAAATCCACTATTCCGAAAGGAACACCCAGCCTTTTTGCAGCTTCCGATGCAACAAGCTGGCCTACCCTGGTAATCTGAAATGCAGTTTTCTTGATTACACTTGCAACTACGTCAAATGATTCCCCTCTGCAGGACTCCAGAGCTGTTTTTACTACGCCGGGGCCGCTGACTCCGACATTAATTACGCAGTCAGGCTCACCGACTCCGTGAAAAGCCCCTGCCATAAACGGATTGTCTTCAACAGCATTGGAAAAAACTACCAGTTTTGCGCATCCGATACTGTCATTTTCTGCTGTTTTATTAGCAGTTTCCTTTATTATTTCACCCATCTGACGCACCGCATCCATGTTGATTCCGGCTTTCGTTGAACCGACATTTACCGACGAACACACTATATCGGTGGTTGCCAGAGCCTCGGGAATTGATTTAATCAGAATACTGTCACCCTTTGTGTAGCCCTTGTGAACCAGGGCGGAATAACCTCCGATAAAATTAACACCCACTGCCTTTCCGGCTTTATCAAGAGTTTCGGCAAATTTTACATAATCCTTATCAGCGGAAGCCCCTGCAATAAGTGAAATCGGTGTTACAGATATTCTTTTATGAATAATAGGCACTCCGAATTCTTTTTCTATCGCCTCTCCCACTTTCACAAGATGTCCCGCTTTTTCAACGATTTTATCATAAATCCTCTGTCTGGCTTTTTCTCCGTCACTGTCCATACAGTCCAAAAGTGAAATCCCCATTGTAATAGTTCTGATATCCAGCTTCTGATTGTCTATCATTGAAAGGGTCTGCAGTATTTCCTCAAAATTCAGCACAGTATCCCTCCTTAAAGTGTATGCATAGAATCAAAGATCTGCTTATGCTGCACTCTTATCTGAAGATCCATTTCCACACCTTTGTCTTTCAGCATGTTCTGAAGCTCCTCAAATTTTACAGTACATTTCTCTATATCAACTATCATAACCATCGAAAAATAACCCTGAAGAATAGTCTGTGTAATATCCAGAATATTTACTCCGGTCTCAGCCAGAATTTTAGTCACATTGTAAATAATTCCGACTTTATCATTACCCAATACCGTAATTACTGCCTTCATTCTCCATAACCTCCTCTAATTGTACAGGATGAATTCTGTCCTGTTTATTTTCAGCCTCAGTTTTTTCCTTCTTTTCCATGTTTTTGAATGCATTGGCCATCATCAGCTTAATTCTGTTAATCTGGTTGACTTCACTTGCACCCGGGTCGAAATCGATTGCAACAATATTTGACAGCTCGTTGTATTTCCTCATAGGTTTGATCATACCTTTACCCGTAACATGGTTCGGCAGACACGCGAAAGGCTGAAGACATACTATGTTTTCGATGCCTCTGTCCATCAGCTCCACCATCTCTGCGGTAAGCAGCCATCCTTCACCGCACTGACTTCCCATGGAAAGAATATTTTCCGCCTTTTCAGCCAGTTCCTCTATTCTGTCGGGAGCATGAAAACGCCTGCTGTTCTTCAACTCACTTCGTATGATATCGCGAATCTTTTCGGCAATTTTAATTCCGGTAATATTTATCGCCATATCTTTATATGAACCGGCTAATTTTTCATAATTGAATTTCTTATTATACATTCCATAGAGGAAAAAGTCAAACATTCCCGGCACAACGGCTTCTCCGCCTTCCGCTTCTATCGTTCCCACGATATCGTTGTTTGCACCAGGATGGTATTTTACAAGAATTTCCCCCACTACACCCACACGCGGTTTTTTCAGATCTTCATATATTTCAAATTCTTCGAATTCTTTTATTACTTTTCGGATTGTTTTCCTGAAACTGCCGTATCCCGCACGTTTAACCTCTTCCACAAAAAGCCTGTTACACTTTTCATACAGAAGATCTGCGGAACCCGGAACTTTTTCATAAGGTCTGACTCTGTACAGTAATTCAGATATCAGGTCTCCGAGAAGAATAGCTTTCATTGCCTTCAGAATTATCGCAGGAGTAATTTTGAAGCCCGAATTCTTCTCCAGTCCCACAAAATTAAACGATATAATAGGAATGTGGCTGAGTCCCATTTGTTTCAGTGCATAGCGTAGAAGCGCAATATAGTTGCTGGCCCTGCATCCTCCTCCGGTCTGAGACATCATCAGTGCGATTTTGTCAGTATCATATTTGCCGGACTGAACGGCTTTTATCATCTGACCGAGAGATACGATGGTAGGATAACACGCATCATTATTAAGGTACTTCAGACCGCACTCTATGTCCTCTCTGTCCGTATTCGGCAGCAGCTCAACATTATATCCTTCGCTTCTCAAAACAGCTTCCATCAGCGAGAAGTGGAAAGGTGCCATCTGAGGGAAGAGCAAAGTATAATCCTTTCTCATTTCCTTAGTGAATTCCGGTTTTTTTACATAAAGCGCCGGATTTTTTTCCGGATGAATTCCGTTCCTCTCTCTGTCCTCAGCCGCCACCTTCAGCGAACGGATTCGGATTCTCGCGGCCCCGAGGTTGGAACCTTCGTCTATTTTGATCAGAGTGTAAAGCTTATTATTCAGATCCAGAATTTCATTGACCTGATCCGTTGTTACGGCATCAACGCCGCACCCGAAAGAGTTGATCTGAATCAGCTCCATGTCCTCGTTTTCCGATACCACTTCGGCGGCTCTGTAAAGTCTGGAATGATAAGTCCACTGGTTAAGTACCCTGAACCTTCTGTCATCCTTTGACATCCATGCCACCGAGTCCTCTGTTACCACAGCCATTCCGTAGGCTGTAATAATCTCGTCAAGACCGTGGTTGATTTCGGGGTCAAGATGATACGGTCTTCCGGCTAGAACAACGATTTTTCTTCCGGTCTTTCTGCACTCGTCGATTATCTCCAGAGCTTTCTGCCTTATTTCATTTTTAAACAGATAATCTTCTTTCTCCGCAGCCTTAACTGCTTTTTTCACTTCGTCATATGTAAGTCCCAGAGATTTATAATGCTCGTAAAATCTTAATGCCAGCTTATCCCTGTCGTGATACGGCATAAACGGATGGTCGAACCATACATCATTTTCGGCAAAACACTCATCCATATTGTTCATAACCACTTCCGGATACGTGGCAACTATCGGACAGTTATAATGATTGTCTCTTTTATTGTCTTCGATAACCTCGTGGTTTATCGAAGGATAGAAAATATGCTTAATCCCGCTGTCCACCAGGCTCCTGATATGACCGTGTACCAGCTTTGCCGGATAACATGCCGTATCGGAAGAAATCGTATCTATTCCCAGTTCATATATTTTTTTTGATGAATGCGGGGACAGAATTACTCTGAAGCCCAGCTCGGAAAAAAGTGTGAACCAGAAAGGATAGTTTTCATACATATTCAACACCCGCGGAATACCCACCGTACCTCTCGGAGCGAACTCCTCCTCCAGCGGAGTGTAATGCTGAAACAGCCTGTCGTATTTGTATTTATATAAATTAGGAATGTTCTGCGTATCTTTATGCAGACCCGCACCCACTTCGCATCGGTTTCCCGTTATGAATTTTTTCCCGTCGGGGAAGGTATTCACTGTGAGCAGACAGTGATTCTCACAGCCCTTACAACGTGCATTGCTTACCGAAGCCCTGAAGCCTGTGAGCTTTTCCGGTTTTATCAGAGAAGATTTACTTCCCTTCTGCCATCGCTCAGCACCGATAATTGCAGCCCCGAAAGCCCCCATGATTCCCGAAATATCAGGTCTCACAACATTTCTTTCCATTACCAGCTCGATGCTTCTTAAAACCGCATCATTCAGGAATGTGCCGCCCTGTACCACGATTTTATCACCGGCTTCTTTAGGATTTCTGAGTTTGATTACTTTATACAGTGCATTCTTTATGACAGAATATGACAGTCCTGCCGAAACATCACCGATTGTAGCTCCTTCTTTCTGGGCCTGTTTTACTTTGGAATTCATGAAAACAGTACATCTGGTTCCCAGATCCACAGGATTTTTTGCCTCAATTGCTTTTTTTGCGAATTCCGATACACTGAGATTCATTGATTTCGCATATGTTTCAATGAACGATCCGCAGCCTGAAGAGCATGCCTCGTTCAGAAGAATATTGTAAATATACCCGTCCTTTACCATCATGCATTTCATGTCCTGACCGCCGATGTCAAGGATAAAAGTAACGCCGGGCATAAAATAATTTGCGGCTTTAAAGTGAGCCATTGTTTCTATCTCGCCCAGATCGGTGCCATATGCAGCTTTAATAAGGGCTTCCCCATAACCCGTGGAAACCGAATTTGCGATATATGCCTTTTCCGGAAGCAGTGAATATAATTCACCGAGCATCTCACCTGCCGCCTCAAGAGGTTTTCCTTCATTATTTTTGTAGAAAGAATACAGAAGCCTTCCGTCGGGATCAATAACAGCTGCTTTTGTAGTCGTTGAACCCGCATCTATTCCCAGGAACAGAGGTCCTTCCGCTTCTGCCAGTTCTCCCTTTTCCACAGTGTCCTCGGCATGTCTTGCGGCAAACTCTATATAATCCTCTTCATTATTGAAAAGCGGCGGCAGATGCTGTGTGATTTCCACCGACTCTCCTTTATACTCTTTCATTCTGTTTATTATATCCGAAAAGCTATCGGCCTTCTGTTCTCCCGATATTATTGCGGCACCCATGGATACATAATAATGCGCATCATCCGGGAACAGTACCTGCTCCGGCTTCAGGTTGAGAGTTATTTCAAATCTCTTTCTTAATTCAGACAGAAAGAATAACGGTCCTCCGAGAAACGCAACATTTCCCCGTATTGTTCTTCCGCAGGCAAGACCTGTGATGGTCTGATTAACCACTGCCTGAAATATTGAAGCAGCAAGATTCTCCACACTTGCGCCTTCGTTAATAAGTGGCTGAATATCGGTTTTGGCAAAAACTCCGCAGCGTGCCGCAATCGGATAAATCATATCACTGTTTTTTGCGGCTTCATTCAGGCCCGCCGAATCAGTATTCAGCAGCACAGCCATCTGGTCAATAAATGCGCCGGTTCCTCCCGCACAGGTTCCGTTCATTCTCTGCTCAATGGAAGGTTTGAAAAAAGTAATTTTTGCATCCTCACCGCCGAGTTCTATTGCCACATCTGTTTCAGGAATAAAAGTTTCAATCGCTTTGCTGCAGGCAATTACCTCCTGAACAAAAGGAAGCCCCAAAACCTCGGCAACAGCCAAGCCTCCCGAACCTGTTACTGAAATCCGAACACTGCAATCTCCCAGCTTAGAATAGGTTATACCAAGAATTTCTTCAACTTTTTCGAAAATATTGGAAAGATGACGATCATAATGCTTAAATATTAATTTGTTATCCGAATCCAGAACAGAAATCTTTACTGTTGTTGAACCGACATCGATTCCCATTCTAACCATACTTTCTGCCATTCTAATTACCCCTTTCACAAATTGCTTCTAATACTACAATTATAATTTTGAGAAGTTGTCATTTCAAGAAATAATTATTTCCGACACAATAATTTATCTTTTATTAATACGCACCCGCAGAACACAAATAATCATTGTCTGTAAAACTCGCATGCCGCGTCTCTTACAATATCCATTGCTCCTTCGGTAGTAAATCTGTGGTCCGCACCTTTCACACTTATAACAGGAATACTGTATGTCTGTGCGAATCTGACCGCATCCTCATAGGGTGCCGTTTCATCCTCCGTTCCGTGAATCATCCTGATAACAGTCCCTCCGGAAGGAAATGCTTCCGAATCCGCGCCCCCCGATTGAATGTCTGATTGTCTTAATTCAAATAGATTAATCCTGTCAAGCTCATCGTAAAACGCTTCAGTCACTTTCAGCGGTCTTGCATATCCCTCATCAAACATAAGATAACCGTCCTCTTTAAGCTTTTCAAGATACTCACCGTCAATCCAGTTATGCATAATTCCCGGCATATCTACGGCGGCACATCTCAGAAAAGATTTTACTCCGCGATGCTTTCTTGTCGATAAATATATCAGATTAATAAAAGCTCCGAAGCTGGATGCAAAGTAAAACAGCTTTGCACCCGGAAATTTCTTTCCGGCTATCGTTTCAATCTCTTCAAGATCATCAAGACAATTGGAAATCAGAAAATCCTCTCCTTCACACTCACTTTCCCCGTGAGCCGGAAAGTCGAATCTTATTGAACTGATGCCCTCCTTTTTCAATCTTTCCGCCATGGAAACCGCGGTGGGACTCTCTTTACTGCTGCCGAAGCCGTGGCATATTATGCATACATATTCTGCATTTTTTTCAGATTCTTCAGCATATTCTATAATATATGGGATTATTCTTCCGTTCATGTTTTTCCTCCGAATTATTCAATTTGAAGTTCAGCCTGTTTTTCATCATACCTGAGTCATATGTCAAAACAATGATGAAAGCATTACAAAAACCATTTACATATTTCCACTGCACATATCCTCACCTTATTTATCAGTTATCTTTTTTTCTGACCGATTATTACCGGTTTCTGTTATTATTGGCCGGTTACCCTCAGAAGACAGCTTTTCCTTCCGATTGATCTCCTCAATCACCTGTCTTATACATTCTTCCGCTTCGTTTACTTCCCGTTCAAAACTATCCGCCGATATTTTCAGAGCACCGTTTCCGAGAATAATCATCTGCTCCAGCCTGTCAGAAGTTGCCACCTTAACGCTGTAGTTTCTGCTTAGTTTAAATGCCGCTCTTTCAATATAGGTATCGGCAATCTCCGCCTCCTTGGTGAATACCACTGTCAGTTCTCCGTAATGCTCCACCTTTCCGGGATTTCCCTTCACTTTATATGCATCAAATACCACTATCACAGGTATCTGTCTGTAGCCCTGATAGTTCCTAAGCTTATCAATAAGGGCATCTCTGGCTGCATCTATGTTTACCGACGCGATTTCCTTCAGTTCTTTCCATGCAAAAATAATATTATACCCATCTACAAGAAGATATTCCGGTCCTGAAATTTTTCCCGGTCTTAATCTGAACCCCGAATTCATTTCCTCGCGGTTTTTACGAGCCGGTCTTACTTTATTAATACTGTCTCTTTTTATCGGTCCGTAGGTACGTTCAAATATCGCCATCAGTTCATCATCAGAGGCAGCCCTTGCAATATATCCCCGTGCCCTCTCCTGCTTTTCTTCCGCTTCTTCTTTCTCAGTTAATGGTCTGATATGTGCATATTTTTCAACATCATGCCATTTAACAATGAATCCCGAACCGTGACTGCAGAAAACACTGTCCGGAGTATTATCAACATCAGATTCCGCCGAGTAAGCTATGCTCTTTACTATGCTTTCCTGATTAACGCAGGGCTCATATCCTCTGACAGTGCAGAACATTTTTCCCAGTCCGTGGGAATATGAGGCAAGCACAGAAGAATAGTTCCCGATTGCCGCTACCGGTGCCTTACCTGTCAGCACGGCATAATCCTCCGAAATTTCCGGAGAGTTTGAAACAGCTCCGATTCTTTCCAAATCGGCAATTGCTCTTCCGATGTTTTCCGCAGGCATCTCTATTCTGAAATCATACCATGGCTCCAGCAGCACCGAATCAGCCTTCATAAGAGCCTGCCTTATGGCTCTGTAAGTTGCCTGACGAAAGTCTCCACCCTCGGTATGCTTTGAATGTGCTCTGCCGGCAGTGATGACAACGGAAATATCCGTCACCGGGTAACCTGTCAGCACTCCCGAATGCTTTTTTTCCATCACATGAGTCATAATTAACCGCTGCCAGTTTCTGTCAAGATTATCCTCTGAACATTCGCTGCATACGGTAACACCGCTTCCACGCTCTCCCGGTTCAAGTCTGAGATGCACTTCCGCATAATGGCGCAGAGGTTCATAATGCCCTATACCGTCAACAGCCTCCCGGATTGTTTCAAGATAAACGATTTTTCCTTCACCGAATTCAATATTCATTCCAAAACGTGTTGCTACGACCCGGCTCAGCACTTCCAGCTGAATAGGGCCCATTAACTGAATCTGAAGAGTTTTGTCCTTACTGTCCCAGCCGAGATGGAGTGTGGGATCTTCTTCTTCAAGCTCCCGGAAACAGGTCATGGCCTTTCTGACATCCGTCCCCGGAGGCAGAACGACAGAATATGTCATAACAGGCAGCAGCTCCGGTGCTTCGGAGGAAACATCCGTTCCGAGACCCATACCCGGCAGAGTTTCGCTTAAACCTGTTACCGCCACAATCTCTCCCGCTTCGGCAGACCGGCATGCTTCATATTTTTCTCCCGAATACTTTCTTATTTCTGTTATTTTTTCACTTTTTCCATTATATGTGACTAAGTCACGAATACCTATGCTGCCGCCGTTTATTTTCATATGAGTTATTCTGTTGCCCCGGGAATCCCTTGATATCTTGTAAACCTTTGCTCCGAATTGCTTCGAATGCTCCTTTTCACGGCTTATTTCCGACAAATCGGCGGCTAATTCCTCTACGCCTTCCATTTTCAGTGCAGATCCGAACCAGCATGGAAATACTTCGCAGTTGTTTACTGCTTCTGTTATCGACTGACGTGAAATGCTTCCGGTTTCCAGATATTCTTCCATTAAGCTGTCACAGGCCAGTGCCAGAGCTTCAAAGTCCGGTTCTTTATAGTCAAAAAAAGTCTCCTCCAGACTTCTGCTCAATTCATTCAGAACAGTTCTTTTATCGACTCCCGGCAGATCCATCTTATTTGCAAAAACATAAACCGGAATGTTTCTTTTTCTGACAAGCTTCCATAAGGTCCGGGTATGACTCTGCACACCCTCCGGAGAATTGATTACCAGAATACCACAGTCAAGAACATCAAAAACTCTCTCTGTTTCCGCAGAAAAATCCACGTGTCCGGGGGTATCAAGAACAGTCAGCTCCATATTATTGTATGTTAAACGGGCCTCTTTGGAAAAAATCGTAATTCCGCGTCTTCTTTCCTGCTCGTCGTTATCAAGAAACGAACTGCCGTGATCCACTCTTCCGAGTTTTTTTGTAATCCCTGCACAATACAGCAGCCCTTCGGAAAGAGTCGTTTTTCCCGCATCCACATGAGCCAGTATTCCCGCAGTTATCCTTTTTACTGAATTGTTTTCCAACTGTCAATACCTCCTTTCCTGTATCCTGATATCTTATCTCCATTATACTGCCGACTTATTACATACAATAACAGTTTGAGACCGATTAACCTTCTCCGGTCAGCCATCCCCGTTATCCTCCCGCTGAATTCCGTCATAAGAAATCCGTCCGGTCACCTGTCAGCGAAGCTTTTTCCCGCAGTTTTTCTTTTCGCAATTTCCGCATTCACACCCGCAGCCGGTACCCTTTTTAATCAGAGTTCTGACTGCGGCAGCAATAACAATAATCAGTATTATGATAACAACAATATCCCATACATTCATTACGCAACTCCCACCATCAAAAGTATTATTCTCACTGAATATGCGACGATCCAGGCTACAAGACACTGCCATATTACCACCAGAACTGCTGATTTCGTGCCGATTTCTCTCCTGATGGATGCAATTGCGGCAACACACGGTGTATACAGAAGGCTGAAGGTCAGCATAGACGCTGCCGCCAGCGGTGTCATTATTGATGTCAGCCCGCCTCCGAAAAGCACCTGAATCGAAGAAACCACGCTTTCCTTGGCTACAAATCCGCTTATCAGAGCCGTGCAGATTCTCCAGTCGCCGAGGCCCAGCGGGGCAAACAAAGGCGATATCAGCCCGGCCAGGTGTGCAAGTATGCTTTCCCCTGAATCCGCCGTCAGATTCATATGAGGATCAAAGCTCTGCAGGAACCATATTATTATTGTTGCGATTAGTATTATCGAAAAAGCCCGTCTGAGAAAATCCTCAGCTTTTTCCCACAGCAGCATCAGCACATTCTTAGCACCCGGCAGTCTGTAATTCGGCAGCTCCATTACAAACGGAACCGCTTCACCCCTGAATATCGTTCCTCTGTACAGCAGGGCGATGAGGATTCCTACAACTATACCCAGCAGATACAGTCCTGCCATTATTAATCCGCCTTTTCCCGGGAAAAACGCACTGATAAAGAACGCATATATCGGCAGCTTTGCCGTACAGCTCATGAACGGTGTTATCAGTATTGTCATTTTACGGTCTCTTTCACTGGGCAGAGTTCTTGTTGCCATCACCGCAGGAACCGTACAGCCGAAGCCTATCAGCATCGGCACAATGCTTCTTCCGGACAGACCTATTTTTCTCAAAAGCTTATCCATAACAAAGGCGACACGGGCTATGTATCCGCTGTCTTCCATAATCGATAAAAAGAAGAACAACGTGACAATCACAGGCAGAAAGCTCAGTATACTTCCAATTCCCGCAAAAATTCCGTCTATTATAAGATTGTGCAGTACCTCATTGACATTTGCCGAGGTAAGAGCCCGGTCTGTCAGTTCACACAATCCGTTTACTCCCATTTCCATCAGTCTCTGCAGAGCCGCGCCGATTACATTGAAAGTAAGATAAAATACCAGAACCATAATTCCTATGAAACACGGTATTGCAGTGTATTTTCCGGTAAGGATTTTGTCGATTCTTTCACTTCTTACTCTTTCAATGCTTTCTTTAGGTTTTATCACGGTCTGCTCACAGAGCTTTTCAATGAATTCAAACCGCATATCAGCTATTGCCGCACTCCTGTCCAGACCTCTCTCCTGTTCCATCTGAATAACAATGTGCTCCAGCATTTCTTCTTCATTGCTGTCAAGATTAAGCTGCTCCAGTATCAGATGGTCTCCCTCGATGGCCTTTGTCGCCGCAAATCTTACCGGAATACCGGCTCTTTCCGCATGGTCTTCAATCAGATGAATTACAGCGTGAATGCATCTGTGAACCGCTCCGTTATGATCCTGTTTTCCGCAAAAATCCTGTCTGAGAGGCTTTTCCTGGTATTTTGCGATATGAATCGCATGATTTACCAGTTCGTTAACTCCGGCGTTTTTGGCCGCAGATATGGGAATAACCGGCACTCCGAGAAGATTTTCCATCATATTTACATCAATTGAGCCGTGGTTTTTTGCCATCTCATCCATCATATTCAGTGCAACAACCATCGGAGTATCCATTTCGAGAAGCTGCATTGTCAGATACAGGTTTCTTTCGATATTTGTAGCGTCCAGAATATTGATGATTGCCCTGGGCCTGTCATTAAGCACAAAGTTTCTCGATACTATTTCCTCACTCGTATAAGGAGACATGGAATATATACCGGGCAAATCCGTAACCAGCGTATTGGCGAATTTTTTGATTGGTCCGCTCTTTCTGTCTACCGTGACTCCCGGAAAATTTCCAACATGCTGATTCGAGCCTGTCAGCTGATTGAAAAGTGTTGTCTTTCCGCAGTTCTGATTACCCACCAGTGCATATGTAAGCATGGCATCCTCAGGCAGAGGATCTTCGTCTTCCTGTGAGTGATATTTTCCGCCTTCACCGAGTCCAGGGTGTTCCGAAAATCTGATTCTTTCTATCCTGTCATGATTCCTGCTTCTTTTATTTATAGGTTCTATTTCTATTCTGTCCGCATCCGCAAGTCTCAGGGTCAGCTCATATCCGTGAATCTGAAGCTCCATGGGATCTCCCATAGGAGCAAGCTTGACAACCGTAACCTCCGCTCCCGGAATAACTCCCATATCAAGAAAATGCTGTCTCAGTGCGCCCTCTCCTCCAACGCTTTTAATTACGGCACTTTTTCCTTTTTCCAATTCTTTCAGTGTCATCAATTCACCCTTAATATCCTAATCTATTCTTCCAAAATGTATTCAAGCTGAGTCTTTTTAACAATCATTCCCATTTTATCGTAAAATGCCCTTGCCGCGTCATTGCCCTCCCAGACATTCAGGGTAACATCGTAGCAGTCGGCTTTTCCGGCAAATTTCAGTGCGTGCTTATACAGTGTTTCACCTATATGCTGTTTTCTGAATTTACTGTCAACACAAATATCATCGATATACAAAGTCCTGATATCTCTCATATTCGTAGTGAAGGGCTGTTTTTCCAACACACAGAATGCATAACCGGCAACATATTCGTCGGTGTCGACCGCAACAAAAACCGGTGTGTTTTCATCACAGATTATTTCTTCCAGCTCCTCACGGGTATATTTTGTTGTTCCGGGAATAAAAATATCCGGTCTTATTCTTACATGAACTTCAAGTACTTCCCCAAGTAATCTCAAAAGCCCTTCTATATCCTTCTTTTCCGCTCTTCTGATTTTTATTTTGTCCATTTTATCCCCTTTCAAAGCAGTATTCATATTTTTCATATCATTATATAATACCATAAATTCTTAGTAATATCTATTATAATCCTTCCCTGAGTCCGAATGACATATCCTTCCCTGAGCCGGAACAGCTTTACAGGTCTCGGGCTCGTCGCCCTCGGGAGCCACATTCCTATTTTATCATTAATACATGACTGACCCCGAGTCTGTCTTTTTCCACAAGAATCTGATGATCTATATACTCCCTAAGCTCGGACACATGTGAA
Organism: Firmicutes bacterium UBA1739; assembly: GCA_002315385.1. GTDB lineage: Bacteria > Bacillota > Clostridia > Peptostreptococcales > Anaerovoracaceae > UBA1739. Next base: position 114,881 of record DCHZ01000003.1, on the reverse strand, counting down.
ATTATTCCTATCTGACGGTTTCCTTCCGCCAGCTGCATTAATACTCTGATTGCCTGCTGCAGAGATTCTTCATCAAGAGACCCGAAACCTTCATCCACAAACAGAGCATCCATTCGGATTCCTCCGCTGTTGGCGGAAACCTCATCGGCCAGGCCCAGTGCAAGTGAAAGTGACGCTTTAAAGCTTTCTCCTCCTGACAGAGTTCTGACATTTCTTACCGAACCGTTATTATGATCAATTACCGAAATATCCAGTCCTGTTTTTGAGCGAAGATTGTCTTCGTCATCATTTCTTATCATCGTATACTGCCCGTCTGTCAGATATTCAAATCTCGAATTTGCCCTTTCCAGTATTCTGTCAAAATATGCCATTTGTGCATAAATTTCCAGGGAAAGCTTTGCCTTGCCCGAAATATTTCCTTTAAGCGTTTCGCATAAAGACTTTTTCCATCCATATTCTTCTTCAATTTCAGCAAGTTTTTTCCCGGTTTTTTCTATATCCGCAGCAGCATTGGTGTTCATGGATATTCTTATTCCGGTTTCTTCCAGTTTGTTTTCAATATCCTTTCTTCTGTTACGAAGCTCCGCCTGTTCTTCATATAATAAGTCTGTATTATCCACGGTTTTTCCGTCAATGCTTTTCTTAAGCTGCTGCACTTTTCCCTCGGTAATACGCTTATTGTCGGTTATCTCCTTAAATCTATTACCTGCCGCCGCAATTTTCTCTGCTATTTCTTTTATTCTTTTTTCTTTCGATGATATTACGGCATTTGCCTCTTTTTCCGATGAACATGAAAGTCTGGACAGAAGTGATTCCCTCTCCGAATCAGTTACCGCCAGCTTCTGTCTGAATTCATTCAGATTTACACTCATTTTTTCAGCCGTCTCGTCCCGGTTCATTATTTCATCGCGTCTGGCCGGTATTGCAGCGGCTGTCTTTTTTAATATAACAATCTCTTTTTTAAATCTTTTCTCGTCATTTTTTAAATTCAGATACTCTTTTTCAAGGCTTTCTGTTTCAGTCAGAGCCGCATCCTTAAGCTTTTCTAAAGGAATATCCGGAAAAAGCTCTTTTCCTCTTGTAATTATTCTTTCTATCTGCGACTGATTCTCTCCGCGAAGGACAGCGGCTTCGGCACTAAGCTTCTCAGCCATTTCTCTAGCTGTATCCGAAAGCTTTTTTGCCTGTGTAAGTTCCTTTTCATCCGGAGCATCGTTTCCGGGTTTCGCGGGTGAAGGGTGAACCGCAGAGCCGCATACAGGGCACGGCATCCCGTCAAACAATGCATCCCGGGCCAGAATTCCCGCCTGTTCATTCAGAAAACTTCTGTTCTTTTCTTCATAGCTTCTGTATGCAGCTTCATATACTTCATACGCTTTAACATATTCGTTCTGTTTTTCCTCAAGCTTTTTTGAGTTTGTCAGGAATATATCAATCAAAGCTGTTATCTCTCCGGCCTCTTTCTTTTTACCTTCAAGCTTTTCACATTTGTGATTTATTTCAATCAGCTGCTTTTCCAGTGAATTAAGACTATCCGTTGATTTTATATCTGTTTCGAGCTCTTTTTTTAGAATTTCATTTCCGCTTTTAAGCTCTTCTATTCTTTTTTCCGCTTTTTCTATTTCGCCGGTGAGAGTTTTGCTTTCATCCGACAATACACTGAGTCTGCCGTAATCCTCAAGCTCCGCATTAAGGACAGCAATCTCACTTTTTAATCTCTCAGCTTCAGGCATATTGCTTTCTGCGGATTCAAGCTCTGTCTCAGCCGCTTCCGCCTGACTGCTCAGTACGACCAGTTCTTTTTCCAGTTCATCAAGAATCCTGTAATTATTCCTTAATTGCTCTGATTCGGTGATTTTTTCCAGCAGAGAATCGTATTTCCTATTAATCTCTTCAAATTCTTTTCTCAGCACTGCATTGTCATTTCTGTCTTCATCTATCTGACTGTTCACAGTCTTCAGGGCAGATTCGATATCCGCAGCTGACATGACTTCGAAATTCTCATTAAATCCGAAGCTCTCGCATCCTTCCGGAATAACAGCAGAACGAATCTCCCTGAGGACTTCATTTTTCAGCTCCTTTCGCTCTCTTTCAGATTCACCAAAATCCTCAGCTATCCTGTTCTGAATCATATTGTACTTTTCTGTCCGGAAAAGATGGCGGAAAATCTCCATTCGCTCATCTGATCCGGCAATCAGCAGCTTCTGGAACTCCCCCTGCGCCAGCATAACCATCTGTCTGAACTGTTTTTCATTGACACCCAGTATTTCTATTATTGCCGCCGTTGTTTTTTTGGAATCGGCAGCAATCACCTCTCCGTTTTCTCCGCACAGCTCCGCTCCCGCAGAAACACGAACGAGTTTATCTCTCTTTTCTCTTTTCGACTGACGGCTGTATTCCGGATTTCTCTTTACTCTGTACCTTTGTCCTTTATTCTCAAATACCAGCTCCACAAAGGTATCCGTACTGCTGTCGGCATATTTGCTTCTGAATCTTCTGCTGTTGTCCCTTACGCTCCCGCTGGCACTGCCGAAAAGTGCAAAGGTTACCGCATCAAATATTGTCGTTTTACCCGCCCCGGTATTTCCCGCAATCAGATACAGACTTCCGTCACTGAATGCTTCAAAATCTATTTCCGTACAGTCCGCATATGACCCGAAAGCCGAAAGTGTTAATCTGACCGGTCTCATTGCATATCCTCCCGAACTTTTTTTATTATCTCGTTTACATATTCCCTCTGTAATTCGGAAAGAGGGATGTTATTCTGCAGCTCATAAAACTGCTCTATCAGCTTAATCTCACTTATCTCCGAAGCTTCCGGAATCATTTCCGCTTCGCGTTTCCGGCGGGTTCTTCTGTTATTATATTTAAGTTTCATCAGGTTTGGAAAAACTGTCTCCAGCCTTCTGAAAGCATCCGGAATATCCAGTTCATCTGTAAGAGTAACCTCAACGTAATCGTAAACAGTTTGGTTTTTCTCCGCATTCATAATATCGGCAAACGCTCCCTCTATCTTAATAAAATCATACAAAGGTGTCAGCATTCTCTCTGATACCTCTACATTTCCTTTCTCTTTTATATCAACTATCGTAAGGCTTTTAACCTGACTGCTTTCCTCAAAAGAGTATTTCAAAGGGGTACCGCAATATCTTATTTTATTCTTAACTACGTTCTGTGGAGAATGAATGTGTCCCAGTGCCGCATAATCGAAAGCTTCGTAGCATCCGGCGGACACTTCGTCCAATCCGCCTACATTAAGCTCAGTCTCGCCGATTACGGAACCTGTCACAAACTGATGTGACATTATCACATTTCTCTCACAGGTATTTATATTCATTTTTTCGACAGCTATTCTGACGGCATCAGAGGCGGTCTCTGCCTTTTCCCCGGGAAAGAATCTTCTTATATGCACAGGCTTAATATATGGCAGCATGTAAATATTTAAAACACCGTATTCATCGGATAACGAATACCTGTTAGTTTCTCCTTTAAATACAGGGCACATATGAATTCCGCTGGCATCGATAAGTCTTGAGGCAAATGCAATCCGCTCCGCCGAATCATGATTACCGCTTAAAACAAAAACCTCTGCCGGAAGCCGTGAAAGCTGTACCAGGAACTCATCCATGCATCTTACCGCTTCCTCGGAAGGATTCATCTTATCATAAACATCTCCCGAAACAAGTACCGCTGCCGGCATTTCCTCTTTAATTATTTCCACAATCTGTTTAAGTACATGTATCTGGTTTTCAAGCATCGAAAAGCTGTTTACTTTCTTACCGATATGAAGATCCGAAATATGAATTAGCTTCATGTTTTTTTCCTTTCGTGAGAGTATAGAATTACTGATTCTATTAAAGCATATTTTCTGTAATTATTAAAGTCAATTTGAATAATGAAGTGTAAACGCACAGCAGATAATAATAAAAGAGACAGCGTACAACTGTCTCTTCGAAAAATTCTCTTCGCAATTAATTATATGCCTTAACACAGGCTGATACTAATAATTCTCTGCGTGAATCTCAAAAAAGCTCTGCGGATGTAAGCAGGTCGGACAAACCTTCGGTGCATCTGTACCTACTACAATATGACCGCAGTTTCTGCACTCCCATACCTTTACTTCGCTCTTTGCGAAAACCTGAGCGGTTTCCACATTTTTCAGAAGTGCTCTGTATCTTTCTTCATGATGCTTTTCTATTGCAGCCACCAGTCTGAAACGGAAAGCCAGATCTTTAAAGCCCTCTTCTTCTGCGGTTTTTGCAAATCCTTCATACATATCTGTCCATTCATAATTTTCACCTTCCGCAGCATGAAGAAGATTCTCTTTTGTATCACCTATTCCGCCCAGTTCCTTAAGCCATAATTTTGCATGTTCCTTTTCGTTATCGGCAGTCTTCTGGAACAAAGCCGAAATCTGTTCGTATCCTTCTTTTTTTGCAACGCTTGCGAAATATGTATATTTGTTTCTCGCCTGTGATTCTCCTGCGAATGCAGCCTCAAGATTTTTTTCTGTCTGCGTACCTGCGTATTTGTTTGCCATATCATTTCTCCTTTTCTAATATTCGAAACCGGTCATTAAACACAGGTTTCGTTAGAGTAATACTATCAGAAGCCGAATTAATAAAAAGTGATTAAATTACATAAATTCATAAAAACAGCAATTTCCCGAATTACGAATCAGTCCCGATTCCTCTCATCAGTCCTGTCCATTTATCCATCTCTCTCCCCTCCTTTTTACAAATGATAACATATTCAATTTGCACAATTTGTCGAAATCTGCACTATCTGATATTATTTTTTGTTTTTTAAGACTATTTCCGCAGAGTTCTGTATTATTCCGGTTAAACATATTTCCGTTTCATTATGCCAATCATCTGCTTAATACTGTATTACAGCCATACATCAGATTTTCTTATGTGTAAATTAAAAAATCAGCGATACAAATCCGCATTTTTCAAGCTTTTAGTTTTCAATTACATTGCATTTTCTAATGCCTTGTGATAGATTATTCTCTGTGCATATTAATATTTATTACAGAAAGGACGATATATTATTATGAATTCAGAGATTTTAGCATTTGTTTTATATTTTGTTCTGATGATTGCTATCGGAATATACTTCTTCGCTGTATCGAAAAGTAATTCCGGAAAAGAATATTTCCTCGGCGGTCGTCAGATGGGGCCCTGGGTAACAGCAATGAGTGCTCAGGCTTCGGATATGAGTGCCTGGCTTCTTATGGGACTTCCGGGAAGTATCCTGGCATTCGGATTCGGACAGGCCTGGATCGGCATCGGTCTTGCTATAGGCACAGCGCTTAACTGGATTATTGTTGCAAAAAGACTCAGAAAGTTCTCAAAGGCATCCGGAGACGCCATTACACTCCCCGAGTATCTTTCCAACAGATTCGCTGCAAAAAGCCATACACTCAGTATAATATGTGCAATAGTGTTTTTAATAAGTTTTACAGTTTACGTTGCTTCCGCTTTTGTTGCCGGTACAACGGTATTTACCACACTTTTCCCGAGCCTTAATGAAAGAGCTGCCATGATTATTTTTGCGGCTATCATTATCGCATATACGTTCCTCGGCGGATTTAAAGCTGTCTGCTGGACAGACTTTTTCCAGGGCATTCTTATGCTGGTGGCACTTCTGGCAATTCCCATTATCGTTGTGGCAACAGGTTCAATAGATACTTCAGCTTTAAGCCAGGTTTACATCAATGCAAACGACGGCACGGTATATGAATTCATTCCCGACTTTTTCTCTGCAAGCTGGAAAGACATAGTTTCCGGTCTCGCCTGGGGACTCGGTTACTTCGGCATGCCTCACATCCTCGTAAGATTCATGTCCATCGAAAAACCGTCCATGATAAAAAAATCAGCAGTTGTAGCTATCATTTGGGTTATTTTAGCTTTAGGTGCGGCTATTTTAGTTGCATATTTCGGCCGAATGCTCGTGGCCGAGGAGCTGCTTACTCAGGGACTTCAGAAAACAGTATTCATTGCCATGGCAAGAAAATTTTTCCCTGCATTTATTTCCGGTATTCTGCTTGCCGCTATCATTGCCGCTTCCATGTCAACGGCTGATTCTCAGCTTCTGGTTGCGTCATCCGCATTTACAAACGACATTTATAAGCCGGTTATCAACAAAAATGCTTCTGACAAAGAAATTCTCTGGATTGGACGGGCTCTCGTTCTGATTGTAGCCATTATTGCCTTCTTCATCGCCGGCAGCAAGGGTTCGGGTGCTCAGGCAATCATGGAAATGGTGGAAAATGCATGGGGTATTTTCGGTGCCGCCTTCGGTCCGGTTATCATTCTGTCCCTGTTCTGGAGAAGATTTACTTATAAAGGTGCTGTAGCCGGAATTATCGTCGGTGCCGCTGTCGATATCATATGGCTTTTCGCACTCTCCTCCACAGGTATTTATGAAATCTTACCGGGCTTTATTGCAGGACTGATTGCTTCTGTAATTGTAACTCTCGCAGACAAAAAACCTTCGGAAGAAGCCATTGCTATTTTCGACAAAGCTTCAAATCCCGATTACAACGAATAAACTGCTTCTTTACCGGATTAACAGTATTACACGAAAACCCCGTCATCGAAACTGATGACGGGGTTTTCTGCAGGCTGTCCGGAATTCTTTACGGCATTCCTGCCCGCTGCCTGTTAAAATTCAATTTCCAGACCTACATGAAGTCTGTTCACCGTTTTCCCCAGTTTGTTTTCAAGCATTCCCAGAGCTTTCTCTCCGGTGCAGTGCCCTGTACAAATATATCCCGTACCGTTTTTCTTAAGATTGGCGGCAAAATCGATAATTTCCTCATCTGTTTTATTAAACAGGTGGAATCCTCCTATTATTCCGGCTACATCTGAACCCGGGAAGGTTTTTCTCACCTCTTTTATTATACTTCCCGCACCTGCGTGGGAACAGCTGCTGAAAACGAACAGGCCTTTTCCGGTTTCAAACACAAGACTCTGCTCATGGGAAAAATCATCGGGAAGCCAGCGTCCCGCCTTCCTTATATACATATTCTCTCTTATTCCTATTCTGTCCCGATTCGGATATTTATGCGGAATAAGATACACTCCTTCACTAATTCTGTAATCCCCTTCGGCAAATACTATCCTGTCATTGTATTTTTCCAGCACACCTTTTGGAATCCCGAGATATTTTTTTATCAGATACTTTTTATAATAGCAGTTTTCTCCGGAGGATTCTCTTATATAGAATTTTGCTCTGTCATTAATCCTGAAGAATTCTTCCATCCCGCCGGCATGATCATAGTGAGCATGAGAAAGTACGGCAAAATCTACTGTTTTTAAATCAATTCCGTATTTTTCCGCATTAACCGCGAACAAATCGGAAGCGCCTGTATCAAGAAGTATCCTCTTATCATTGTATTCAATATAGATACTGAGTCCCCATTCTCCTTTAATTTCTCCGTCAGGCGTATTGTCTGCCAAAACCTTTGCTTTCATATTCTCTCCTTATTCTGCGAATTCCGTAAGGGTATCTCCTGCCATTCGATAGGTTGTCCAGCCTTCCATTGGTTTTGCCCCAAGCGACAGATAAAAATCAATACTTGGTTTATTCCAGTCAAGACAGCACCATTCGAACCTCCCGCAGCCTCTCTCCACCGCAACAGATGCCAGTTTTTTCAGCAGACCCTTTCCGTATCCTCTGCCTCTGAACTCCGGAAGAACATATAAATCTTCAAGATAAATCCCGGCTCTGCCAAGGAATGTGGAAAAATTATGGAAAAACAGGGCGAATCCCACCTCTCTGTCATTTTCCATAATGAATATCACCTCTGCCTTCTGCTTTTCAAAAACCCATTCTCTGATGTTTTCCTCGGTTGATACAACCTCATCCCGCATCTTTTCATACACGGCAAGTTCTTTAATAAAGTATAAAATTAATGATGCGTCCTTTTCCTCTGCAAATCTGTACTTCACAATACTATCCAAATTATTAACCTCCCCGTCTGAGTTCAAAAGTGTGACCGTATTACTGACTCCTATGCCAAAACTGTCCTAAAAGCAGTCCTTATACACTTAATCTGCTGAATATCTGTAAATAAATGTGACAATCTGAGCTCTTGTGCATGGTTCTTCCGGTGAAAACTCCGTTTCGGATGTACCTGTTGTAATTCCCTTCATCTGAGCCCATTTCACGGCATCATAGTAATATTCCGATGTCGCAACATCCTTAAAACCGCTGTCCGGTAAATCTGCGGCTTCCCCTTTATCCATCCTGTAAAGAAAAGTAACAGTCTGGCCTCTTGTTACAACTTCATCGGGAGAAAACTTTGAATTGCCGGTGCCTGAGGTTATCCCTTCAGATGCAGCCCATCGAACCGCTTCCGCATAATAAGCATCCTCATTCACATCGGTAAATGACATGGCATAATCCACTGTCGGACATCCTGACGCTCTCCAGAGAAATGTCACCAGCTGTGCCCTGGTACAGTTCATATTCGGGCTGAATGTACTGTCAGTTGTACCGGAGGTAATTCCGTTATCTGCCGCCCAGATAACCGCGTCATGATAATAATCCGAATCCTTCACGTCCGAAAAAGCCGGTGTTATCCCGGATTCTCCCGGTTCAGACGGTTCTGTCTCAGAAGGCTGATCTTCCGAAGGAATCCAGTGAGCATACAAAGTGATATCTCTGTCAGGTGTAAATTCCTCTCCGTCGAGAGCTATCAGATTTCCGCCCTCCGCACTGTCATACCATCCGGCAAATTCCATGCCGTCTATTTCCATAAAAGAATACACCGGCACGCTCTTTCCTTTTTTTACCCAGTGATAAGCATTTTTTCCAAGAACAAACCCATCGTCCTCATCTCCGTTATTCATATCAAGCTTTACCTTCCACGCCTGAGAAAGGTCGTCACTCCATTGAGCATGCAAAGTCAGAATTTCTCCCGAATTAAGAGAAATAGCCTGATCACGCTGATATGCGGTACCGCTTCCGTCCTTTTCTGTATTCCAACAGTCAAACCAGAAATCCATTCCGTCGAAAACCGTGCTGTCATAAGGCGAAGGCACAGTAAATTCTCCGGGGTCTTTGATTGATGAAGAACGGGAACCGCCGACAGTATCTATCGTTATTAAAGCAACCTCGTTTTCATCCATCCAGCATGCATCTAAAGTCATGCCCTCTTCCGGAGTAAAAACATCTCCCGGGAAGAATAATTCATATCCTCCTTCCCAGTATACAAATTTCCTGCCGGCCTGTTTAAACATCGTATTATCAGGCACTGCTGCCTCTTTACCGTATGCCTCCACCGGAAATAACGCCGTTTCTTTTTTATCTTCTGTAATTCCTCCGTTTCCGTTTAATGTTACATAAGCATTTGACGTATTCCCGTCATTCTCCGCATTTACCGTTACCGGAGCCACCATAAGAGAAAGCATCATTGCGGCAGAAACAGCCACAGCAATTATTTTCTTTACTCTGATTATTCTCATATTTTTTCACCTCACTGTCTGTATTCACAAAATGTATCAATGTAAAAGCATCACAATATCTGAAGGGTTACAACCGAATACCACATTAACACATTTAATATGATATGCTTTCTTCATTATTATCCTTTTGTCTCCATATTCAGATTCTATCACGATTCTCATATGTGTTCAACTGATTCGAATATTGAAGGCAAAATAAAAGCACAGCGGCATCGATACAGAAAATCGATACTGCTGTGCAGTTCTGGCGGAGAGCCCGGGATTCGAACCCGGGGTCCGGAAAGGACACGGCATTTCGAGTGCCGCACGATAGACCACTCTGACAACTCTCCATATTATTCATCGCATATTTCAAACTCAAAATATGCAAAAGAACACTTAGTTATTATACTCCGGATTATTAAATCCCAAATTGCACGAAACAACCTCGATAATACCGTTTTCCAGAAGAACACCAATAAAATTTTCAAGGTCTTTTGCCAGAGTATAAGGTTCAACATTCGGTCCGTAAATCTTAATCAGTTCGGCTAAAATCTGTTCCATATCTTTTTTTCCGTCAATCTGCTTTATGAATTCAACAGCAGCCCCGCCAATATTGTGACGATATTTTCCGCCATCTTCTTCAATATATGCTTCATTTTCCAGCTCAACCAATCTTATATTCTCTTTCAAACCATATATCATATTTCTACCTCATTTGCACAATAATTCATTTTGTAGAAAAATTAAAATCATACGCAATCTGCGTACTGAATAAGTATATCAAAAGTATTCTGTAATTTCAAGTATAAATTACTTAGACTTCAGATTTCTATGCTACCGTTCACAGCCTTCTATTCAAAGTGCAAATAACTGCCCTGGCAAGCTTCAGGCGCAGACAGAGCTTAGAACCGCTACGTCCGATTATGAGCACCAGCGTTCCCGAAGTATACAGTCGCTTCGAATATGTCCGGTACAATACTGAATTCATAATTCTTTTTCAACGGCTGTCTGTGTCGGAAATACTCTTACTCGTAAATCCTTTTTCAGAATAAAAATTTATTTTTGTCACATCAATTATTATTTACTTTTGTGTTATAATAAATCTGAAGCAGACGCGGCCTTCACAAATCATCGGGCTCATTATTTGAAAAATGAAGCTCTGTCATTCCGAAGTCCCTGCATCTTCTTTCATTAGTTTATATCACAATTTCTTACTTAAATACTCCGTACAGTCGTCTCCGGACGGCTGCATCGGAATACAGGAGGCAGACTATGGATCCGAGAATTTCAAAACTTGCTTATACTCTTGTTCACTATTCCACTCGAATTGAAAAAAATGAACGTGTACTTATTTCATACAGCGGTGCCAGCGCCAAACCGCTCGTTAAGGAAATAATACGTGAGGTTTACCGTGCGGGTGCCTACCCATATATTGAAATCATAGATAACGAAATAAACCGTGAAATTATTCTGGGCTGCTCTCAGGAACAGCTGAATTTCATGAGAGAATATGAAATGGTTCAGATGAAAGGAATGGATGCCTTTATAGGAATCCGCTGCCCGGATAATATTTCCGAACTGTCCGACATTCCGGCAGACATAATGAATCTTTACAGCAAGGCCGTAAGACCGGTACAGGATTATCGTGTAAGTGACACGAAATGGGTGGTTCTGAGATACCCCAATGCTTCTATGGCTCAGCTTTCCAACACAAGTATGGATCAGTTTGAGAACTTTTATTTCGATGTATGTAACCTGGACTATTCAAAAATGTCCGACGCCATGGACTCACTGGTTTCTCTTATGAATAACACCGATATTGTAAGAATCACTGCTCCCGGAACTGATATTTCATTCTCAATCAAGGGAATTGGTGCTGTGAAATGCGACGGCGGCAGAAACATTCCCGACGGAGAGGTCTACTCCGCTCCGAGAAGATTTTCGGTTAACGGACATATCACCTACAACACACCGTCCTCCTATCAGGGATACACCTTTGAAAATATAAGATTTGAAGTAAAAAACGGTCAGATTGTGGAAGCAACCGCAAATGACAACACAAGAATCAACAAGCTCCTGAACACCGATCCGGGAGCCCGTTACTTCGGTGAATTTGCACTGGGTGTAAATCCTTACATCCTTCATCCGATGAACGATACTCTTTTTGACGAAAAAATATCCGGCAGCATCCATTTCACTCCGGGAAGATGCTATGAAATGGCTTATAACGGCAATATTTCTTCTATACACTGGGATTTGGTTCTCATTCAAAGAGAAGAGTACGGCGGAGGAGAAATCTGGTTTGATGATAAGCTTATTCGAAAAGACGGGATATTCGTGCTTCCCGAGCTGGAATGCCTGAATCCGGAGAATCTCCGATAAAGCCTCAAAAAACACTGCATTCCGGGATGAGCCGCGGCATATCTTTTGGACACATAATAAAAGTGCAGAACTCCTATGCTCTGCACTTTCGTTGTTTTCCGGTATTATTCTACTGCCGCAGTCAGCCGCGGACTTAGATTCTCCGCTTATTATTTTGTTGTCTGCTGTTCCACAAGGCGTTCTCCGGCATAGATTTTTCTGAGTACCGGTTTCTCTATTTTTCCTGTAGGATTTCTCGGTACCTCGGCAAAAATAATCTTTCTCGGTCTCTTATATCTTGGCAGCGGAACACAGAATTCATTCACTTCTTTTTCGGTAAGCTGTGCGTCCTGCTTAACTTCGATTATTGCAGCCGCAATTTCACCGAGTCGCGGATCCGGCAGGCCTATTACAGCAACGTCCTTAATTTTTTTGTTCGATCTCAGGAAGTCTTCAATCTGTACCGGGTAAAGATTTTCACCGCCTGTAATGATAACATCCTTCTTACGGTCCACCAGATAAATGAAACCGTCCTCATCCTTTCTGGCCATATCCCCGGTCATCAGCCATCCGTCTTTAAGAGTATTAGCCGTTGCTTCCGGATCATTGAAATAACACTTCATTATTCCCGCTCCCCTTACGGCAAGCTCTCCTACTTCTCCCGGCTTAACTTCATTGTTTTCGGTATCAACTATCCTGACTTCCCATCCGTATCCCGGAACGCCTATCGCCCCTACTTTATGAATATTCTCTACACCCAGATGAACGCAGCCCGGTCCGAGAGATTCGCTGAGACCGTAGTTGGTATCATATTCATGATTCGGGAAGAAAGATTTCCAGCGCTTTATCAGACTTGGCGGTACAGGCTGTGCACCGATATGCATCAGTCTCCACTGACTGAGTTCGTAGTTCTCAAGCTTAATTTCACCGCGGTCTATCGCATCCATAATATCCTGAGCCCATGGAACCAGCAGCCATACGATTGTGGCTTTTTCCTTGGATACAGCTTCGATAATCCATTCAGGCTTTACTCCCTTCAGAAGCACAGCCTTTCCTCCGGAAATCAGGCTTCCGAACCAGTGCATTTTCGCACCGGTATGATAAAGAGGCGGAATCAAAAGGAATACGTCATCCTTCTGCTGTCCGTGGTGCTTCTGCTCGACAACGCAGGCATTAACAAGGCCTCTGTGGTCATGAAGAATAGCCTTCGGGAATCCGGTGGTTCCGGACGAAAAGTAAATTGCCGCAATATCATCATCAGTTATTTTTACGAGAGGAGGTTTCTTGGAACATCTCTGTGCCAGCACCTCATAATCCGTAGCAAAAGTCGGACAGTCCTGACCTACATAAATATACTCATTAACTTCAGGAATTGTACCGTAAATCGCTTCCACCCGACCGATGAATTCAGGTCCGAAAACCAGCTTTGAAACCTCAGCCAGTTCAAGGCAATACTTGATTTCATCAGCTGTATATCTATAATTCAGGGGTACAACAACAGCCCCTGCTTTCAATGCCCCAAAATAAACCGGAAGCCACTCCAGACTGTTCATAAGAAGAATAGCCACCTTATCGCCCTTCTTCACGCCTTTTACGGTTAAAAGATTTGCGAAACGGTTGGACTGGCATTCAAAATCGAGCCAGGTTATCTCTCTTCTGTATCCGCTGTTCGGCTTCGTTTCCACTAATTCATATTCTTTCCATGTTACCCCATGTTCTTCATCAAGCTCCGGATTGATTTCCACGAGACATACATCATCGGGGTATAAATTTGCATTTTTGGTTAAAAACTCTGTGATTGGCATTTTTTCTCCTCCTACTGTTCTACTTAACTACATCTGTCACACAGAATAATCTATATTCAACTTAATAACTATACCATACGTATTCATGCAGGTCAACCCTGATACAGAGTACATTGAAATCCCAAAGTCCGCCAATACTCCTTCACTTATCATTTGTTTCGAATCCGGAACATACATCCGAATGTAATCTCAGTTTCGTTGACAATTATTCTCTAATTTGTATAATATATCTGTTGAATAACCTTACGGAGGACAATATAGATATGAAAGACAGAATTAATAATAATACAGAAAATTCGGCAGAGAAAACTCCCGAAATAATAAATAAAGACATAAAAAGCGAAGTTAAAGCCGGGTCCGAATCGGGCGATATCCCATGTACCGGGATTACCGCAGGTAAGCCCGGGTTCGCGCAGATTAACCCTCAAGCAGCGAAAATAAGACGCTCAGTGGTTTTTGTAGCGGTTCTGACATCGCTGGCGACGACATTCATGGGTTCGGCCACCAATCTTTCAATTCCTGACATCAGTGCTGATTTTGCGGTGGGAGCCTCCTCTATCGGGTGGCTGGTACTTGCCTACACTCTGCCTATTGCGGCATTTTCCGTGCCTATGGGCAGACTGGCAGATATGGCAGGCAGAAAGCTTATTCTTGTTTTGGGACTGATAATATTCAGTATGGGCTGTCTGATTTCCGTATTATCGCCGGATTTCACCGTACTGATAGTCTCAAGAGTTATTCAGGCTGTAGGTGCCGCATGTATTTTCGCTACAAATCATGCCATACTCATTGCGGAATACCCGCCGTATGAAAGAGGAAAAGCTCTGGGTTATGCCCTGGCCGCTACTTATGCGGGACTGTCTTCGGGTCCTGTAATCGGCGGAATCATTAACCACTATCTGGGCTGGAGACATATTTTTACCGTTGCCCTGATTATCGGAGCTGCGGCTGCGGCATTTGCCATAGCGAAGGTTCCTGCCAGAAGAACCGAGGAAGCTGTCAAAATTGATGTTTCCGGAAATATCCTTTATATTCTCATGCTGCTTATGATAATCTACGGGCTGGCAGCCTTTTCAACCGACAGGCTGATGATATTACTTGTACCGGCAGGTCTGATTGTGGGCTTCTTTTTTGTAATGCACGAGCTGAAAACTGATTCGCCTATGGTGGATGTAAGACTTTTTGTGAAAAACAAAGCCTACACATTTTCAAATCTGGCAGCACTTCTTAATTACGCGGCCACCTATGCAATTACCTATCTGCTTTCCATTTATCTTCAGGTTATTGCAGGTTTTTCTTCCCAGACAGCCGGTCTGATTCTGATTGTGCAGCCTGCTATTATGGCTGTTCTTACACCGGGAATGGGAAAAATCTCTGACAGAGTCTCTCCTTACAAGCTGGCATCTCTGGGTATGGGTTTCTGTGCCGCCGCACTGTTTATACTGGCCTTTCTGCAGATAAATACTCCTCTGTGGGTAATAATACTCGTACTGGCTTTTGCCGGTGTCGGATTCGGAGTATTCAGCTCTCCCAACACAAATGCGGTTATGGGCTGCGTTCCCAAATCTTCTTATGGTGTTGCATCGTCCGTGCTTTCAACCATGAGAAATGTCGGTCAGAACATGGGCATGGTTATCCTCACCATTGTAATCAGCAATCAGGTCGGAAATGCACTTCTGGCTGAAGCAAACCCCGCAAAGCTGGTGGCAACTATGAGAATCTCATATATAATATTTGCCGTCATCTGCGTAATGGGTATTTTCTGCTCCATGGCAAGAAGAAAGTATTAAAAATATAATATTATATCTGCACCGTTGCGACCGGCTTTTATTCCTGAAACCGGTTCGGAGCATCCGATTATTCTTTACTGAAAAAACGCCCCGCTTCATCCGAAACGGGGCATATATTACCGGCCTGCACCGGCAACAGAAAATATCAGAATATCTCTTCCTCTTTCACACAGTTATTCTTTATCTGATTCAGCAGATAATCCAAAGCGTCCATTACCCTTGTCCTGATATCCCCTCCGATTAATATCTGCAGAATATCATCACCCACCTGCAGTTCTCCTTCATTCACCCAGATTTTTACGAAATATATTCCGGGAAAATTTCGGGCAGTTTCCGCCGCCGCTGCCGCAGCCGCATGGTCGCAGGTAAACTTCATACCTTTAACAGTTCCTGAGACTGCTCCCGTTCCTCTTACAAGTGCCTTCGGACTGCTTCGAACCACACCGGTATGTGTAACATACGAGCCGCACTTATGAAACAATGTTTCGGATTTGGCTTCTTCAAGCCATTTGTCTAATGACGGTTTCAGCATATTCACTTTCCTCCGTTTTTTTCTTTTTCTCCGTTTGCACAGTCCATCGGTCCCTTTGCTCTGAGCACATCAAGACCGTGAGCTATCACTCCGATAACAGCACTCAGATTCTCTATCGCCGCCCCGGGACTCCCCGGCAGATTTATTATCAGAGTCTCACCTCTGATTCCCGCAGCAGCTCTTGAAAGGCATGCCTTCGATGTAATTTCCATGCTTTTTGCTCTCATAATCTCGGGAATTCCGGGAACTTCACGCTCAATCACAGACTTTGTTGCCTCCGGAGTCACATCTCTCGGTGAAAAACCGGTGCCCCCTGTGGTTATTAACAGTGAAAGACCGATAGAGTCTGAAGCATATATCAGTTTTTCTTCTATCATTTCTGTTTCATCCGGAACTATTTCCATATACTTTACCGGAAATCCGTTTTTTTCCAGAAATGCTTTGAGCCCAGGTCCGCTCAGATCTTCCCGTTTTCCTTCATAGCTTCTGTCACTGACTGTAATAATTCCGGCACTGTGAATCATTTTACTTCCTCCCGAACAAAATCTCCGTGAATTCCTCCTGTCTTTTCCAGAAGGCGTATATCTGTAATACAAATGTCTTTCTGAACAGCCTTGCACATATCATAAACAGTCAGTGCCGCCGTCGTTACAGCAGTCAGAGCTTCCATTTCAACCCCGGTCTTCCCGGTACAGGAAATCTCTGCCGTAATCTCCACTGAAAGCTTCTCCTCATTCAGCTTCAGGCTTAGGTCTGCTGAATCTGTAATCACCGGATGACACATAGGAATAAGCTCGGGAGTTCTTTTGGCTCCCATAATCCCGGCAATCTGTGCAACACCCATCACATCGCCTTTTTTCATGCCTCCGCTTTTTATCAGTTCAAAGGTTGATGCATTGACAATAACCCGTGCTCCTGCCACAGCTGTTCTTTTTGTAGGATTTTTATCTCCTACATTCACCATTCTTGCAAGCCCGTCTGAATTAAAATGCGTAAAATCAGCCATTTCTATCCCCCAATCTGATTCATGTATCTGCCTGCACCGCTGGGGCTGGCACATGAAAGCTCTCCCCGTCTTTCGGGTTTTTCCGATATTGCTCTTGCCAGCTGATCCTTCATTTTGCTTTCGGACAGCCCTTTAATAGAATATTCGGCCGCTCTGTGAAGGCAGGGCTTAATCTTTCCGTCGGCAGTTATCCGTACTCTGTTGCAGTCTGAACAGAAAGCATTGGAAACCGGACTTATTATACCGATTTTTCCTTTTGCCCCCTTCAGGCTGTACAGTCTGGCAACTCCGTCAGTGCAGTCTTCTTTCAGCCCCGGAAGAGCTTCGATTATTTTTGATGCGTTGATATATGCCTCCGGGCCTATATCAGGACTGTTATAAACAGGCATAAGCTCAATAAACCTGATGTCAACAGGCCATTTCATTGTAAGCGCTGCCAGATCCGGTATTTCGTCATCATTGAAACCTCCGATAAGCACTGTATTGATCTTTATCTTCCGGAACCCGGCTTCCAGTGCAGCCTCAATACCTGAAAAAACATCTTCAAGCTTTCCTCTCCTGGTAATATATGAGTATTTTTCGGGCACGATTGTATCAAGGCTTATGTTAATTCTCATCACACCGGCTTTTCTGAGGTCTGATGCCATACCTGCCAGCAAAGTGCCGTTTGTGGTGAGAGCCAGATCCTTAACTCCGGGAACAGAGGCCGTTTTTTCACAAATCGAAACAATATTCTTTTTTATCAGTGGCTCCCCGCCGGTTATTCTTACCTTGTTTACTCCGAGACTGACTGCTGCCCGTACCGCTGACAGCATTTCCTCTTCCGTAAGCATTTCATCGTGAGCCTTTGCACATACTCCCGCTTCCGGCATACAGTAGCGGCACCTCAGATTGCAAAGATCTGTAACCGAAAGTCTGAGATATGTAATTTTTCTTCCTGTACTGTCTTTCATAAATTCACCTGAAACTCTCCTGTCAGAATCTTCCGAATGTGCAGTTCGGGAAATGGCAGACTTCACACATCTGACAAAGCCCACCGTCCCCCATATTAATAATATCCTGTTTTGTCAGCTTTTCTCCCGCAAAAATCCTCGGAAGAAAAACATCAAACAGAGTTATCGGAAGGTTTACCGCTGCACCGGGAACTCCCAGCATGGGAATATCTCCCAGATAAGCCACCAGAGTCATATTTCCCGGCTGTGCCGGTACACCATAGGACACTATATCCGCTCCGAGTTCCTTTATTGCTGTCGGGGTAATATCATCCGGATCCACTGACATTCCACCGGTGAATATAAGAAAATCCGCACCGGCTTCAAGAAATTCCTTTGCTTTTGATTTTATCATGTCAATACTGTCATCGCAAATTGCCAGTCCGGTTATCTCGCAGGGAAACTTTTCCATTTTTGCACGAACAACCGGTTCAAACCTGTCTTTTATTCTGCCGGAATATATTTCGGAACCCGTAATTATTACTGCGATTCTTTTATATTTGTATGGCAGCAGTCTGAAAACTCGTTCATTTTCACACATTTTTTCCGCCGTCACTATCTGTTCTTCTTCTGTTACCAAAGGAATAATTCTCATGGAAGCCACCCTTACCCCCTTTTTTACGGGATAATTGTCGGGCAGAGAACAAACAGTTATATCTCCTATAGAATTAATCTTATCTAAAAGCGGTTTGTTGACCCTGAAAATGCCTTCAATATCGGAAAATGCCAGCATTTTGCCTTCGGAGGGGCCTGAATAATGACAGTATTCCATAGAACACATAGCTGCCATTCTCAATGCCGCATCATCTTCATGGATTTCCCCGGATTTTTCTTCAAAAACGAATACTGTTTTTTTTCCGAGATTCAGAAGCCTGTCTACATCTTCATTCTGTATTATGTGACCTCTTTTAAAAGCCGCACCCTTGAATCCTTTCCTCATTTCTGTAATATCATGACACAGGGCCATGCCTACAGCCTTTTCAACCGGAATTTTTTTCATCAATAATACCTCTAATTCTATACTTCTTTTTACTTCTTTTTACCTCTTATCAACCAGAAGAGCCACTCCCTCTTCCGGGATATGAACTCTTATGAAATCTGTTTTATTTTTCAGCCACCATTCGTTTGAAACACGCCAGGTTATCGGACAGCTTCCCTCCGTAGCTTTAAGAATAAGTGTGGTATCATATGGATTAACTGCATATGACTCCACCTTCATCTGAAAACTATTGTCTGATTCCTCTTCTGCAGGTCTAATTGTTTCAGTCCTGACAGAAACAAAGTACCTCACATCACAATTTTCATTACCGATATCCTTATTATCCTTAGACTTGCATATATCCGAACATCTTTCCTGTTTAATTCTGAGAATTATTCCCCAGTCTTTCGCATAAATACATTTTTCATTTATTATCTCTGCCGGAGATATTTCAGACCAACCGGTAAGCAGTGCTGTATTGATTGTTTCCGGATTTGACAGAACGGTATTCTTTTCACCGAAAGTCTCAATCTTCCCGGCATTCATCACAGCAATCTTATCGGTTATCCGAAAAACTTCCTCTATGTTATGTGAAACAAGAATTACGGTCTTTCCGAAATCCTTAATAACCTTCGCGGTTTCCCTTTCCGTAATGAACCTAAGATGGGTATCGAGAGCTGAAAACGGTTCATCCAGCAGAAGACATTCCGGTTCGGAAACCAGAATTCTTGCCAGAGCGATTCTCTGCTGCTGACCGCCGGAAAGCTGATGCGGATAGTGGTTTGACAGATGCAGAACTTCGAATTTTTCCATCATTGCTCTGACCGCAGCTTCTTTTTGTTCTTTATTCTTGATACCGTTTGCACCGGCTTTAATATTTTCAAAAGCAGTCATATTGGGAAACAGCGCATAGTTCTGAAAAAGAAGACCGACCTTTCTTTTTTGCGGAGAAAGATTGATTTTCTTATCGGAACTGAACAATGTCACTCCGTCAATAATAATCGTTCCTCTGTCCGGTTTTTCAATTCCGGCTATACATTTCAGTGTCATGCTTTTTCCGCAGCCTGACTTTCCCATCAAAGCCAGCACATCGTTCTCTGTGTTGAAATTCACTCTCAGCATGAAATCCCCGAGCTTTTTCTCTATATTAACATAAATTGACAAGCTATGCACCTTCCTTCAGAGAGACTGCCTGTCTTTCTTTTTTTTCTACCATGTTTACTGCCATAAGAACCACACAGGAGATGGCTATGTTTATTACAACCCACTTAAATGCGAGATTATCATTGTTGGTTCTCCATAAATTATATACCGTCGTAGAAATTGTTGCGGTTCTCCCCGGAGTATAACCGGCTATCATACTGGTTGCGCCATATTCCCCCAAAGCCCTCGCAAAGGTAAGCACCGTCCCGGCAATAATACCCTGTTTACAGTATGGAAGTCTGATTTTCCAGAAAATATATGTATCGGAAAGTCCGAGAGTCCGGGCTGAGTATGCCAGATTATTATCAAATAACTCAAATGCGCCTCTTGCCGTCCGGTACATAAGAGGAAAAGTTACTACCATGGTTGCGAAAACAGCAGACCACCAGGTCATGGTAAGCTTAATGTCGAAAAGTGACAGAAACATGGCTCCCACCGGTCTCTTCGGTCCCAGAACCCTCAGCAGGAGGTAGCCCACCACAGTCGGCGGTAAAACCAGAGGAAGTGTCAGAACCACATCTATAATTCCTTTAAAATACTTCGGTGCTTTGGAAATGTAGTATGCACAGAAAATGCCGAGAAAAAAAACTGCGGCCGTGCTTATTGCACTTATTCGTATTGAATTCCAAAGTGGAAATAAATCCATAATTCTCTCCTGATCCGAAGTAATACTCGTATTAATCCCTATATAATTACTTCTTTTGATTATATTTTTTAATCACCGGAAACCGCATACCTGCGGTAATTCAGTCATTATGAATCATCGGCAGACGGCACATCCGGTTAACAACCCGTCATTAAATCAGAAAAGAGCGGAATCCCGACCGCCCTTTTTCTTATTATACTATATTATTATACACTCTACAAGGTTGTGAAGCCTACTGATTCAAATACTTTTCCGGCCTCTTCACTCTTCAAATATTCTAAGAACGCTTTTGCCGCATCTGGATTTTTACTGTTCTTCATAACAGCTGCCGGATAAATAACCTTTCCGCACATTTTCTCTTCAGCTACATCAACAGGAACAAGCTTTGCGGAAAACGCATCTGTTGCATAGATAATACCTGCGTCAGCCGCAGCCTCTGAAACCTGAGTTGTTACTTCCTTTACATTAGAACCATATGTCAGCAGTCCTCTAGCCGCAAGATCAGCTTCATCCAGTCCGTAATATTTCAGAATTTTCTGTGTGTACTGCCCTACCGGCACGTCTTCATTTCCCATAACCAGTGTAGCCTTTCCATTTTTGAGGGCTGCAGCCAGGTCATCAAATGAAGCTATCTCAGTATTGCTTCCCGACAGAACTAAAACAACCTTGTTTTCAAGAATATCTGTCCTTGTATCTGACTTCACGAAATCCAGACCATCTTCGTTTCCGCCTTCCTTATCCTTTGCCGCATCCAACTGATTCATCTGCTTCTGAGCCGCAGAAATGAAAATATCGCAATCAGCACCTTCTTCAATCTGTGTCTTAAGTGTGCCGGACGAGTCAAAGTTGAAAACGAGTTCTACATCCGGAGCAATTTCCTTATACTGCTTTGCTATCTGTTCGAGACTTTCCGTCATGGATGCCGCCGCAAAAACAACAAGCTCCGTTGATTCACCGGCTGTATTGTTATCGTTTGAATCCCTGCTTCCGCACCCGGCAAAAGCAAAAATAACTATAAGAAATGTCAAAAAAAGTGCGAATAATTTTTTCATTTTTACCTCCCATTGCATATTAATAAGTTTTGCATTAATGTTATTATCATAATATCATCAACGGTGCGACAAAGCAAGCGTTATTTATATAAAAGCACAACGCTTTTTCTTTCTCCAATTAATATCATTATACTGTCTGTTTTTCACAATCGTAATACTCATTAACACGCCGGCTGTTTCAGTCAACTGGTCTGTAAAGAAGTACTTGTTGTACGAATCTCATCGGCAGAATCAATATCGGATTCATCATTACATTGTACTATCTGTCTTTACCGCAGCTTAACGGACTTCTTTTGCGATGTAACCCGATGAGTCCGAGATTTTCTTCACAAATTATTAGATTCTAAATAATTATAGTACATATTAAAAAAGACACACTCTTCTGTGCGTCTTTTTTAATCATATTAATTATATACTACTCAAGAATTCTTCTTACGCTCTGAATTCTAGGCTCCCAGTACGGGTCTGTTACCGGTGTTATCGTAACTCCGACAGAGCATGCCGAATGTATAAACTCACCGTTTCCCATATAAATTGCCACATGCGATACTCTGCTTCCGTTTTGGCTGAAACAGATAACATCACCGGCAACCGCATCTTCCAGAGAAACCTCTGTACCCATATCCGTATATTCATATGACGATCTGGGAACATCTATTCCGAGTCCCCCGAAAATGAAGTACAGCAATCCGGAACAGTCAAAAGCATCAGGGCCTGCAGCTCCGTACACATATGGTTTTCCGAGATAATTCCGGGCAGCTTCAACGGCCATTGTACCGGTCTTTTCGGCTCTGGATTTTCTTGCAAGATAAGTCCCCCTGGAAACCTGTTTTTCATACTGTTTCTCTGTTCCGCAATTAATCCATCCGATTTTTCCGTTATATTCAATCTGGCATGATAACCCGCTGTAACCCACAACAAGCAGATCCGGTGTATTAACTTCACCTATTCTTATGAAACTTGTTCCCGGATTGCTCTTTACCGGTTTAACGGAAAATACTGCCGACTGTCCGCTGTCGTCCGCAATAGCAATCTCTTCTGCTGCCATAGATACAACTGAGAATAATGTAAAGCTGAAAATAATTAATGTCGAAAATAAAAAAACCGAAAATAAAGTTTTCTTCATATTGCCTCCTCAAACTAGCCCAACCTAAAACAAAGATAAATATTATATAAATATTACTTTAATAATATATCATTTTTGTTACAAACAGTCAAGTTTTATATGGCAACAATTGTAACATTACGGTAATAATGTAAATAAATGTAAATCTTGTGGTGTCTTTACTTCTCTTATACCATATCTGTATATTTTACAGGGTTTACTGTTTTGATTATATTATACTTTTTCCGTGCCGAAAAAAATTATTCTTATTTTTTTAATAATTAAATCCCGTATTCTCCGAATTTTACGCCGTTCTGATTTTTCCCGTGAATGCCGATAATTTTCTCCATCCATATCATATCGTACCAGGTATCAAATTTATATCCGCTGTTATGGAACACTCCCGCTTTCCTGAAGCCCATGCTCTCATGAAAATGAAGACTGGCATTTGTCAGATGAGGATCCGGCTCTTTTGCAAGTGCAATGCAGGCATACATATCTTTCGTTGAATACTCATTTTCCGCAGTCATCATATTCACCCGAAACTTTGCCGCAATTCATCTCCCGGTTTTTTCCAAAGCTGCATCCGCAGAAATGCTGGCGGTATAAGTCGTACTCTTTGGACAGTTCTATTGAGCGCTGATAACCGCCTCTTTTTTTAAAGTCGGAAACCAGATACTCAACTCCTGTTTCTTCACCGATTCTTACTCCCAGTTTATTGATCACATCGGAATTTTTCATTGGACTTACTGTGAGTGTTGTGGAGAAAAAATCAAAGCTCCGCAGCAGCGCTGTTTTCGCAGCTTCTCTTAATCTGAATTCAAAGCAGCAGATACACCTCTGCCCGCCTTCCTTCTCATCCGCAAGGTTTTCCGCAAACTCATAAAATGCTTCCACATTATACCTGCCTTCGAGAAAAAACACTCTTTTCTCTCCCGAATTCCTGTATTTCCGAGCCACAGAAGCATTCTGTTCCTGCATGACTGTCTGTTCGGACTGAGTTTTCTCTTCATGCGGAATTCCCTGTCCTTCACACTCTTCCGCTCCGTATCTTTCTTTTATGTATTTTATCTGATTGGCTTTTCTCAGTTCATATTCGTTTTCATCATCTATGTTTGGATTATAGAAAAAAATCGTAACGTCGAAATCTTCGACTAATCTTTCTATAACCGAGGTACTGCAGGGTCCGCAGCAGCTGTGAAGCAGCAGCCCCGGTTTTTCGCTGCCTTTTCTTTTTATTTCGTCAATTCTTTTCTGCATTAATTTATCATAATTAATCTTCACGTTATTCATAGTTTTTCCTTTATATCTCAGGGGAAGGTTTTTCTAAAACTCATCCGCAAGCCCGGAGGGCCGATATAAATAAAAAATGAGGGCCATAGCCCTCATTAATTATTTCATAATACTGTCAACAACATTTTTTACAATGCTGCCGTCTGCCTTCCCTTTTACAAGCGGCATAACCGCTTTCATTACCCTGCCCATATTCTTCTTCTCTTTTTCGATTCCGTTATCTTCTATTGCTTTTTCAACAATAGCTCTGACTTCATCTTCAGTGAGCTGAGCCGGTAAATAGGCCTGCAGAACTTCTATTTCCGCCTTATAAACATCCAGGAGATCCGTTCTTCCTGCCTTTTCAAAATCAGCTAAAGCATCTTTTCTCATTTTAACCTGCTTAGTAAGAACCTCAATAACACCTTCATCATCAAGCTCTTCCCTGTGGTCTACTTCGTATTGTTTAATAGCTGCACGAGCCATGTTAACAACATTTTTTTTAATTCCGTCTTTAGTTTTTAACGCTTCTTTAAAATCGGCGCTAAGTCTTTCTTTCAAAGACAATAGCTTCACCTCTTTTTAGTATTTCTTAGCCTTTTTTCTGGCTACTTCTGACTTTTTCTTTCTCTTTACGCTTGGTTTTTCATAATGTTCTCTTTTTCTGAGTTCAGACATTACTCCGTCTCTTGCGCATGATCTCTTAAATCTCTTAAGAGCGCTTTCCAGCGATTCATTATCTCTAACGATTACCTGTGCCATCTTTTCCTTATCCCTCCCTCCGTTGCATGAACTGTAGAAGCATTCACGCAGTGATTGTTTACAAGTCGGCATGTAGTATTATACTACAAAATGAACACAATATCAATTGTTTTTTATAAGATATTTATTAAAATCAGCCCGGTGGCCAAAGCAGCGGTCTGCCTCCGAGTAAATGGAAATGCAGATGATTTACTGTCTGGAAACCATCTTCACCGCAATTTGAAACGAGTCTGTAACCGTTGGTAATTCCGGCAAGCTTTGCTATTTCCTGTACCTTTGTCATTACTCTGCCCAGAAGTTCAATGTCTTCCTCGCTACAATCGTCCAGGGATTCGATATGCTTCTTCGGAACAATAAGTACATGTACAGGAGCCTGCGGTTCGATGTCTCTGAAAGCATAAACATCTTTATCTTCATAAACCTTGCTTGAAGGAATCTCGCCTTCGATTATTTTACAAAACAAACAATCAGCCATCTTCAACCCACCTCTCATATCCGGAAATCCGGCAAAATCATACCTGTCAAAAAAGATAATTTGTGAGGTATATTTACTTATTATAGCAGAAGTTTATCTGATTCGTCAAGAAACATAGCGTAATATTAGCAGTTATTGAAATAAAAAGTGTTACCGTTCGGAGATATCGCTGATTACTGTCATGAGCACAATAGCTGCCCGGCTCATTATCTGCAACAGATTTATCTGACGAAATGTACGAAGCTTAAAATATGCTCTGTGCAGGTTTTTATCGGCTGTATTTATGAATTATCTCGCCTTTTATGCCATCCAGATATACTTCCTTAAGAAAAACATCTGTAATAGTATTAATCGGCAGTTTTTTCCCCACATTTGATTCGACATATACTTTTATATAATTATCTGTATATCCTGAAATCAGACTCTGTTCCGGGCTGTATTCCTCCAGCAGAACAGGTCTGACCGAACCGAGGTTTTTTTCTATGAATCTCGCTGAGGATGATTCCGAAGCCCTAATCAGATAAGCACTGCGACGGTTCTTTTCCACAGAAGCCACCTGCTCCCGCATTCCGGCTGCCGGGGTATTTTTTCTCGGAGAATATCTGAAAACATGGACTTTACAGAAATCAACTTCATCCGTTATTCTTACCGAATCTTCAAAGTCTTCTTCACTTTCTCCGGGAAATCCGACGATAATATCTGTTGATATACCATAGCACGGATCAAAGGCCTTCAGAGTTTCAACTATTTCCATATACTCTTCCCTATTATATCTACGGTTCATACTTTTGAGAATACTGTCACTTCCGCTTTGAACCGAAAGGTGAACGTGATGACACAGCTTATCAAAAACAAAAAGCTTTTTGACATACTCCGCATTTATTACTGTGGGTTCCAGTGAACTCAGTCTTATTCTGAAGTTTCCCGGTATCACACTGAGTTTTTCGATAAGCATATGGAGCTTCGGTTCACCGTCCGACTCGCTTCCGTATAAAGCGGTGTTGATTCCCGTCAGTACGATTTCTCTGTATCCTTTGTTTATCAGATTCCCGGCTTCTTCAAGGATGACGGCTTCATTTCTGCTTCTGACATTACCTCTGGCGTAGGGAATTATGCAGTATGAACAGAATCTGTTGCAGCCCTCCTGGATTTTTATATATGCACGGGTTCTTCCGTCCATTGCTTCTACGGTTCCCATTTCATCGAAGCCTGACAGTTCATCATAATCTCTGACTCTGATTGAACTTTTTCCGCTGTCAATAAATTCCGAAATCATCTCAGGAAGTCTGCTTTTCTCGTTTGTTCCGGCGATTATGTCAACTTCATCCATATCCTTCAGCTGTTTTGCCCCCGTCTGCGCATAACAGCCTGTAACGGCAATTATGCAGTCCGGATTAAGCTTTTTTATATGCCGTATTGCCTGTCTGGATTTTCTGTCGGCTATATTGGTAACACTGCAGGTATTTATTATGCAGATATCCGGGGTTTCACCGTCTTTTGCAGCATCGTATCCCATTTCCGATATTTTTTCTTTTATTGCCTGGGTTTCATACTGATTAACTTTACATCCCAGTGTAATAAACGATACTTTCATATGCGGCTTCTCCTTTCTGATTACCGTACCTCTTCTGACAGCTAACACGCTTTTCCGAGCGGTCAATCCGGTCTGATATACCTCAATCCAGTTCCAGCTCATACATTACCATTGCCAGAGATGCAACTGAAGCAGTTTCGACTCTTAACACTGTTTTGCCCAGTGAAGCTGAAACTGCACCGGCTTCCGCCGCCATTACGCATTCCCCTTCGGAAAAGCCTCCTTCCGGGCCGATAATAAGCCCCAGTTTCTTTATCTTACCACGAGGAATCTGTCTGAGCACCTGTTTAAGAGTAGTTTTCTTTTCATCTTCATAACAGAAAATATTCAGGTCGTTTTCCTTCATATGCTTCGTTGCCTGTGAAAACTTCATAGAGTTTTCTATCTCCGGGATCCGGCCTCTCCGGCATTGTTTAACGGCTTCATCAGCAATCTTCTGCCATCGCTCAATCTTCCTGTCAAAATTCCCCTTATCCAGAACCACCGTGTTTTCCGTAAAAACAGGTATTACCGTTGTTACTCCCAGTTCAACTGTCTTTTGAATTATAAGCTCCATTTTTGCCTGTTTGGGTATACCCTGATACAAAGTCACTTTAAGCTCCGGTTCTCTTTCAAATGCTGTTTTGCCGAGAATTTTTCCCGCCGCATAATCTGCATTTATTTCGGTAAGCTCTATTTTATACTCCCATTCATTATTATCGGAAATTTCCACAACGTCTCCTATCCTGTGCCGCAGCACCTTTGAAAGGTGTTTCAGATCGTCCTTATCTGTAATCTTTATCAGGTCCGGTTGAATATTCTCTTCATTTACAAAAAATCTGCTCATAAATATCTCCATTATTATAGATTATTTAACTCTCAAATTCACTTTTCAAAATATCTCCGCAAAATCACACCTTCGCCTATATTCCGGAAATAGCGTGGTATAGACACAGTCAGAGACAGTTTTAACGCACTCAGTCAGGTTGTGGCGCCGGAAAAACTGTTTCTGACAAGGAACGCTGCCGGCGAGGGAGCGGAGCGTACACTGACGTACGTGAGCACCCAAGGCGGAAGCTGTGAAGCGCTCAGCTGTGTTTTTGCGGAACGCCCTCCGTGATTGGGAATTCAAAGCAATCTCAATCGCCAATTTTGGAGAAAGTTTGATGTATTCAGCCAATCACTCCGAATGCTTATCCGCAAAATCACATTCTCGCTTTCGGTTCCGGAAAGAGCATGGTTTCACACAGTCAGTGACAGTTTTAACGCGCCACAACAGCGGTCCATTCGTTGGATAGCAGTACCTCCACCACCTCAAACCCGCATTCTTCAATAGCCTCAATAACCGAATCCTTTTTCTCCTCAAGTATTCCCGATGAAATATAGTATCCACCCGGTTTAAGATGACGTCTGACATCCTTTGACAGCATTTTTACAAGGTCCGCCATAAGATTAGCCACTACAATATCAGCTTTATAATCAATCCCCTTTGTAAGATCTCCCTCTGCCACACTTATAACATCCGAGAGATGATTCATTTCAACATTTTCAGCGGAAACCGTAACGGCAATGGGATCTATATCAACGCCGAAAACATCTTTCGCACCCAATAATGCCGCCGCTATTGACAGGATACCGGAGCCGCAGCCCACATCCAAAACGGTACTTTTTTCTTTTTCGATATATTTTTCAAGTGCCTCTATACACATTGTAGTTGTGGGATGCTTTCCTGTGCCGAAGGCCGCACCCGGATCAAGCTCGATTATTATTTCGTCATCAGCTTTTTTTTCGTATGATTCCCATGAAGGCTTGATTACAATTCGTTCCGTAATTTTTTCCGGCTTGAAATACTGTTTCCAGTTATCCTTCCATTCTTCATCGCACACATTTTTCACTTCAAGCTGAAGTCTTCCGTACAATGCAACAACATCCTCAAAAAGTCCGCAGGCATCCAGTGTTGCCAGACGCTGTATTTCTTCCTTGATCTGAGCAAGCTGTGCAAATCCCTGAGAATTCTTTTCAAGATAAGCGGTGATATTTGTTTCTGTGTTTTTCAGATTTTCGGCAAGCTCCTCATCAACATAATCCCAGTCGTAGGCATTCTTTTTTTCCATGAGCTCGTAAAAATCATTCTTATCCTCTACTACGAGTCCTTCAACACCGGCAGCAAGAAATACTCCGCACACCGGATCAATTCCCTTTGTTGTTGTATATACTTTTACTTCAATATACTCCATAATTACTTGTCCCTGCTATCTTTCTTATCTTTTTCTCCGGAATCCTCCCTGATATCCTTTTTAAACCAATCCATGAACTTCTTTTTCTGTTCATGTTCTCCGGAGGTATATGTTGCTTCCAGCTGCTGAAGCAGTTTTTTCTGCTCCGCATTGATTCTCTTGGGGATCTCAATGAGAACTCTTACATACAGATCACCGTATCTGCCTGAGTTCACAACTTTTATTCCCTTACCCTTCAGTCTGAAAGTAGTGCCGTGCTGTGTTCCTGCCGGAACTTTATATGATATTTTATCAGTCAGTGTAGGAATTACAAGCTCCGCACCCAGCACTGCCTGAGGATATGTTATAGGAATGTCCAGAACCAGATCTGCTCCGTTACGTTTGAAAACTTTGTGCGGCTTAACCTGAACAATAACATAAACATCACCGGACGGTCCGCCGTTCTGACCCGGTTCCCCCTGTCCTCTGAGCGAAATTACCGAATCGTTATCAACACCTGCAGGAATATCAACATTTATTACAACATCCTTACGCACCTTGCCTTTTCCGCCGCATTTTTTACATGGATTAGTTACAATAGTTCCCCTGCCGCCGCAGTTCGGGCAGGTTGTAACATTCGTAAACTGTCCGAAAGGTGTATTGCTGACTTTATTAATCTGACCGGTTCCGTTACAGTGCGGGCAAGTGGTTCTCTCAGTGCCTTTTTCGGCACCTGTTCCTCCGCACTCGGGACAATCTTCACTTCTGGTGATACGAATATCACGCTTTGTACCGAAAGCAGCCTCCTCGAAAGTAATACTAACCCTGGTCTGAATATCCGCACCCTTTCTCGGTCCGTTTCGACGCCTGCCGCCGCCGAAACCTCCCGTAAATGATCCGAAAATATCTCCGAAAATGTCTTCAAATCCGCCGAAGCCGCCGCCAAAGCCCTGATTCAGGTCGACACCGGCATGACCAAATCTGTCATATCTGTCTTTTTTCTGAGGATCTGAAAGTATTTCGTAAGCCTCATTTACTTCTTTGAAATTTTCCTCCGCTTCTTTGTCTCCGGGATTTCTGTCGGGATGATACTGCATTGCCTTTTTTCTGAAGGCTTTTTTAATTTCCTCCGCAGTCGCTCCCTTTTTCAATCCCAGGACTTCGTAATAATCCCGTTTTTCCAATTATTTTCACCTGCCAAATCATATATTTATAAACCGAAAAAACGCATGGGGGTCTTTCCCCATGCGATCAATTATATCCGTTGAATACTATTGTAATACCTTACAGGTAAAATCTCAAGTATTATAATCCGGCGGCGGGAAAATTTTCCCGCCCTTAGGATATAACTTCATATTATTCTATGCTTATTATTTGTCCTCGTCAACAACTTCGAAGTCCGCATCTACAACATTGTCATCCTTCGGAGCATCCTGCTGTTCAAAGCCTTCGGCTCCCGGAGCGCCCTGAGCCGGATCCTGACCCTGAGCCTGAGCCTGCTGATAGAGTTTTGAAGAAAGAACATGGAATTCATTTGTCAGAGCTTCTGTCTTAGCCTTAATATCCTCTGTATCAGTTCCTTCAAGAGCTTTCTTTAAATCTTCAAGAGCGGTGTTTACTTTTGAAGATTCTTCTTCAGAAAGCTTGCCTTCAAGCTCTTTAAGAGATTTTTCTGTTTCATATACTAATGTATCTGCCTGATTTCTTGTTTCAACTTCTTCTTTTCTCTTCTTATCCTCAGCGGCAAACTGTTCAGCTTCCTTAACCTTTGCCTGAATTTCTTCATCTGAAAGCTTTGTTGAAGATGAAATTGTAATTCTCTGATCCTTGCCTGTTCCAAGGTCCTTGGCACTTACGTTTACAATGCCGTTGGCATCGATATCGAAGGTTACTTCAATCTGCGGAATTCCGCGAGGGGCCGCAGGAATTCCTGTCAGCTGGAATCTGCCCAGTGTAATGTTATCTGCTGCCATGTTTCTTTCGCCCTGGAGAACATGAATGTCTACTGCCGGCTGATTGTCTGCTGCCGTTGAGAATACCTGGCTCTTCTTTGTAGGAATTGTTGTGTTTCTTTCAATAAGCTTTGTGAATACTCCGCCTAATGTCTCGATACCCAGTGAAAGCGGTGTTACATCGAGAAGAAGCACATCGTTTACTTCGCCGGTAAGTACTCCGGCCTGAATTGCGGCACCGATGGCCACGCATTCGTCAGGATTGATTCCTTTATATGGTTCCTTACCTGTAATTCTCTTAACTGCTTCCTGTACCGCGGGGATTCTTGTTGAACCTCCTACCAGGATTACCTTTTCGAGGTCATTGTTCGATACGCCGGCATCAGCCATGGCTTTTCTCATCGGTTCGATGGTCTGCTGTACTAAATCTGATGTGAGCTGATCGAATTTTGCTCTTGTAATATCCATATCCAGATGGAGAGGTCCTTCCGGGCCTGCTGTGATGAACGGAAGATTTACATTTGTTGTCTGTGATGATGACAGTTCTTTTTTAGCCTTTTCAGCCGCATCCTTCAGTCTCTGCATTGACATCTTATCTTTTCTGAGGTCGATTCCGTGTTCTTTTGCAAATGAATCTGCCATGAAATCGATGAGACATTTATCGAAATCGTCACCGCCCAGGTGGTTATTTCCGTTTGTTGCCAGTACTGTGAACATACCGTCACCTAATTCAAGAACTGATACGTCGAATGTTCCGCCGCCCAGGTCATAAACCAGAATTTTGTGATCTGTATCTGCTTTGTCCAGACCGTAAGCAAGAGCCGCTGCTGTCGGTTCGTTTACAATTCTCAAAACTTCAAGACCTGCTATTTTGCCGGCATCCTTTGTTGCCTGTTTCTGGCTGTCTGTGAAGTAAGCAGGTACTGTGATTACAGCCTGTGTAACTTTTTCTCCGAGGTAGCTTTCAGCGTCGGCCTTGAGCTTCATAAGAACCATTGCCGAAATGTCCTGCGGTGTATACTGTTTTTCGTCAATTCCCACTTTAAAATCTGTACCCATATGTCTCTTGATTGAGATCACTGTTCTGTCAGGATTTGTGATGGCCTGTCTTTTAGCTGTTTCGCCTACAAGTCTTTCGCCATTCTTTGCAAAACCTACGATTGACGGTGTAGTTCTGTTACCTTCTGCGTTTGCTATTACAACAGGCTCTCCGCCTTCTAATACTGATACACATGAATTTGTTGTTCCTAAATCGATACCTATTACTTTACTCATAATTTCCATCTCCTCTTTATTATCAATCATCTGATATATTAATATTGAATTATTGTGTTTTGGATTATCCGCCTGATTATTATTATCAGACCGAAACTTTTACCATTGATGCTCTGATCACTCTGTCTCTGAGCATATATCCTTTCTGCATTTCCATCAGAATCATTCCTGCCTCTACACCGTCGACTTCTTCTGACATTACCGCATTGTGGAAATTCGGATCAAATTCTTTGCCTTCTGTTTCAATGGGTTCCACGCCGAAATTCTTCAATACTGTAAGCAGCTGCCTGTATATTAAATCCACCCCGGATTTAAACTTTGTTTCTTCAGCATCTGCCGATGCAAGCGCTCTTTCAAAATTATCAACAACATCCAGAAGCTCTTTTGCGATTCTTTCATTTGCATATGTTGAAATGTTCTGCTTTTCTGTTTCTGTACGTCTTCTGAAATTCTGATATTCCGCTGCAAGCCTCATGTACTTGTCATTGGCTTCCTGAAGCTCATTGCTGCCTCCCGCTTCGGCAGTGCCTTCGGAATCCTCCGAAACTTCTGTATTTTCGTTTTCCGCTGTTTCCGCCGGTTCAGTTTCTTCTTTTTCTTCCAGAATTTCTTCTCTGTTGTCTTCCATTATTTATACCGCCTTTTCTGTTTATATCATTCTGAATTCTCTGTCAGTTTAAATGCTGTACTCAAATTATCGCTCATAAATTCAATGATTGATGTAACCGAATCATACTTCATTCTTGTCGGACCGATAACTCCGAGTTTTCCCACTAACTTTCCGTTGATCCTGTAGGTTGCCGTTACCAGACTGCAGTCTTTCATTTCTTCATCGGAATTTTCCTCTCCGATGGTAATCAGAATTCCTTCACCCCTCTCGTCCAGGACTTTTGTAATTCTTTCTTTTTTATTCAACATCCGCATGAACATTTTTGCCTTATCCAGGTCATTGTATTCAGGAATACTGAAAATGTTTGTAAGTCCTTCCATATAAAGCTCTGTGTCAAGCATTCCCTCCAGTGTTTTGAGAAATTCCGGCATGATGTTTTCCATCAGATGGCTCATGGCCTCCAGATCTCCCTCAACGGATTTTATTATATCAACTTCAAGAATACTGCTTAATTCTTTTCCGCGATAATTGTAGGTAAGCATTTTGGAAAGTATTTCCAGCTTTCTGGTATCATATCCTGTTTTCAGTCTGAGAACTGTGTTTGATACCTTTCCGCTCTCGGTAACTATCATCAGCACCACGGTTCTGTCATCTACGGGAAGAAGATTAATATATTTTAATCTGTTGGTATCTTCCTTCGGTGTAAGCGCAAATGCCGTAAGGTTTGTTATCTCCGAAAGAAGCTCGGCAGCTCTTTCTATTGTCTTGTTCAGCTCATAGATGTTGTCATTCAGTCTGTTTCTGATTGCCGCCTGCTGTGCCTCCGGAACCGGACGTCTTTCCATCATATTGTCCACATACATTCTATATGCCTTGTCTGAGGGAACTCTTCCGGCTGATGTATGCGGATGTGTCAAATACCCAAGCTCTTCGAGATCTGCCATTTCATTTCTGATTGTTGCCGGGCTTATCCCCAAATCATATTTTTTTGACAGTGTACGGGAACCTATGGGCTCTGCCGAAAATACGAAGTCATCAATGATTGCCTGAAGTATTTTTAATTTTCTCTCTGTTAATTCCATTTCATCACCCTCAGTTTTGTTAGCACTCTCTTATGTTGAGTGCTAATCTTTAAGTATAATTTACTACTCCGTAAGTGTTATGTCAATGCTTTTTTTTATAATTTTCGTGTATAATTTGTGAACATTATAAGGTGATTTCGCCTTTTGCCATTCTTACCGACAGCACTTCCGAGATTGCATCTGAATACGCCTTTATCCATTCATTAACGAAATATGATTCAAGAAGACCGTCTTTTGCCGTATTCAACGGCTTTTCATTATTTAACTCGAGAATGATTTCCTCCTCATTATCTTCGACAACTTCAGCCTCAGTCTCAAAATATCTCTTAACTCTCATTCTGGTAAACAGAGCCTCATTCTCTTTAGGCGCAAATCCAAGAGATTCAACGAATTTCTTTCCCGCAAGATTATCCGTTATTTCATCTATTATTATTTTCATATCTTTTCCTTCCCTTTTCGAGTACCGATTCGGTGCGACCGATTTCTAAAAACCTCAGCGCATCAAAAAGCCGGCTCCGGACCGCTCAGAGCTTCGATGTCTCATGCCTTTGACCCGCCCGCAGCCTTTTTATACACTAAACCAGACTGAAATCGGCACGATTAATCTCCGCATGCCATAAGCTCCCGGATTACATAGTTTGCAAAATCCAGTCCTTTCTCTGTTAAGCGCACTCTTTCGCCGGTTATTTCAATCATTTCCTCACGGCTCAGCTTTTCCGCCTGTTCTCCAAATTTTTCCATAAAATTAATTCCTGTGTATTTTTCAAATCTGTCAGTGGAAATCCCCTCCACCAGTCTCAGACCTGTAAAAATATACTCCTCTGCGTTGTCTTTTGCCGTATTAATATTATTTACAATATAGGTATCAGGTATTCCGGTAATTCTGTCATCCGGCAAACAGCATCCGTTCATTTCCTTTTTCGAATACAGATTCACATACTCATTCATATCATCTGTATTGCGGAATCTTACTCCCCCGACAAAGGAATGTGCACCCAGACCGAAACCTATATAGTCCTTCATTTCCCAGTATTTCATATTATGCACCGATTCTTTTCCCGGTATTGCGGAATTCGATATCTCATATTGCCTGTATCCTTCTTCCCTCAATCTGCTCAGAGCATAATGATACATGAACCTGTCGGTTTCGTCCGATGCCGGAGTAAGCTTTCCAGACTTCATTTCATCATAAAACTGAGTGCCTTCCTCAATAATCAGGCTGTAGAAAGAAATATGCTCAGGCCTCATCCGGAAGATTTCATCAAGAGTATCCTTCCATTGCCGGCTGCTCTGTTCCGGCAGGGCAAACATCAGATCAGTGTTAATATTTTCGAATCCGTTTTTTCTTAACAGCTCAAACATTTCAAAAACATCATTTCTTCTGTGAATTCTTCCAATCCGCTTCAGCAGTACATCATCCAGAGACTGTACTCCCATGCTTATGCGATTTATCCCCAGATCTATGTACAGCTCAGTCTTTTCCTTATTAAGAGTTCCGGGATTTGTTTCCACGGTAATTTCCGCATTCTTATCCAATCCCGTTCCGAATACATCTCTGACAGTAAGCATCAGCTTCTCCATAAGCTCCGGCTCAAGAACGGAAGGGGTTCCGCCTCCGATAAAAACAGAATCCGCCGTAACGGATTTTCCATAGCAGTACCGGCGGATTTCATTGCATAAGCAGTCAATATACAGCTTTTTTATCTCATCACCGGCATGGAATGAAAGAAAATCGCAGTAATTACATTTTTTAACACAAAACGGTATATGAATATATATTCCCTGACTGCCTCTGTTATTCATCATATTTTAATACAGCGGTAAAGGCCTCCTGTGGTACTTCAACAGAACCGAACTGCCTCATACGCTTTTTACCCTCCTTCTGCTTTTCAAGGAGCTTTTTCTTTCTGGAAATATCTCCTCCGTAGCATTTCGCAAGAACATCCTTACGGTAAGCTCTGACGGTCTCCCGGGCAATAACCTTTGTTCCCACGGAAGCCTGAATAGGAACCTCAAACTGATGCATCGGAATGATTTCCTTCAGTTTCTCGCAGACAAATCTTCCTCTGGTGTAAGCTCTGCTTTCATGCACAATCATGGAAAAAGCGTCCACCAGTTCTTTGTTCAGCAGCACATCCAGCTTGACAAGCTTAGAATCCTCATATCCGATAAACTCATAATCCAGCGAACCGTAGCCTCTGGTTTTGGATTTCAAAGCATCGAAGAAATCGTATATTACTTCATTTAACGGCATAATATACTCCAGTACCACTCTGTTTTCATTAATATACTCCATATGCTTCATCTTGCCTCTTCTGTCCTGGCATATCTCCATTATGGCACCGACATATTCATTCGGTATCATTATATTTGCCTTTACAATAGGTTCTTCCATTCTGGCTATTTCCACCATATTGGGCATATTGGAAGGATTCTGGATCATCATTACTTCACCGTCGGTTCTGGTAATTCTGTATATTACACTCGGCGATGTGGTAATAATAGAAAGATTGAATTCTCTGTCGAGTCGCTCGACAATTATTTCCATATGGAGAAGTCCCAGGAATCCGCATCTGAAACCGAAGCCCAGAGCCTGTGAAGTTTCCGGTTCAAATACAAAGGCCGCATCATTTACCTGGAGTTTTTCCAGGGCATCTTTTACAGCTTCATATTTCTCGGTGCCTGCCGGATAAATACCACAGTAAACCATGGACTGAACCTGTCTGTATCCGGGCAGCGGTTCATCGGTAGGATATTCATCGTTAGTAATTGTATCACCGACCCGTGCATCCGCTACCTGTTTTATGCTGGCTGTAATATAGCCAACTTCACCCGCTTTCAGCTCTTTGAAAGGTACCGGTCCCGGCGCCAGTATGCCGACTTCCGTCACTTCATATACCTTTCCCGTTGCCATAAGACGTATCATATCGCCTTTCTTTACAATACCGTCCACTATGCGCGTATAAATAATTACTCCCTTATAATTATCATAAACCGAGTCAAAAATCAGCGCTTTGAGAGGCGCCTTCTCGTCTCCCTCCGGAGCCGGAATCCTGTTTACGATTGCCTCCAGCAGCACGTCAATGTTAATACCTTCCTTTGCGGAAACAAGTGGAGCATCCTGAGCTTCAATCGCCAGCATTTCCTCCACTTCATCTATCGCCATTTGCGGGTCCGCACTGGGTAAATCTATCTTGTTTATTACCGGCAGTATTTCAAGGTTTTCGTTAGCGGCAAGATACGCATTGGCCATGGTCTGAGCTTCAACGCCCTGAGTAGCATCCACAATAAGGAGTGCGCCTTCGCAGGCAGCCAGGCTGCGGGATACTTCATATGTAAAATCCACATGACCGGGAGTATCGATGAGATTGAAAATGTATTCATTTCCGTCTTTTGCTTTATATACTACCCTTGTGGTCTGAAGCTTTATCGTTATTCCACGTTCCCTCTCGATATCCATATTATCCAGAAACTGCTCCTTCATATCCCGTTCGGATACAAGTCCCGTTTTTTCCAGAAGTCTGTCTGCAAGCGTGGATTTTCCGTGGTCGATATGAGCTATTATGCTGAAATTTCTAATATAATCTCTATATGACACTTGTTTTTCCTCCGTGTTTTAATATTTTAATTATAATGGCAAAAAGGTGCTCATGCAAGAAAGAAATTATTCTGCCATTCATCCGGTATAGCGAAAAATAAATAACCGTCTCAGTAACGCAGAATAATTTTCGTAGGTGCGGTTCAAAAAACGCAGTCGTAGTGATTATACGGCTCATATGATTCGGAGCTGTGAGTATGATAAATCAGCACAGCAGAAGTTTCCATATTCCTGCATCGTTTTTTTCATTCACTGCCTGCCTTTCCGCATCAGTCGTAATCGTTTTCGCTGACACTCAGTGTCACTCTTATCATCCCGCATTGACACTACGTATATTAGGCTCAGAAATCAGATAAAAAAACATAAAAAAAAGACGGGAGACACACCGTCTTTTTAATTTACTTTACATACTTAACTTGTATGCGGCACATCCCTGAGAATGTGCGTGGGGAATAGGGTAAGGCTATTCTGCGAAAGCTTTATTAAAGCTTTTGTTGAGTCTTGAAACTTTTCTTGATGCAGCGTTCTTATGGATTACTCCCTTAGCTGCAGCTTTCATAAGCTTCTTTTCAGCTAAAACTAACTTTGCCTTAGCTTCAGCCTTATCTCCGTCTGCTAAAGCAGCATCATAGTGCTTAAGAACTGACTTGAGATGTTCTTTAACTCTTCTGTTTCTTGCTGTCTTTTTGTCAATTACAGAGATTCTCTTTTTTGCAGATTTGATATTTGCCATTCATTTTCACCCCACTTTCGGTAAATATTGCGATAATATTATAATGCAATAATTGATATAAATCAAGAGTTATTTCACCTAAATATGAAAAATAGGTTACTATTCACAGCCGTTGAGAAACAATTATAGATTTAGTATTGTACTAATTAGATTCGAAGTGACTGTATACTTCGAATCAGAGACCAATCATTTACCCTTTGAATTGAATGACTGTGAATAGTAACAGAAATTGTGCTACAGTTTCTTTATCAGAACAGGCAGAGGCGGATTGTTCGGTCTGTTGAAGTATTCGTGCGTAATTGCCAGATACTTTTTAGAATCAAGTGATTTAATGTATTCAAGCAAAGCATCTCTTTCTTTAAACCCGCTGTCACCTCCGCTGTAAATACACAGGCAGGCAATTCCGCCGTTTTTCAGAAGCCTCAATGCCACATCTAAAGCCGGGATACTGGTCTCAGCTCCGGTGGAAAGACTGTGATCTCCTCCCGGAAGATAACCGAAATTGAACATAATCACGTCCGCTGTGCCTTCTGCCGCATAATCACCCATCATTTCGTGAGAACCAAGAATAAGCTCCGCTCTCTCATTTAATCCGACTGCAGCCAGCCTTTTCGCTGTATTCTCTTCTGCGATTTTCTGGATGTCAAAAGCCAGTACTTTTCCTTTTTCCCCCACAAGTCTGCAGAGAAATTCGGTATCTGTCCCGTTTCCCATGGTAGCGTCAATACAAAGCGAGGGATTACCGGCAAAGCTTTTTACCAGAAAATGACAGTATTCGGTTATCTGAAATCTGTTCATATAATTCTCCTTAACAATAATAAATCTATCCTCAAATCTTCATTAAAAGATCTGCATATTTCTTCAATTCAAAAATAATCGTGCACTTCAGAATTACATTTTCAGTATATGCAGATTCAGGGAAAACTTTCCTGTTATTTTTTGTCAGTTCATTTTGAAAACAATTCCCGCAGCCGCTGCGATTCCGATGTACACTATCGGATGAAATTTTGTTTTAAAGCTCAGCAGCAACAGACTCAGAAAAAGGATTATTGATTTCTCATTCAGGCAGGAGATAATTCCGCCTCCGGCCGTAAAAACTCCGTCTATAAAAAACACATTCTGAATAACCTGAAGTGCTGCGGTACAGATTAGGGCAGCCACCGCAGGTCTGAGAGCAGAAAAAACCGATACAATATAACGATTGTTCTGAAATTCTCTGAAAGTTTTTGCCAGCAGCAGGATAATAATAAATGAAGGCAGTATCAGAGCCAGAGAAGCCACTAAACCTCCGGCTATTCCTGCAGCGTTATACCCAACATAGGTTGCGGTATTAATACCGATGGGTCCCGGAGTCGATTCCGCCACAGCTACCATATCCGATATCATTTCCGGAGTAATCCAGTCGTATCTGTCGGCAAGATCATATAAAAACGGAATTGTGGCCAGACCTCCGCCCACCGCAAAAAGTCCTATTTTAAAAAATTCTATGAAAAGTGTCAGGAAAATATTCATTTCTTCACCCGTTTGTTTTTCATATCTCTGCGCAGCTGAGCGATTATTCCGATAATCACTACTACGACTACCACCATAGCCGAAGGAATGTTGAATATTACTCTGGCTGCCAGTACCGCCGCAAAAAGGATTCCCGCCGTGATATCCTTTATTCCGCTTTTCCATAATTTTACAACTGCATTAATGATAAGCACTGCAACAGCCGCAGTAATTCCGGTAAAAGCACACTGCACCGCCGGAATATCCGAATAGTTTTGAATAAACGCGGCAATAACTGTAATTATTATCAGCGACGGAGATACTACCCCAAGAGTTGCGGTCGCGGAACCTACTATTCCTTTTCGATAATATCCAATAAATGTCGCTGTATTTACGGCAATTATCCCCGGTGTGCACTGACCTACAGCGAAATAATCCATGACTTCCTCATCAGTTGCCCAGCCATGCTTTTCAACAATTTCTTTTTGTATCATCGGCAGCATTGCGTACCCGCCGCCGAAGGTAAAAAGTCCTATTTTAAAAAATGCGGTAAAAACTTTCGCTAATTCTTTCATCTTTATCCTCTCCTGATTTGAGACAGGCAGTATTCGTTTTCCTCGGATTAGTGTTGACATAAATCTTCAGGCAATAATTTTTAATGCCATCCAAAACAGAAATGTACAGCTTATTCCGCATTATCATTATCATTATTATTTTCCGGTTTTTCATATCTTCTGTACTCATAGTATTCCCCCTGAGCACCGGAATAATCCTGATTTGAATATCCGTTTCCGCAGTTTCCCCCGTTTTCATTTGAGCTGAAACTGTCCTGATTTCCATAAGTGTTTTCAGAATAACTGCCGCCGTTGAAACCGTTACCGCCGTAATTCATATTATCTCCTCCGGGATTGTACTGTCTGTACTGCCACTGATTATTATTTGTAAAATCCGGAGTTATAAGTTCTTCGTAAAAAACAACTCTGGATGTTCTGTCATAAGCCATTACCCACAGACAGCATACTATCCCCAGAACAGTTGAAATCAGCTGAATCTCATAACTTGGTTCAGTAGCTGTTGTTCTCAATGTAAGAATAACCTCCACCAGTACAGCCGGTATCATGGAAAGAATAAACCATCCTATGAAACTGAGATCGAGTCTGAACAGAGAGCCCTTATTCCCGTTCATTATCCTTTTGCTCTCCCTGATACAATCCATGGGAGACAAGTCCGGTCTGTCTCTGAGAATCATCGGTGCCATTGAATATCTGTAAGCTGCGACTATTCCCGGCACAATGAACAGCATGGTCCAGAGAGACGTAAAAAGAAGTATCAGCAGACCCAGGACAAAGCTTCTTCCGAAGCTTTCGAATCCCTCAAAACAGTTAAGGAAGCTCTGATCCTTGGTTCTTACCAGATGCATAAAGTATGAAGCCAATCCGACTGTTGCCGGTCCGTACACCAGCAGTGAATAAATCCACTGACAGCCCTGAACGGCAGACAGATTAATAAACGCAGAGGATATCAGGTTTATTATTTCAACTATAAGCACAAATATTCCCGCCGCTACAGAAGCCTTGATCCAGTTATTGTTTTCTTTAAGTTCAAATCTTGCCGCCTTTCTGTAAAACGCAGCCCTTTCAGTTAAAATACGATGATTCATTTCTATCTCCTTTCTATAACAGCTTTCCATGAGCCTCTTCTATTATACGTTCTGTTTCAGCAATTGTCTCTTCTTCATTAAGACCCCCTCTCCCGGTTTTACGAAGATAAACCAGGAACTCCACATTTCCCTTTGCTCCCGTCATGGGCGAATAATCTATACCGCATACAGAAAATCCGAGCCCGGCGGAAAAATCCGTTACTTTTAATATGACTTCCCGGTGAACAGATTTATCCCTTACTATTCCTTTCTTTCCGACCTGCTCTCTGCCGGCCTCAAACTGCGGCTTAACCAGACAGACCAGCTCTCCTCCGTCTTCAAGTACTTCATATGCCACGGGAAGAATCAATGTCAGTGAAATAAAAGAAACGTCTATCGATACAAAATCGATTCTGTCTTCTATTAAAGTTTTATCCAGATAGCGAATGTTGGTCTTTTCCATATTGACCACCCGCTCATCCGTTCTCAGCCTCCAGTCCAGCTGACCGTATCCCACATCAATAGAATACACCTTTTCCGCACCGTTCTGCAGCATGCAGTCGGTGAATCCTCCGGTGGAGGCTCCCATGTCCACGCAGTATTTCCGGTTCAGATTAATATCGAAAGCTTTTACCGCCTTTTCAAGCTTCATCCCGCCTCTGCTCACATAAGGACACATAGAACCTTTCACTTCGATTTCGGCTTCCTCCTGTATCTGAGTTCCCGCCTTATCTACTCTCTGACCGTCAACGAAAACGACTCCTGTCATTATTACTCTTTTTGCCTTCTCTCTGGATTCAAAAAAACCTTTCTGCACCAGCAGAACATCTAATCTTTCTTTCATATTATTTCCATTATTCTTTCCGCAGCGGACTCTCCGTCAAGTCCGTACTTCCTCATCAGCTCTTCCGTATTTCCGGCCGGAATAAACTCATCGGGCCAGCCTATATTAATAATTTCCGGTGAATTCTTTAATCCCGCAAAAAGGGAATTAATCATGGATCCGAATCCTCCGCACAATACATTATCTTCCATCGTCACAATAAGCACTTTGCCCTCAGCCGCTCTGATTATTCCGGCTTCATCCAGCGGTTTTACAAATCTTGCATTTACCACAGAACAATCAATGCCGTTTTCCGTAAGAATATTCCCGGCTTTCACTGCCTCATGCACGGCTTTTCCCACAGCTGCCAGCAGAACCTTCCCGCCTTCACGTATTACACTGCACCTGCCGTCAATCGGTAAATACTCATCTTTCCCGGCATCCCACATCGGACACTCTCCTCTGGGATATCTTATGGCACAGGGTCCGTTCAGCTCCAGCGTATACTCCATCATATCCATGAGCTCTCTGTCATTAGAGGGCGCCATAACCGTCATATTAGGCATGTGCGAAAGATACGAAAGATCAAACTGACCGTTATGAGTCTCCCCGTCACTGCCTACATTTCCGGCTCTGTCCACGCAGAATACCACAGGCAGATTCTGAAGACAAACATCCATTACTATTTCATCATAGGCACGCTGCAGAAACGTCGAATATACCGCCACAAAGGGTCTCATTCCCTGAAGTGCCAGTCCTGCAGCGAATCCTGTAGCATGCTGTTCGGCAATTCCCACATCGAAAGTCCGTTCCGGATACTTTTCCTTCATGCTGTCG
Organism: Firmicutes bacterium UBA1739; assembly: GCA_002315385.1. Classification (GTDB taxonomy): domain Bacteria; phylum Bacillota; class Clostridia; order Peptostreptococcales; family Anaerovoracaceae; genus UBA1739. The sequence goes on along the minus strand of DCHZ01000003.1, from coordinate 71,614 downwards.
AGACCGGTTCCGCTTAGCATAGCGGCGGTAACCGCAGCGATACGACAGTCTCTGCCGCTCATTTCCGTAAGGTAATTTCCGAAAACGGCAGACCATGAAATGCCTTCACTTTTTTTCAGAGGTCTCAGATTTTCAATATTAAAAGGTCCGATTCCATGATAAATATCCGAATTGTCTTCTATTTTCTTTATGCCCTTTCCTTTTTTCGTAACAACATGAATCACCACCGGTTCATCCAGGGATTTTGCCGCCTCGAAAAATTCTGTCAGCTCAGATATGTTATGCCCGTCCACCGGGCCGTAATATTTATATCCCAGATTTTCAAAAATGCATTTCTCGAAAATCGTATATTTCAGCGCATCTCTGGCTTTTTCAAGACTTTTGAAAATGCCTTCTCCGAAAGCCCCTTTTCCCCTCAGACTCTCCTGAATTTTCTTCTTCATTTCAATATAGCCGGTGCTTACCCTTATTCTTCCGAGATGCTGGGTCATACCACCCACATTCGGAGAGATGGACATCTGATTATCATTAAGAACAATAATCACTTTTGCTTTCATTGAAGCTCCGTTATTCAGCGCCTCATAAGCCACTCCTCCGGTCATTGCTCCGTCTCCGATTACATCTATTACCTCAAAGCTCTCATTATTGAGATCTCTTGCTTTGGCGATTCCCATTGCGACAGACAGAGAATCGCTGCTGTGTCCGGAATCATACACATCGTGCTCACTCTCTCCTCTTTTCGGGAATCCGCTTATTCCGTTATACTGTCTCAGTTTATCGAATTCATCTGCTCTTCCTGTCAGAATCTTATGCACATAAGACTGATGCCCCACATCCCATAGAATCCGGTCCTTCGGCGAATCAAATACCCTGTGAAGTGCAATCGAAAGCTCCACCACTCCGAGATTCGATGCCAGATGACCTCCGGTTCTGGAAACACGCCTGAGCAGAAACTCACGAATCTGCTCTGCCAGCACAGTAAGCTCACTTTCCTTCATGGTATGCAAATCTTCCGGAAACCGGTACTCTGTTATTTCTTTCATACAGCTGCTCTCTTTTCTAAACTACTAATAATATAATTATTCCAATAACACTGACGCTTTATTATACACTGTTTTTTACTGTTTTTAAATATCTTTCTACCTCACTCTGTGATACAGCTCATCACACAGATCAGTGAAAAAAGACGCATCATTTCCATATTTTTCCAGTGTTCCCTTTGTCTTTTTATGTATCTGCTCGTAATACTTCTCTGTCTCCTCCATACCGATACATGAAGGGTATGTAAGCTTTCCGTTTTTTTCATCGCTTCCCACCGGCTTGCCAAGTTCGGCGGTGCTGCCCTTTACATCCAGAATGTCATCGGCTATCTGAAATTCCAGACCGAAGCAGTCGGCGAATTCACTCAGATCCTCAGATACTTCCTCCCCTGCTCCCGCAATATAGGCTCCGGCCATTACCGAAGCTTTTATTAGTGCCCCGGTTTTTCTCCTGTGAACAAATTCCAGCATAATTCTGTCTTCACTGCAGTCAGCTTCCTTTTTCGAAGCCGCCGCCCGTCGTTCACTTTCAATATCAGCAATCTGACCGCCTATCATACCGTAATAACCTGCTCCTCCGGCAATACAGCCCGCAGCTTTCAGCATGCCGTTTCTGTCTGTCTCATCAGCTTTAATTACAGCATCTATCATAATTTCAAAAGCCCTGTTTAGAAGAGCATCTCCCGCCAGTATAGCTTCCGCCTCGCCGAAAACCACATGACTGGTGGGCTTTCCTCTGCGCAGCTCGTCATCATCCATTGCGGGTAAATCATCATGGATAAGAGAATATGTATGAATGTACTCTATTGCACAGGCAAAGGGAACCGCCCTGTCCACAGAGCCGCCCGCCATTTCGCAGGCGGCCAGCAGCATCACCGGCCTGATTCTTTTTCCTCCGGCAGTCAGGCTGTATTCCATAGCCTTTACCACAGTAGCACTCTTTTCTTCTGCTGTCGGAAGAAATTTCGTGAGATTTTCTTCAACTATATGTAAATAATCCTTAAATCTGTTATCATTCATCAGTATCACTTCCCGAAATCCCGTTTTTCTCATCGGCAGCTCTGACTGTCTCCGAGTCCTTATCCAGTATCAACAGTCTGTTTCTGGCCTCGGACAGAATCTCTTTACAGGCTTCATAATGCTTTGTCGCACTTTCCACCAGCCGAATTGATTCTTCAAGAGATATCCCATCATTCTTCAATGCCTCGGCAGCTTCTGCCAGTCCGGCATATGAATCTTCAAATGTTTTCTTTTTTGCCATTTTCAGCTTCCTTTCCGATTCTTTCCGATTATCAGCTCTCATTCAGGGATGATTTTTCTATTTCCGTTACCCTGCAGTTCAGTTTTCCGTCTTTGAAAATGATTCCGATACTATCATTTATTTCCACCCGGTCGACAGATTTGATTGTCATTCCGCTTTCATTCGTCACAATTCCGAAGCCACGTTCAGTCATCTTCACCGGATCCAGGCTGTCTACTCTGTTTTTCATCTGTGTAATCTTCAATTCTTCACTATGGAGTTTTTCTCTGAATCTCAGAACAACTTCTTTAATTAGAGAATCCGCTCTGAGTTCATTTGAAGCTATTCTTTCCTCAAGGCCTTTAATCAGCTCTTTTCCCGAAAACCTTTCAACCTGCCGCTGCCTTTCATCCATCATCTGTCCGGCCTTTTCCAGGATTTCCTTCATTATTCCGGAGATTCCGGTACACAGCATACCTATATCCGGCACTGCCGCCTCCGCCGCAGCGGTTGGAGTTGCCGCCCTGTAATCCGCCGTAAAATCCGCTATGGTAAAGTCAGTTTCATGGCCTACAGCCGAAATAACCGGTATTCCGGAATTGAATATGCTTTCTGCCGTAATTTCTTCGTTAAAAGCCCAGAGCTCTTCCGCGGAACCGCCGCCCCTTCCTAATATGATAACATCCGGAGGTTCTTCCATTCTGTTCAAAGCGGAAACAGCATCGGCAATATCACCTGCCGCTCCGTCCCCCTGAACCCTGCACGGACATACGACTATATCTACATACGGATTTTTATTTCTGACCGTTCTTATCATATCCCACACTGCAGCTCCTGTACCGGAAGTTGCTATTCCTATTCTCCGCGGGAAAAAAGGCAGAGGCTTTTTGTTATCCTGATCAAAATAACCTTTTTCCATCAGCTTCTGTTTAAGCTTTTCGTAGGCTGCGGCCAGACTGCCCTCTCCTTCTATTTTAATGTCCGATATATTGAGAGAATATGAACCGCCTTTTTCATATAAGTAAATGTATCCCGAAGCGATTATCTCCATGCCTTCTTCGAGCGGATATCTGAGGTGTTTTACTCTGTCCGAAGGCAGAAAACAGCTTAGTCTGCTGCTGTAATCCTTCAGCGAAAAATAAACATGCCCGCTTCCGTGATATTTCAGATTTGATATTTCACCCACAACAGAAATTTTTGAAAGAAGCGGATCACTCTGAAGTACGGTCTTAATATATTTATTTACCTGTGAAACTTTTACCGGTTTCATCTTTCAAATCCTTCTTTCAAATACTTCTTTCAAATACTTCTTTCAAATACTTCTTCATTCCGAGAACTGCCGTCCCAACAGCCTGATCTGATGACAGCTCAGGTCTTCCGAAGAAAATTTTCTCATCATAAGACAGCATTTTTCTGATGGTTTCACTGGAAGCCACACCGCCGGCCGCAAGAACATTCTGAATTCCGGTGGTCTTTCTTCCATACATTATAATACTCTCTATGGCCTCGCCGACTCTCAGAAACATCGCTCCAGATACTCTGCTAAGAAGCCCGGTGGTTATTCCGTTCTTTTTCTTTTCCTCTTCTATGTATCTTTGAATCTGAGTTTCGATGCCGGAAACGTTAATTCTCCCGTTATCGCTGAATATTCTGCAGAATACAGGAAGAGCTTCTCCGGCTTCCGCAGCATAGCAATCCAGAGCCCTGCCGCAGGGGAATGCCTGTCCGAGGCTTACTCCTACTCTGTCTATAAGCTGTCCAAGAGAAAGATCTCCCGTTCCTCCGATAATTTCGGTCACGTATCCGCCGTTTTCACAGTCCTCACTGCACTTCAGCATTTCCGTAGTTCCTCCTGACAGGTGAAGTGAAATAAACTCCGATGCTGCGGGCTTGTTCGACATTCCGGAAAACAGCTTTGCGGCCTCAATGTGCCCCTCCTGATGGGAGAATTCATAATATTTTACACCCATAACCGATGCCAGAATCCTTCCCGGCGACTGACCTGCCCTGAAAACCGGCATATATGAGCCTTCCACCCTTCTCGGCCGGTCAGATACCGCAATGGCATTAATCTTAATCCCTCTTTCGGCAATTTTCATACCCTCAATAATCTCCGGCAGGTTCATCACATGTTCAAACAAGGCCTGAGATTGTCTCAGGCCCCGTTCTCCCTGCTTTACCTTGAGAATCTCTCTTGATTCGCAGACTATATTCAGTTCTTCATCAACAACAGCCGCCGATGTTGTATAATTGCTAGTATCTATGCCCAGACAGAACAAACCGCTATTCTTCATTTTTACCTTTTACCACCGAACCCAGTACACCGTTAATAAATTTCCCGGAATTTTCGCCGCCGAATTTCTTTCCCAACTCGACTGCCTCGTTAATTGCCACGGATTCCGGGGCTGATTTTGAAAAATAGATTTCGGCTATTGCCATTCTTAGAATTGCCAGATCCACCTTTCCCATTGTGGTAATGGACCATTTTATGCTGTTTTTGCCTATTATTTCGTCAATTTTATCTTTATTTGATGTCACTGCTTCGAACAATTCATTAAAGAAGGAGTTGTCGCTCATATCAACACCGATGTTTTCGAGAAACTTTTCTTTTTTCTCTTTGCTGAAGTTTCTGTGAATATCCATTTCAAAAATCATCTGCATAAGCAGTTCTCTTGCCTTACTTCTTTTCATTGTTATCTCCTTCATTATCAGCACTTTCTTCCGCAAACTGAACGCCCTGCACGTGAATATTTACAGCCCCGGTTGTTTCACCCGTAAGCTTCATTACTTCTTTTCTTACACATTCCTGAATATCCCAGGCAATCTCGGGAATCTTATATCCGTAATAAATGTTGACAAAAATATCAATAATAAGCTGATTCTTTTCATCCGAACGTGAAACCTTCACGCCTTTAATTACGTTCATCCTGAGAATGTTTTTTGTGATATTATCAGTAATTCCGCCTACCAGGGATGCCACACCTCTGACACCGGCAGCAGCAACTGCAGATGTAACCGCAATTACATCGTCTGCAATCCTTACTTCTCCGTTTACGTCTTCTTTCAAATGAATCCCTCCCGACAGCAAAGCAAATTCTGTTTTCTGCGTATCTGAAACATGCGTAACGGAGTCTGCCGGCATAACGCCGGCATCTCCTTTATTTTCTGTGTTTGCAGAATTATTAATACTTTATTATACAATGTATTTCAGTTCATTACAACTTATTTTGAACCACTATCCGGGAAGCATCCCTGCCGGTTTATCTGCATACGATATCCACCACCTGAGCCACATCCACATAAGTCAGTTCTTCCTTATTTACTGTAACGTTCACAGCATTATCTGTATTAACCACATATGCATCGGCAAAGCCCTTGTTCTTTAACAGATTTTCAATCGTGACTTCTCTTCTCATGTATTCAATAAGGTTGAGTTTCGATGAATCCGGAAGCTTTTCCAGAATCCGGTTAAGGCCGGCATTATTCTTTTGTATATATCTTAAATCTATGTCCGAAATATTATTTTGAATCATAAATGCCGTATTATAATGAATATACTTTTTTACGGAAACAGTAGACAAATCCTGTTGAATAAGGTATAATATGAATGTTTTTATGAGTCGCCATGGTCAAGTGGTCAAGACGTTAGCCTCTCACGCTGAAATCAGGGGTTCGACTCCCCTTGGCGATACCAGTAAAAAATCCCTGCTTTAACAGAAGCCGGGATTTTTTTATATGTAAACTTTGTTCCATTTGCATATGCCGTCAGTTATTTAAGAATCGTTATACCAGATAATCCGCAATTCTCACAATTTCACCGCAACTTTTATACACCCTTGGAATTCTTCTGCCTATCATACACAGCAGTTCATATGATATGGTACCCGCTATGCCTGCAAGCTCATCTACCGTTATGGTTTCATCTCCATCGTTTCCTATCAAAGTCACAATGTCTCCAACCCCGATACCGGGGATATCTGTTACATCCACCATCATCTGATCCATGCAGACACGCCCTTTTATTCTCGCTCTTTTACCGTTAATAAGAACATCCGCCTTTCCGCTGAATGCCCTCATGTATCCGTCAGCGTATCCCACCGGAACTGTTGCTATAATGCTTCCTTTTCCGACCGTTTCTGTAAGGCCGTAGCTTATCCCCTCATCCTCACTCATTCTCTTAATATGCGAAACTCTTGTTTTCAGTGACATAGCCGGCTTCAGCTCGATGCAGTCGTGATTAACTTCGTCCGAAGGATATATTCCGTAGGTTATGATTCCGCTTCTGACCATGTCCATATGGCTTTCCGGGAAATCCAGAATAGCTGCACTGTTAGCAATATGCTTAATAGGCGGCTTCACTCCTCTTTCTTCCAGCATATCACTCATCCTGCAAAACCTTTCAAACTGCAGCTTCATAAATGTCTTATCCGCCTCATCCGCCGTGGCAAAATGCGAGAACATTCCGTTAATATGAATTCCCGGCAGTTCTGAGATTCTTTTAATACAATCGGCGGAATCCTCGGTCACCTTAAATCCGATACGGTTCATTCCGGTATCAATCTTAATATGACAGCTCACACCCATTCCCAGCCGTTCCGCCGTCTCCGAAAGTATGACCGCCTGATTTTCGGATGTAATGGTCTGGATTATGCCGTATTTTATGACATCCTCAACATTGTCTTCCGGTGTCAGACCCAGCACCAGAGTCTGAGCCCTGGTGAACCGTTTTCTCATTTCAACAGCTTCATTAACAGATGAAACCACTATCATTTCGGCTCCGGCCTCCATCAGCGGCTCCATGATTTCCAGAGAACCGTGACCGTACGCATTGGCTTTTACTACCGCAGCCACCCGGACATTTTCACCGACTCTGGCCTTTATCTGATTCATATTCGATTTTAAAGCATCAATATCAATTTCCGCCCACTTAATGTAACTGTTTGTCAATGTATAACCTCCTGATAGGTGTGAGAATGAATTTCTCAATCATATATGAAGTACTGTCTATGCTGGGCTTGATTTCAAATTCAATTAAATCCGCCGCAGCCTCGATATCTTCATTATCAAGAGCCTCCTGAAGATTTTTAAGCGTCTTGTCAAGCTTAAGATATTCCTCCCTGACTGAATCCCAGGACGCTGTGATATCGCCGTTTCCGGCTTCGATAAACATTGTAAATACCCGTTTTGTCGCTTTGTCGATGTATAGAATTGTATTAATCATGTTTTCGAATTCCTGCCATCCTCTTTCCGATACTCCCATTCGGAAGTCTTTGGGCAGAATCTCCAGCACCGGCATCATTGAATCCAGCGTGTCTTTTATAAACTGAGCATTTTCCATCGGGAGAAATATTTTCTCCGTCGGCACTCCCTCCACCACTTCTATACTGTCTTTATTGTCTTCAATATATTTGATCAGGTCGTTTCTGACTTCCGTTCCATCCACAATAATATGACTCAGAGCCATTGACATACTGTTCACTTCTTTTGATATATAATCAATAACTCCTCTCGCACCGCTTGTATGAATATTATATTCTGTTGTCTTATCCGCTACTTTTATTATCATTTCATGTTTCCTTTCCGGCTGTTATTTTATCATTATTCAAAGTATTATATCACTTTTACAGCGAATAATAAACAACTGCTGCGATAACGCAGAATATTTTTTAAGTGCTGTTATAAAAAAACTAACGGACAGATCACAGACCGATTATTTGCACTTTAAATAGAAGGGCGGTAAACAGTAACTGATTAACTATTATTAACCGCAATAGCTAATTATTCTTGCAAAAATTTCGTATGTAGTGATAAAATATATTCTGACAGTGCATCCTGAATCTGAAAAACAGATGCATTAATTAATAAGCTGTCTGAAAAAGCAGGCAACCTGCTTAAAACAAGTTTCGGAAATTCGGATTAATAATCTGAATATTCATCAAAAGGGAGAATACTCATGCCAAACATAGAATTAATAGCAACCGCCACTTTCGGGCTTGAAGCGGTGGTAAAAAGAGAAATTATGGATCTGGGATTTCAGGTCATTCGCTCTGAAGACGCAAAAATTACATATCAGGGCAGTTTTGAAGCAATAGCCCGAAGCAACATCTGGCTCAGATGTGCCGACAGAGTACTGATTAAAATGGGAGAATTCAGAGCTGAGACTTTTACCGAGTTGTTTGAAGCCACCAAAGCGCTCCCCTGGGAAGAGTGGATTCCCGAAGACGGGAAATTCACGGTAAACGGTACCTCAGTCAAATCAAAGCTTTTCAGTATTTCGGATTGTCAGAAAATCATCAAAAAAGCTATAGTTGAACGGCTCAAACAAACCTACCCGTTAGACTATTTCAGCGAAACAGGCCCGGTTTACAGCATCAGGATGACTTTGCTGAAAGATATTGTCACTCTGGCAATTGACACAACCGGCCCCGGACTTCATAAGAGAGGCTACCGTAAGGCCGATGTTGCCGCTCCTATTAAAGAGACCCTTGCTGCCGCCATGATAAAGCTCAGTTTCTGGAGACCTGACAGAACTCTTATCGATCCTCTGTGCGGCTCGGGCACTATTCCCATCGAAGCAGCCATGATAGGAAAAAACATTGCTCCCGGTCTGAACCGCAGCTTTGTATCGGAAACATGGCCCCGGATTCCTTCCGAGGTTTGGAAATCCGAGAGAACCGCTGCGTATAAAGCAATCCGTTCCGACATTTCTCTGAAGATTTACGGATCCGATATTGACCCCCGGGCTGTATCCGCTGCCAGAGTTAATGCAGTGGAGGCCGGTCTGAGTGATGATATAGTTTTCAGACGTCATTCCGTCAGTGACCTTGGAATTAACGATGACTATACCGTAATCGTAACTAATCCGCCTTACGGCGAAAGAATCGGTGAACGGAATTCCATACTGGGAATTTACGGTGATCTGAATTACAGAATGTCAAAAAACAAGACCTGGTCCCTGTATGTAATTACCTCGGATAAAACCTTTGAAAAAAATATGAAGTACAAAAAATGCGACCGCCGCAGAAAACTCTACAACGGTCGAATCGAAACAACATACTATCAGTACCACGGTGAACGCCCACCCGGAAAAAAAGAGAAATAGACACCGGTTTTTTTGTCAGGGCGGACTTCAGTTCCGGCCTGATTTCAGTATCAAAGCTATTATTATACGTCTCCATATTCTGAGTTTCTTCAAAAGTGGAGACGTTATCATTTATATGCCGTAAAAAACTACTCTACCAGTCTGAACTCATCCACATCAACGACTCCCCGGGTTGTAAGACGAAGCTTAGGGATTACCGACAGACTCACAAAAGAAAGTGTCATCAGCGGATCTATTTCTTTTCCCACGCCTGCCTTCCGGGCTGCGGCTATGACGGAATTCATTCGCTTCTGTGTTTCCATAGCCGGCAGATCACTCATAAGACCTGCGACAGGTAAAGCCAGCTCTGCCATTACCCTGCCGTTTTCCACAACAGTCATTCCGCCCTTAAGTCTTTTCAGATTCATTACCGCAAAAGCCATGTCCCTTTCATTCGTCCCTACCACAATAATATTATGAGAATCATGGGCAACGCAGGTGGCCACAGCTCCGGATTTCAGACCATATCCCTTAACGTAAGCGGTGCCGATATGTCCGGTATTGTGATGGCGCTCCACTACCCCCAACTTAAGAATGTCATTATTAACATCAATTTTATCGGCATAACCTTCATCAGTTGTCAGAATCTGACCCGGCACAAGACCTATTACTTTTTTTCTCTCCCCTTCGGGATGGAAATCCTTTTCTGTTACTTCTCCTATATTTACCGTATCGTAAACGGCGTCAAGAAGTCCCTTATCAATTTCGGATTTTTCCCATTCAGTAAGACCGTTTACACCTGACAGAGTATCTCCTGCTCCGTCAAATACTATTCTCCCGTCTTTAATTACATATCTGACAGAAACCGATTTCATGTCATCCAAAACCACCAGGTCCGCCACGTAACCCGGTGCCACCGCACCCTTTGATGACAGCTTAAAATATGTAGCTGCATTATACGATGCAATCTTGTAGCAGGCAATCGGATCGGCACCTAATGATATTGCCTTTCGAATAATATGATCTATTTCACCGTCATTTATCAGTTCTCCGGGATGCCTGTCATCTGTGGAAAACATGCATCTGCTGCTGTAAGGCGGCCGGCAAAGCGAAACCAGAGCTTCAAGGTTACGGCTTGCCGTCCCCTCGCGAATCATTATCCACTGACCTCTGCTCAGCTTTTCCATAGCCTCTTTTTCGGTTGTCGCCTCATGTTCGGAAAAGATCCCGGCTGAAATATATGCATTTAAATCATATCCGCTCAGACCCGGAGCATGCCCGTCAATCAGCCTGCCATACCTGTTGGCAGTTTCTATTTTTTCTATCACTTCATCAAAACAGGAAACCACTCCGGGATAATTCATCATTTCCGCAAGTCCCAAAACCCGTTCTTCCGAATAATACTTCTCAATTTCATCGTTTTCAAACTTCTCACCCGATTCATCGAATACTGTTGCCGGTACACACGAAGGAACCATAACAAACACATCCAAAGGCATGGTTTCTGTGGATTTAAGAATATAATCGATGCCCCTGCTTCCGCATACATTTGTAATCTCATGAGGATCCGCAATTACCGCAGTTGTACCATGAGGAATAACCGCTTTAGCAAACTCTTCCGGAGACACTGCCGCACTTTCCAGATGAATGTGTGCATCGACAAACCCCGGAACTATTACCTTTCCGGTCATGTCTATTTCTTTTTTCCCCGAATACTTTCCGATGCCCGCAACAAAACCTTCAGTAATCGCCACATCTGTGTTTTCTTCAAGCTTTTCCGTGAATACATTCAATACAGCTGCGTTTTTAAGCACCAGATCCGCCCTGATATCGCCTTTACCGGACATAATTCTTTTCTTTAACCGTTTGATATTATTCATAATATTCCGCTTTCCGGTGGATTTACGTTTACATCCCCACCATTTCAACTCCGTGTTTAACTCTGTCCGCCTCCTCGGCCGCCTTAGCATTATTCCAGCGGCTCATATCTCCGACAAGATATCCTGTGATTCTGCGGATTCTTTCGATCAGTTATTACTGCCGGACCCGCCGTCCTTTTTATTATCAGATTTTCATTATCGTCATTGTTATCAGCAATATAGCAAGAAAAGAGAAATTAAACGCTGAAAAAACGGCAAGATAATGTCCCGTCTTTTCGGGATTATGCTTAATGTATTCCCGGAAGGTTATCAGACTTGCCAGTGATGCAACAAGCGTACCCACTCCACCGATATTTACCCCGACAAGCAGATCTCTGTAATTATCGGTAAACTGCGAGAGCAGTATTGCCGACGGCACATTACTTATCACCTGACATGACAGGGTACTGAATAACAGAGTGCTTTTTTCCATGCATGCCGAAAAAAAATCCCGTACAGGCCCGATTCTTGCCATATTTCCGGCAAAAATAAAGAAAAACACAAAAGTCATAAGCAAAGGGTAATCCACCTTTTTCAGTGCTTTTTTATCCATAATAAATATAACCGCCGGAATTACTGCCAGCCCTGCCGGATAAGGAATGCCGCGAAAAACAATCGCAATAGCCAGTACAAACAGAACAAGGTAAACAAATGCACGGTTTCTGTCAAAAGACAGCTCCTCTCCCTGAAAACACAGCTCTTCGGGTTTCACAAAAATTATACAGCACAATGTAATCAAAAAAACCGATATCAGAAACGGAACTATCATTATTCCGAGAAACTCGAATACCGGTATGTTGTATTTTGTATATAAGTATAAATTCTGGGGATTACCGAAAGGTGTCAGCATTCCTCCCAGATTAGCGGCAATGTTCTGCATTACAAAGGTAAATGCCATATACTTTTCTTTGCCCGTACTTGTCAGTACAAAATAACCCAGAGGAAGAAAAGTAATAAGCGCCATGTCATTCGCAATAAGCATCGAGCCGATAAAAGTTATATAAACCAAAGCCAGAACACTCATTCTGGCCGTTTTAAATTTCTTAACTACTTTTTCCGCAAGAATATAGAAGAAATTGATGTTTTTCAGAGCGCAAACCACCGCCAGAACACAAAACAGGCAGGTCAGCGTCTTGAAATCAAAATATCCTTTATATTCGGCGTCTATCGGTACAAAAATACTCGTAACAGCAGCCGCCGTCAGAGCAGCCAGCATCACTAAGTTTTTTTTAATAAATCCCTTAATCCCGCCTTTAGACTCAATTTCGGTTTCGTCATACGCCATGATGCCCTTCTCCTTATCTGCTTTCTTTCATTTTCATCTCAATATCATCCAAAGCGGCTTTATAGAACTCCCTGTAATCCCCCGGAAAATGCTCTTTTCCTTTGTCATTAATCTGTTTTTTCATTCCGCAATGCACACTTTCCACATCGAAAATTGACAGAAGATCTGCTTTTTCATTAAATATGACATGCTCCGGTTCATAAAAAAACATATCCCCTGAATTGTTTCTTTTTCTTTTTCTGCGATTTAACAGCCACCATAAATCAAATTCAGACAGGCCGAAGCCGAAGCCTAGAATATACACATCACCTAAAATGAAGGCATCAATCCAGCTGTTGATATTGAATTTTCCGTCCTTCATATTAACAACACATTTTTTATTACAGTTATCATTGCAGTAATCTCTGATTTTAAAAAGAAGGTTTCCGTAATAGTAATGTCCGAGAATCGTACTGTTCGTCTTTCTGGCCTCTCCGTGAATATGCCAGATTCTGTTTACCTGTTTATCCGAAACCGAAACCACTTCATTATATGTATGAATGAGATACTGATTGTCTGCACGTTCAACATCATCACTGTGTTTCTGAAGCTTTTTTACCTGCGACTCGGTAAGTGAAGCCACTCCCATTGCCGCAGATTCCAGTTCATAGCTGAAGTTTGTTGTCAGTATGCAGTCAAACCCCATACTCAGTATACGGTCCAGAATTTCCCATTGCTCAACAGTCTGAATTTTACCGAACAAATCAACTTTGTGAGTTTTCATTGCTACATCGATATTATTATTGGTTACGGTAATTGCTCTGAGGGGTTCCGGTGCGGAAAGATTTTCTGCCTTAATATCGTTTCTCACAGATATTTTATCCAGCAGCTCATCCCAGGAAACTCCTCCGAAAGCCCGGTTTAATCCGTTTCCCAAAAGCAGCACCTGAGGATAACGATTCTTTTTCAATATCTGACCTCCTTTCAAAATACGCTCACAAATATACAGATATTATGTTGCGGTTCACATCATTCGGGATGAAAACAGGCCAATAAATTTTTACTGCCGATAGCTACATAATATATTTTTTCTTCTTTTTACTTCCGAGTCTGGGTTCAGCTTCTTCTCCCAGAAGCTCGGCCAGCATTTCAATATCAAAATCCATTTCCGTAAACAGCTTCTGATCCTGTTCTTTCATTATTGATTCTCTTTCCCCGGTCATCAGTATCATACTCAAATCACCGGAATTTTCTCCGGTTTTACTGTCCCCGGCCAGAGTTATCGCATCCGCAACATTGCAGACGAAATCACTTTTTCCGAGCTGACACCTTACTTCACTTCTGATGGCGAACCATTCCGAAAATGTTTTGTATAAATAAGATATTTTCTGTCTTTTTTCCGGACCCCGGACTTTATTTGTACTGCCTACCGCAGCCTTGATGTCATCTATCTGTTTGGACAGAGCCATCATAATCGATGGCTCATAATCCATGATATTTGAAGCACAATACTCCTTAAATTTGTCGGCCATGCCGTTAATATCATTAATTTTTGCCGTAATTTTAGACTGCACTCCGGGAGCGAGATCGTAATAATGGCTCATAAGTTTAAAAAACTGTTCCGGATTGTCAAGCTCCGACCAGTCATCTATGCATATCAACTGTTTAATCTGCTGTTCTGTCATTGTAAATACTCACCACCGTTTTCATACTCATCTTCGTATTTTTCTCCGTCAATCACGGGATTGACAGGATCAACAAGCGTTATTCTCGGATCATTATCATTATTTTCATCAATATCTATAAAATCATCCTGACCTTCATCATCATCTGCGTAATCTTCAAATTCATCAAAATCCAGATCCATAGCCGATTCAAAATCCAGTGAGAATCTGCCCAGAGACATTCGTTCCATTCTTTCCATAAACAAAGCCTCACACACGCTTGCCTTAAACTCTCTGTTATCGTTTAAATCGGTGCACAGCACCTTTTCGCTGTCCCGATACCATTCTCTGAATCGGAATAATTCGGAAATTGCGGCAAATCTGTTTCCCTCTTCCCTGTGATAATTGAAAAACCCTCTCAGATTCCTTTTGTACGAGGACATCAAAGTATAAAACTCAAGCCTGTCGTCAGGGATTGACGATACTATTTCTTCAAGATATTTATCCGAAAGCTCTTTCATTTCATCAATTGATACTTCCGAAAACAGGCCGAAAAAAGCATCTTCCTCCACCGGCTCATCCAGCTCCATCAAAGCCGCAAAGGATTCCTCGTATTTCATATCTTCAGCTTCGCAAATATCAAGTTTCTGATACACTTCTTCCCTGCTGTTCACTCTATTCTTTCCTTTCAAAGCATAATCTCAGCACTGTCGGCACTTCAAAAACATATTACGTATTATGCCCAACGCATGTAATTTATTCAAAACTGCACAACAGTCGTTTCGAATCCATTCAGTACAATACTGATTTCATAATTGTTTCCGGCGACCGTGAACAGTGACAATAATTATTAATTTCTTTAAAAAAAGTTAAAATAATTGTTGATTTACTATAACAATTTGTGTATAATAAGTTTGATAATTAATTATCATTCTAATTTGCAATTATCAACTTCTAATACACTCTCTTATTCCTGGAAGAAGATGCCTTATCGGCATCTTCTTTCTCTTTTATTTTGTTCTTCTTAAGCAGCATATATACTACGGCTCAGATTGTCTAGAGCTTCTCCATAATATAATCCGCGTACTGAGCGCCGGTTGCACCGTCACTTCTTCCGGTCATCACATATTTTCCTTCTTCGGCACACGCATCAAGAGCAGCATAAAGTCTGTCCGCCTGCTGCTGATATCCGATATGTGACAGCAGCATGGCACCGGCACGAATTACACTGCAGGGATCGGCATAGATATCTCTTCCTTCATCCACCATTCTCGGAGCCGAGCCGTGAATAGCCTCAAACATGCAGTAGTGTTTACCCAGGTTGGCACTTCCGGCAGTCCCGACACCCCCCTGGAATTCCGCAGCTTCGTCCGTGAGGATATCACCGTAGAGATTAGGAAGAATCAGAACCTCAAACTGAGTTCTTCTCTTTTCATCTATGAGCTTTGCCGTCATTATATCAATATACCAGTCATCTACTTCGATTTCCGGATATTCCCCGGCTACTTTTTTACACTCTTCAAGAAATTTTCCGTCAGTTGTCTTTACAACATTTGCCTTGGTTACGATTGTAACCCTCTTTTTACCGTTATTTCTCGCATATTCAAAGGCAAGGCGTGCAATTCTCTCCGCTCCGGGAGATGTACATACTCTGAAATCGAAAGCAATATCATCTCCGATGTTTACGCCCTGACTTCCCAGAGCATACATGCATTCTGTATTTTCTCTGAAGAAGGTCCAGTCTATGCCCAGTTCCGGAACCTTTACAGGTCGGACGTTTGCGAACAGATCCAGTTCCTTTCTCATAGCAACATTCGCACTCTCTACATTTGACCATTTGTCTCCTTTTCTCGGAGTTGTTGTAGGACCTTTAAGAATAACATCGCACTTCTTAAGCTCTTCCAGCACGTCATCCGGAATTGCCTTTCCTGCCGCCGCTCTGTTTTCAATCGTACATCCGTCGATTACTCTGAACTCGACTTTTCCCTGATTTACTTCATCAGCAAGCAGAAATTCCAGAACCCTTTTTGCCTGAGCGGTAATAGCAGGACCGATTCCGTCACCGCCTACCACGCCGATTACTATTTTATCCAAAGCTTTATAATCAACAAAATTTCTGTCGTTTTTCATTCTTTCTACTCTTGCCAGCTGCTGTTTTACAATGCTCTCAAATTTTTCAAGATAAGCTTCCATAATGTTCCTTTCTATGCTTTCATCATGTTAATTTTGCCGCCCGCCATAATCATCTTCTTTTCAAGATCCTGCAGATTATGAAGAGCTTCATAGCTTTCCCCTGTGGTCAGGTTTTTAATAATTACCTTATCGCCGTTAATCTGCCCGGCAGCATTCTCCAGAACAAGCTCGTCTCCGAGAGAAACCTTCTCGTAATCCGACGCATCTGCAAAAACAAGTGGAATAATTCCGCTGTTAATAAGGTTTGAACGATGTATTCTCGCAAAGGATTTTGCAAGAACGATTTTTATTCCCAGATAAAGAGGCACCAGTGCCGCATGCTCTCTGCTGGAGCCCTGACCGTAATTCTCACCGCCTATAATAATTCCGCCGTTATTTGCTCTGCATCTTGCGGGGAACTCACTGTCAATCAGCTCAAAACAGTAGTTGGAGAGATGCGGTATGTTTGATCTGTAGGGAAGAAGTCTTGAATCCGAAGGCATAATGTCATCGGTTGTGATATTATTTCCGGCCTTAAGAACAACATTGCCTCTGACTTCCGCAGGAAGTGCGATATTTCTCGGGAACGGTTTGATATTAGGTCCCATTTCCACACCTGTACTGTTTTTATCAGCTCCTGCCGGATAAACAAAAAAGCTGTCATTGAACTGAAAATCTTCATATGGATTAATTACAGGAAGCACTTCTCCGCTTTCTCTTCCGTCTGTAAGATATCCGTTAATTGCCGATACTGCCGCTGTTTCCGGGCTCACGAGATAAACCTCGGCATCTTTGGTTCCGCTTCTTCCTTTGAAATTTCTGTTGAAGGTTCTGAGGGAAACCGCACCTGATTTCGGGGACTGCCCCATTCCTATGCACGGTCCGCAGGCATTCTCAATTACTCTTGCTCCGGCATTGATAATGTCGGTAAGAGCACCGTTTTTTGCCAGCCTGCTCAGTATCTTACTGGAACCCGGTGATATTACGAGGCTGACATTTTCATTGACCTTTTTGCCTTTTAATATAGCAGCTACCTTCATCAGATCTGTATATGAAGAATTTGTGCAGCTTCCTATCGCAACCTGATCGATTTTTATTCTGCCGATATTTTCTACCGAGTCCACGTTATCCGGGCTATGAGGTTTTGCCGCAAGAGGTACGAGTTCGGAAAGATTCACTTCAAGAATCTCATCGTATACGGCATCTTTGTCCGCTTCCATAGGAACGAAGTCTTTCTCTCTGCCCTGAGATGCCAGGAATTTTCTTGTGTTTTCATCACTTGGGAACACAGATGTTGTAGCACCCAGTTCGGCACCCATATTTGTTATTGTTGCTCTGTCAGGTACTGTGAGATTTTTTACGCCCTCACCTGTATACTCAACGATTTTACCTACACCGCCTTTTACCGTAAGCTGCTGCAGAACATAAAGAATAACATCTTTTGCACTTACCCACGGTTTCAGTTCTCCCGTGAGATGAACATTTATAACCTTAGGAACGGTCAGACTGTATGTTCCCTTTGCCATGGCAACCGCCACGTCAAGACCGCCGGCTCCTATAGCTATCATTCCGATTCCGCCACCTGTCGGAGTATGGCTATCGGAACCCAGAAGCGTTTTTCCCGGAATTCCGAAATTTTCAAGCTGAAGCTGATGGCAGATTCCGTTGCCCGGTTTTGAAAAAAGAACACCGTGTCTTTTGGCAACACTTTTTATAAAAGCGTGGTCATCTGCATTTTCGAAACCGGTCTGTAATGTGTTATGATCAATATACGCCACAGAAAGCTCTGTCTGAATTCTGTCCACTTCCATTGCCTCTAACTGAAGATATACCATTGTACCTGTGGAATCCTGTGTAAGAGTCTGGTCTATTTTAATTGTGACTTCATTTCCTGCCTTGAGAGAGCCTTCCATCAGATGATTTTCCAATATCTTGTATGCTAATGTTTTGCCCATTTCTACACTCCTTATTACAATTCTTTATTCCTTGCGGATATTTACTCATATTTTTCAACGGACTCCGGAGCATATTTCCCGGAATCATAAAGAAAAACACGATTTCCGAAAAGTCGATAATAAATAATTATAACCG
The DNA here is from genome assembly GCA_002315385.1 of Firmicutes bacterium UBA1739. Taxonomy (GTDB): domain Bacteria; phylum Bacillota; class Clostridia; order Peptostreptococcales; family Anaerovoracaceae; genus UBA1739. The sequence goes on along the minus strand of DCHZ01000003.1, from coordinate 53,143 downwards.
ATTATTGTAATAAAATCAATTTAGTGATAAAATTAATCGAATATTTGATGATTATATTTGCTGTTTGGTAACTCAATCTATATTTTGTTCGGAAAAGAGGTTTTATTATATGAATAACAGGAAAAAGGCTGCCCTTCTGATGATTCTTGCAGCCTTTGTTTATGCTCTGCTGTCGGCAACTGTAAAATGGATTCACGATATTCCGGTTTTCGAAAAGATGTTTTTCAGAACATTTTTCGGTCTGATCTTCGTGTCTGTCATAATATGGAAAAATAAAATATCCCTAAAAGGAGTGAACCGGTTCAGTCTTGTGGGCCGCGGAGTAACAGGCTTCATCAGTACAATGCTGTACTATATGGCACTTTCCTATGCTCCTATAGCGGAAACCGTTACCCTTTCAAACACTTATCCGTTTCTGCTGGCAATATTCTGCTGGATATTCCTGGGTGAAAAGATTAAACCATTCCATATTGTCGCCCTTTCACTCAGCTTTATCGGCGCGGTAATGATAATAAGACCGGGGTTTACCGATGTCAACAAATACTACATAATTGCGGTGCTGTCTGCGGTTTTCATGGCGATAACCTATACTTTTCTCCGCAAGGCAAGAGAAACCGACAACTCTCAGGTAATTGTTTTCTGGTATTCCGCCATCTGCACTGTCGGATGCCTGCCCATAATGTTTTTCGAAAAACCGGTAATGCCCTCGCTGTTCCAGTTTTTCCAGCTGATTTCCCTTGGTATTATAGCTACTGTATATCAGCTCATTATGTCCACCGCATATAAATACGCGCCCGCAACAGAAGTATCAATATACAGCTATACAACGATTATTTTCTCGGCACTACTCGGAATAATCGTATGGAGCGAGATCCCGGCAGTGTTTACCTGGATAGGAGCGGGGCTCATCATACTCGGAGCCTATGTCATTTTCAGAGGGCAGAACAAAAAAGAAAAGCAGACAGAAACACCGGTTTCGTACGATGATCGGTAAATAAACAAAGTCCCCGTCCCGGGCTGATACTGTATATGATTTTTCACATACTCTGTCTGCCGGACCGGGGGCTGTTTTTTTATCGCAACAGCAGTCTACTTTGTTCTGTAAGTCAGTTCTTTTCCGTCATAATCGAGAATCACATGGTCTCCGTCCTTAATCTCACCTTTGATAAGGCGCTCTGCCAATGATGTTTCCACATACTTCTGCAGGTATCTCTTAACAGGACGTGCTCCGTAAACCGGTGAATATGCTTCATCCCCGATATGATTCTTTGCAGCATCGGTGAGGGTGAGTTTAATATCTCTCTCGGCAAGTCTTACTGCAATATCTTTAATCATCAAATCAATAATTCTTACTATTTCTCTCTTAGTCAGCGGTGTAAATATTACTGTATCATCAATTCTGTTGAGAAATTCCGGTCTGAAATGACCCTTCAGCTCAGCACTGATCATTTCCTTTACTTCTTCAGTAATCATTCCGTCTTCCATTACCCCTTCAGTCAGATATCTGCTTCCTAAATTTGAGGTCATGATGATAATCGTGTTTTTAAAATCAACTGTACGTCCCTGATTATCAGTAAGACGTCCGTCATCCAGCAGCTGCAGCAGAATATTGAAAACATCGGGATGTGCTTTTTCAATTTCGTCAAAAAGAACTACGCTGTATGGCTTTCTTCTGACTGCTTCGGTAAGCTGACCGCCTTCATCATATCCGACATATCCCGGAGGCGCTCCCACCAGTCTTGATACGGAATGCTTCTCCATGTATTCGGACATATCTATTCTTATCATATTCCTGTCACTGTCAAACAGTGCTTCCGATAATGCCTTGGCCAGCTCAGTTTTTCCCACACCGGTAGGCCCCAGAAAAATGAATGAACCTATAGGTCTGTTCATATCCTTCAGGCCGGCTCTGGCTCTGAGAACCGCCTCTGAAACCGCGGTAACAGCTTCGTCCTGGCCGATAACCCGTTCATGAAGCTCCTGACCGAGTTTAAGAAGCTTATCCTTCTCACTCTCAATAAGCTTTGATACAGGTATTCCCGTCCATTTCGAAATTACATCGGCAATCTCTTCCTCATCAACCTCTTCTTTCAGCAGGCGTTCTTCCTTTGCTCTTTCAGTAATTTCTCTGGATTCCTCCAGTTCCTTTTCAAGCTCGGGCAGATCTCCGTATTTCAGCTTGGCAAGTTTTTCAAGATTGTAATTTCTTTCCGCCTCTTCAATCTCGCGCTTAACAGTTTCAATTCTCTGTTTTATTTCCTTCATTCCGCCGATGGCTTTTTTCTCATTTTCCCACTGTGCTCTCATTACGGAATCTTTTTCTTTCAGCTCGGAAAGCTCTTTTTCAATATTTTCCAGTCTTACAGCCGAGCCTTTATCATTTTCCTTACCCAAAGCCTGTTTTTCAATTTCAAGCTGCATTATCTTTCGTCTGATTTCATCCAGCTCTGCCGGCATACTGTCAATTTCGGTTCGGATTAAAGCGGCTGCTTCATCCATAAGATCGATGGCTTTGTCAGGCAGAAATCTGTCGCTGATATATCTGTCCGAAAGAACCGCGCATGCTACAAGAGCGGAGTCTGTTATTCTTACTCCGTGGTGAATTTCAAATCTTTCTTTCAGACCTCTGAGAATGGAAATCGTGTCCTCAACAGTCGGCTGATCCACCAGTACTTTCTGAAAACGTCTTTCCAAAGCGGCATCTTTTTCTATATATTTTCTGTATTCGTCAAGCGTTGTTGCTCCGATGCAGTGCAGCTCTCCTCTGGCCAGTTTAGGTTTGAGAATATTTCCGGCATCCATAGAACCTTCAGTCCTGCCGGCACCAACGATATTGTGGATTTCATCAATAAACAGGATTATCCTGCCTTCAGATTTTTCAATCTCCGTCAGTACCGCCTTCAGTCTTTCCTCAAATTCACCTCTGTATTTTGCACCGGCAATAAGAGAACCCATATCCAGAGCATAAATTGTCTTATCCTTCAGTCCTTCCGGCACATCGCCGTTCAGAATTCTCTGGGCAAGACCTTCAGCGATAGCGGTCTTGCCTACACCCGGCTCACCTATGAGAACCGGATTATTCTTGGTTCTTCTTGAAAGGATCTGTATTGTATGTCTGATTTCACTATCACGACCTATTACCGGATCAAGTTTACCCTGTCTTGCCATATCCACCAGATCTCTGCCGTATTTTTCAAGAGCCTCGTAATTATCCTCCGGGTTTCGGTTTGTTACCCTCTGACTGCCCCTGACACTGCTCAGAGCTTTCAGAAAAGCATTTCTGGTAATTCCAAACTTTTTAAATATTACCGGATTTTTCCCTGATTTATCTTCAAGCAATGCGAGATAAATGTGTTCTACGCTGATGTATTCGTCTTTGAAGCTGTCGGCCTGTGTTTCCGCCTCCAGGAGAAGCTTTGTATATCGGTTTGTAGGATACAGATTTACCTCTCCTCCAACCTTCGGCAGTTTTTCCAGCTCATTCATCAAATCGTTTACAAGAGCTCCGGTATTTATTTCCATGTATTGTAAAATTTTCGGTATCAGTCCGTTCTGCTGATTAAGCAGAGCCATATGCAGATGCTCTCCGTCAATCTGCTGATTTCCGAGTTTCAGTGCAAGTTCCTGTGAACCCGCAATGGCCTCCTGCGCTTTCTGTGTGAATCTTTCGATATTCATTAAATATCACTCCCTTTAATCATAATAATCCCATTTTTCCCTGAACAGGCAAGCAGTTTTATACTTTTATCCCTCATTCTCATCGGATTCTTTCATAGCTTCATATGCTTTCAGTATTGAATCCGGCAGAACGTCAGGATTGTTGATTGCGGCTTCGACAAAAAGATTCCCCCGGTTTCCCTTCATATCTCTATACCCCTTACCCGCAAGCTTGATCTTCATTCCGTTTTTAATTTTTGAAGGAATTTTCACCTTGATTTTTCCGTCAAGGGTATCAATTACCCTGTCTGTACCGAGATATGCTTCCCATGGATAAATCTCAATTTTCTGGTAAAGATCTTTACCTTTCATTTCGATACCGATATCAGAGCTGATATCGATTCGGATGAATAAATCCCCGTGACTCCCGTCCGGAGCTTTTTTTCCCTGACCTTTAAGCTTTATTTTCTGTCCGTTTTCTATACCGGCAGGTATTTTTGCAGTTACAGTTTTCCTTCCCTCCCCGTTATTATATGAAACCTTTGCCGACTTTCCTTCAAAAGCATCTCTTAAACTGATAGACATTTTTGTTTCGAGATCGTAGGAAACTTCAGGCTGTGATGCCGAACCGCAGCCGCCGCCGCAGCCGCCTGTGCCGCAGCCTCCCCGGTCGGCAGCTCCTCCGCGGCCTCCGAATCCGCCGAAGCCTCCGAAACCCGATCTGCCAAAACCACCTGTGCCGGAAGTTCCTCCTGCTGTACCGGCTCCTCCTCCCATGCCTCCGAAAAGAGCACTGAAGAAATCCGAAAATCCTCCCGGATTGCCCTGACTGAAGCCTCCGCCTTTGAAGCCTTTAAATCCTCCGAAAATCGATTCAAAATCCTTCGGATTGAAATTTGCACCTCCGGTGAAATTTCCGTACTGACCGAACTGATCGTACTTCTTTCTCTTTTCTTCATCCCCGAGAACTTCATAGGCTTCATTGGCTTCTTTAAATTTTTCTTCGCCTGCTTTATCACCTTTTGTCTTATCAGGATGGTATTTTTTCGCCAACTGCCTGTAGGCTTTCTTTATTTCATCCTGAGAAGCGTTCTTTTCAACCCCTAATATTTTATAATAATCCTTATATTCCATAACATCACCATCCTAACGTGTCAATAGAGTAAGACACATATTTATCATTAAGCTATTGCAGTTCTTATATTTTTGACTTTCTTTGACCTTGACTATATTCTACTCTTATTATTTTCCGAAATCAATAGTTTTTTTCTTTTTTATTATAATTTTTTCTGTTTTTGTCGTAAGCTTAACAGCCGGCGGGATAACAGATTGTTATCCCGCCGGCTGCCTTTCATTATCCGTTAACATTTTTCGATTTATTAATCAGAACCTGTCATCTATTCCGGCTAACGGTCTAATGTAAGATCTCCCTCCTTGATCCAGTTGATCTTTCTGAAGAATTTTCCGAAGAGCCAGCTCAGAACACCGGGAAGAATAAAGCAGATAAGAATAAGACCGATCCAATCAAACGGTGTGATTGCAGCCTTTACTCCGCTGGCAACGTCAGCTACCCAGCCTGTGTAAACACCTATCTGACCTACGAAACCGCAGGTTCCCATTCCGGAAGAAATCGCTGCTCCGTTCATTTCAAGCTTAAACACACAGGTGGCAATAGGTCCTGTAATCGCGGCAGCCAGCGTAGGCGGAATCCAGATTTTAGGATTTCTAACTATATTTCCCATTTGAAGCATGGAGGTTCCTATTCCCTGTGAAACAAGTCCTCCCCATCCGTTTTCTTTAAAACTCATTACGGCAAATCCAACCATCTGTGCACAGCATCCTGCTACAGCAGCTCCTCCTGCCAGTCCGGTTAAGGAAAGTGCCGCACATATTGCCGCGCTTGAAATCGGCAGTGTAAGTGCCATGCCGACAACAACAGCAACCAAAATACCCATAAGGAACGGCTGAAGCTCGGTAGCCCACATAATCAGCTTTCCTACGGCACTTGCGGCAGCTCCGATTCCCGGTGCCCACCATGCCGAAAGAACTACACCTACGAAAATAGTAACAAACGGTGTAACCAGAAGATCTATTTTTGTTTCCTTCGAAACCATCTTACCTATCTCAGCGGCAATAATGGCAATAATCAGTACAGCAAGAGGACCTCCGGCTCCTCCGAGAGAATTTGCCGCACCGCCGACTGCCACTAAAGAGAATAATACCAGATTCGGTGCTTTCAATGCATAACCGATGGCAACTGCCATGGCAGGTCCCGCCATAGATGTGGCAAAACCACCCACCGTGTTCATAAATTCAATATGGAACTGAGTACCTATCGTATTCATGATGGTACCGATAAGCAGCGAGCAGAATAAGCCCTGCGCCATGGCACTCAACGCATCGATTCCATATCGTTTTGCCGAAATTTCAATATCCTTTCTTTTCAAAAATGCTTTAACCTTTTCCATAACTTACTCCTTAAAAAAATGGTATAGATATATGTCTTGACACATATCTATACCACTATAATTCTTTTTTTTATTTTTGTCAATATTATTTATTACTTATATGAAAGCAGAAATCCTTTTTCTTTAAGAATCTCCACCACCTTCTTAAATCCGTCTTCAGAAGAGCAGCATAAAGTATGTGTGTGTATTCCTTCAGTCAATGCCGAAAGCGGCATTGCTTCCGATTTTTTTATCTCCTCCGAAAAAAGGCTCACATCGTATCTTGACTCAATGTGAAGCTCTCCCGTCAGACTCCCGTAAATCGGATGCTCCACCATTACATTCATGACACTGCAACCATAATCAACCATGGTATTAAGCTCTTCAATCATACCGGTATCTCCGTCATGAGTACACACAACCTGATGCATTATTCCCTTAATCTCATTATGAATAATGTATCCCCTGGGAGTGGAATCGATTTCCATGCCGCCGGAACGCAGCAAAGCTATGTCTCCCACAATAATCTGTCTGCTGACATTCGTCATGGATGCCAGCTTTGAAGCACTGATTGCTTCAGATTGTGATTTCAGCGTTTCTTTAATAATTTCTCTTCTTTCAGCAGCCGTCATAAGACACTAAACCTCAGTAATTCTGTTTTCATCGGTTTTATCTTCACTGTTTTGACCGTTATCGGAATCATCAAGGAAATCCCAGCTGAATACCGAATTGCCTTTATTAAAAGCTTCCATCAAGACTATTCCGCTGACAGCATTTTCATAATCAGAGAACATGGAATAGCCTGTCCAGCATTTGTCAAGAGTAACACCGAACTGACCCACAGGATCATTTACCACTAATCTGCCGTCCTTATATCCCTTAACAACTATGTAATGAGACTGGGTTCCGTTCATAAATCTGATAATAATGCCTTCCGGATTATTACTCAATAGATTTGTTATCATGGAAATCTTTTCGGAATCAGACTTATCCTTAAGATTAACCGAATCTGTTCTGGCAATGTTCAGCTTAGACAGCAGTCCGTAATAATCATGCTGGTTTACACTTTTTGAATTCAGAGCATAAACATGAGATGCATATACTTCTTCGTCATTGAGATTAGAAGAAATCATCCCGAGACATGTAAGATAGCAGGCTCCCTTGATTCCCTGCTGAGTCGAGCAGAATCCAATATCATATGAAATATTACTGATATCCGTATAGATTGCATCATCCTCCTCAGCAGTCTGTTCATCAGTACCGTCTGATGCGGAATCCTTAGAAATCACTTCATATGTCTTAATAATAACGGTATATGTACTTTCATCCCACATTATGTCCGCATACAGAGCTTCGGATATTACTCTTATTGGAACCATGGTTCTGCCCCCGACAAGTGCAGGTGCTACATCAAGACTGATTTTTTCATCATTAATATAAGCACGTTTTTTGTCTATCTTCAGTTCGATTTTTGTATTTCCTTTAGTTGCCGTTACCGCCATATTATCTTCGTCCCATTTAACGTCCGCTCCGTATGCTTCGAAAATCGCTCTCATCGGCACGAGAATTCTCCCTTCCCGGTTAATCGGAGACTGGTCAAATGACATCTTTACACCATTAAATACCACCGAGTATTCAATTTCTTCAGTATCTTCAGCGGCAAATACGGCAAATCCGCCTGCAATCACCAGTAATACGCACAGTATTGCGGTAATTACACCTTTCGCTAACCCTCTCAGAAAAAAACATCTCCTTTCATTTGAATATCATATTCAAAACCAAAGTAATAATCTTCATTACCCCGTCTATGCCGGGAGTCAGAATATAATCTATAACGTTTGTTATCAGCAGCAGAATCAGAATTAATGACCCATACCTCAAAAACTTATAATACATTTCAGTCTCATCAAAGGATGTAAGCTCTGCCACTATATTAAAACCGTCAAGAGGCGGTACAGGTATCAGATTAAAAATCATCAGAACAACATTGATATATACAGCATAATAAAATGAAGTATAAAAATAATAACCGGAATCTCCCGTAAAAATACCGGGAAGAAATTTTGCCAGCGCCGTGAGGACTATCGCCAGTACCAGAGCAAGAACAAAATTCATCGTCACACCGGCTGCCGAAATTGCAACCTGTTTTAATTTTCTGTTTTTTCCCGAAAGATTATATGGATTAACAGGTACCGGCTTTCCCCAGCCGAATCCGACCAGAAACAGACACAGAAATCCGATAGGGTCAAAATGCCTTAGAGGATTCAAAGATACCCTGCCCGCATTTTTAGCGGTGTCATCCCCACACAAACTTGCCACCTTGGCATGAGCAAATTCATGAAAAGTAAGTGCAATAATAATCCCGGGGAGAATCAGAAGCTTTCTAATAATAAAATCCATAACTACTCCCTTTTTACCATCGATTACAGTAATCGCTTATTAATTCTATCATAAAATAAGTCAATTTAAAATATCAAATATTTACATTGTCTGCACATTAATATTACAATAATGTTTCAAAACTGCTTTTCATTTGAATTATTCTGCCTCAAACAATACTTTTGTGCATTTTTTTTCTTATAATTATGTATATCGGAACGACATATATTATCCGAAGGGGAGATTCTCTTGAATCAATTTCAGAACGGTTCGAAATCTTTTTCATCCCGCTTTTCACAGTTGAGAAGCTTATGCCGGAATGATCGAACCATATAAATATAATAAGCTGCCGGAACAGTATTTCATTGTTCCGACAGCCTGATATACGTTTATATATCCGGATCAGTATAACGGATATTTTTCACAGAGACCTTTTACTATCTGTTTTGCTTCCGAAATTGATTTTTCATCTTCCGGATTATCTATCGTCAGTGCAATTGCCTTTGCAACCATTCTCACATCGTCCTCTTTAAGCCCTCTTGTTGTGAGAGCGGGTGTTCCGAGTCTGATACCGCTGGTAACAAAAGGACTGTTGGGGTCATTCGGAATGCTGTTTTTGTTTGTAGTAATTCCCACTTCATCCAGAATTTTTTCGGCTGCTTTGCCCGTAATTCCCTTATTTACAAGCTTTACCAGAATCAGATGATTATCTGTGCCTCCCGAAACCAGCTCAAAATCATATTTTATCAGTTCTTCAGCCAGAACCTGGGCATTCTTAATTATCTGTTTCTGATACTCTCTGAATTCCGGCTGCAGTGCCTCTTTAAAACATACAGCCTTTCCTGCGATTACATGCATAAGAGGTCCACCCTGGAAACCCGGGAATATTGCCTTGTCAATTTGCTTTGCATATTTTTCTTTGCAGAGAATAACTCCTCCTCTGGGTCCTCTCAGAGTTTTGTGAGTAGTTGTTGTAACGAAATCCGCATATTCCACAGGATTCGGATGACAGCCGCCGGCAACAAGTCCTGCGATATGCGCCATATCCACCATTAGCAAAGCTCCTACTTCATCAGCTATCGCTCTGAATTTATCTGTTTCTATTGTTCTCGGATACGCACTTGCTCCCGCAACGATCATCTTCGGTTTGCATTCCAGCGCTATCCGTCTTACTTCATCGAAATCGATTCTTTCTGTTTCAGGATTAATACCGTAGGAAACAAAATTAAAGTACATTCCGGACATGTTTACCGGGGATCCGTGTGTAAGATGACCGCCGTTCGATAAGTCCATACCCATAACAGTATCACCGGGTTTAAGCATTGCGAAATAAACGGCAAGATTAGCACTGGCTCCGCAATGCGGTTGAACGTTTGCATGCTCAGCTCCGAAAAGCTTCCTGACTCTTTCTATAGCAAGATTCTCGGCAACATCCACTACCTCGCAACCACCGTAATATCTTTTACCCGGATAACCTTCCGCATACTTATTCGTCATTTCACTTCCACAGGCTTCCATTACTGCCTTTGAAGTAAAGTTTTCGGATGCAATCATTTCAATCTTACTTTGCTGTCTCAGAACCTCATCCTTTATTGCCTTGGCAATTTCGGGATCAGTCCGGTCAAGATAATTGTAATACATTTTCTACACTCCCTTTCCATTGTCATGGTATTTCTACTATTATAGGATACTTCTGCATTTTTATCAAGATTCAAATTGTTTTTTGTATTTTTTTCCGGTAGAATTCAGTTTCTGTTCACAGCCAATTATGAAATAAGGCATAATCATGTATCTGAGTGCAGGTCAGATTTAAACAGAGATTATGTATCGGTGAAGCATATAATAAAAAATAAGAATTTATGTAATCTGATTACAATAATTCCCGAAGAATAATGATATAATAACTGCATCAGATAAAAGGAGGAGAATAAAATGAGTGATAGAGTAAAATATATTAACAGTGATTCTTTCGAAACTGAAGTTAAAAAGTCAGACATACCGGTTCTGGTGGATTTTTATGCCGATTGGTGCGGACCATGCCAGGCACTGGCGCCGGTTCTTGATAATCTCGCGGAAAAATACACCGGCAGGCTTAAAATCTGCAAAATTAACGTTGACAGCAATCAGCAGCTCGCCATGGAGCATCAGGTTATCAGCATCCCGACAATGATTTTTGTCAAAAATGGTGAAATCAAAGAAAGACTTGTAGGCGGATATCCTCAGCCTGTTATTGAATCTAAGATAGAAGCACTGCTCTAACTCCGGCAATTGTATTAAACCATTGTAAAAGAACGCACGGCCGTCATCCGACGTCCGTGCGTTTTAATAATTTAGATGCTCTATACTATTACTTTATCAGTCCATACTCTTCAGCCAGCGCCTTAAATGCAGGCAGTGAATTGACTACCGTTTCTCTTGAAACGCAATAAGCAAGTCTTACATAACCCGGGCATCCGAAAGCTCTTCCTCTGACCAGAAGCAGGTTATGTTTTTTCGCCGCTTCACAGAATTCCACCTCATTCTCCACCGGAGATTTCATGAAAAGATAGAATGCACCCTGAGGCTTAACGCAGTCAAATCCGTAATCAGTCAGCGCACCATAGAGGATTTTCCTGTTTTCGTCATAAAAATACACATCTGTTTTTTCATCGCAGCATCTTGCCGCAGCCCTCTGAATTATTGAAGGAGCATTTACAAACCCCAGAATTCTGTTTGCCGCACAGGCTCCGTCAAACACATCCTCATAATCATCCAGACTGAAAGGTATTACCAGATAACCGATTCTGTCCCCCGGAAGTGAAAGCGATTTTGAAAAAGAGTAACCGATGATAGTATTGTCATAGTATTTTGTAAGACACGGAACTTCCACCCCGTCATAAACCAGTTCTCTGTACGGTTCATCCGAAATCAGATAAATCGACGTTCCGAATTCCTTCTGTTTTCTGTTCATAATATCTGCCAGACTCTTTATTGTATCCTCTGAATACACAACACCGGTCGGATTATTCGGATTGTTGATAATAACAGCTTTAGTCAGAGGAGTAATCATTTTCTCAAAGCTCTCCAGATTCAGCTGGAAATGCTTCAGATCCGGTTCCACTGCCTTCAGAACCCCGCCAAAATTGTTTACATAATTAGTATATTCTCCGAAAAACGGTGCAAATGTGATGACCTCGTCTCCGGGATTCAGAAGAACTTTGAGTATTACATTCAGACCTCCCGCAGCGCCCACTGTCATAAGAATATTGGCCTCGGTAAAATCCGTGCCCTGCTTTCGGTTCAAACTGTCCGCAATATCCTTTCTTACATCGACATATCCGGCATTGTTCATATATCCGTGAACCATAAGAGTGTCCTCGTGCATCAGGATATCGATAATTGCATCCCTTACCATTTCCGGTGCCGCAACATTAGGATTGCCGAGACTGAAATCAAAAACATTCTCTTTTCCGTGAATCGATGCCAGCCTTTCCCCCTCTTCAAACATTGCCCTGATAGCAGAACTGTTCTCCACGATTTTCTTCATTGAATTACTAATCATAATACCACATTCTCCTTTTCCTTTAAAATATATCCCACACTCTTTTTTCCGGCAAAGCCGGGATTATTCATTTACCGTATTTTTCGCAGAGATAACGGATAGCCTCCGCATATCCCGCAAATCCTTTACCCATGATTGTCTTTTCACAGACCTGTGATAAATAAGACAGTTTTCTGAAATCCTCTCTTGAACTGATATCCGAAAGATGAACCTCAACAGCAGGAAGCTGTACCGCTTTTATTGCGTCCATTATTGCAATGCTGGTATGAGTGTAACCTCCGCCGTTGATAATGATTGCATCCGCCGTACCATATGCCTCCTGTATTCTGTCAATAAGAATTCCCTCATGATTGCTTTGATAAATCTCAATTTCGGCAGACTCATCCTCCGCAATTCTTTCAATATATCCCACCAGTTCGGGATATGTCTGCTCACCGTATATGTCTTTTTCTCTTATACCCAACATATTCAGATTAGGTCCGTTCAGCACCAGAATTTTCATCACATTCCTCCTCATATACGTCTGAAAAAAGCCGCGCTTTTCAATTATTGAACCGCCGCACTACACCAGGTCATATATTTCAAATCCCGACGGGGATTTGTAACTCTGATTTCCGTTAATTACAAAAACACTGTCGTTTTTTTCCACATTTATTCCGAATTCCACCAGAACCCTGAGAGTATTATTAACATATTCCATGTCGTCAGGCTCACTTTCCATTATTATCCTGCTGTCACCCTCAACAAGAGGCAGTGCCATCAGTAATCCTGACAGAAACTGAACCGATACATTCCGGTCAAAAACCAGTTCTCCGGACTTAAGCTCCCCGCTGAGTTCAAAGGGGAAATGGTCATATCTGAAAACACTTCCCAGAGGCTCCATTGATTCAATAATATCATCAAAAGGAGTTTTTGAAAGCTCTCCGGTTCCCGAAACAAATACTGCTCTCTTCATAGCGGCAATTACAGGTACCAGCAGCCTGAATGCCGTAGCGTTATTCTTACAGTTAATTATCGGCAGAAAGCCGTTTCCTTCTCCACTCTGATTCATGGAAATCGGTGTTACCTTACACAGACCGCCTTTCCTTATCTCCGTATCGGCACCAAGCTCCTTCAGACACTCAATCATAGTATCGATGTCTTCATTAGTTTTATCCATTTTAAAAATCGTTTCCCTGTCAGCCAGTGCCGCGGCCAGAAGAACCCTGTGAGAAATCATATTTTCAATTATTCTGATTCTTTCGCTCTCAATTCCCTGATTCTTCCCATCTCCGTTTTTCTTCCTTACGGCCTCGGTTTTCATGGCATCCTTAACCAGATTACCTATTTCATCCACGGATACATTTATTATTTCACATTTTCCTATTTTTTCGGGAAAAACCATATTAATACTGTTTCCATTCCTTTTTTTATCATTCAGCAGCCCTTCGGCTATCTTATCCCTGGAAATTCCGCAGCCCGTAGGCAGTCCGTTTCTTACAAGTGCTTCATATATCTTTTCCACCACATCGGACTTGCATATTGACCTTGCCGCAGCAGCCTTTGATGCCATCAGCAAACCGATTCCCACGGCTTCTCCGTGGCTTATTGAATAACCGCTGTTTTTCTCAATAGAATGTGCAAAAGTATGTCCAAGATTAAGCAGCTGCCTCTTTCCGTTGTCAAATTCATCCTCAGAAACCACCGCCGCCTTTATTCCCACACAGCTTTCAATAATATCCTCAATATTATTTCTGAATGTGGCCTTGGAAATCCTCGAAAACATTCTTTTATCAGCCAGAATTCCGTACTTCAATGCTTCGGCAGTACCCTCCGCGAAGGTTGAAGGTTCCAGCGTATCAAAAGCATCCGGATCGCATACTACCATAACCGGCTGATAAATCACTCCCGCAAGATTTTTGCCGGCTTTCAGATTTACTGCCGTTTTCCCTCCGACAGACGAATCTATTGCAGCCAGAAATGTTGTCGGAAACTGAATATAACGCATTCCTCTTGAAAACACTGCCGCCGCAAAACCCGTCAGATCTCCGACAACCCCGCCGCCAAAAGCCAGGAGAACATCATTTCTGGTGAAATAATTCTCTGCCAGGAACTCCAGCATGTCATTTAATGTCATTGCATTTTTTGATTTTTCCCCATGTTCAAACACATAGCTCAGAGGATTGTAGCCTGCTTTTGTTAAGGATTCCGCTATTCTGTTTCCATACACAGAATCCACCACATCATCTGATATTACCAGAATTTTACATTTGCCTATTTTTTCGGAAATCAGCTCACCTACCCGGTCAATAAGGCCTCTTTCCAGATAATAACTGTACCTGCTCGATACACTAATCTCTATTTCTCTCATTTTTATTTCCTTTTAAAAAGTCTCTTTCCTTCAATTTTCTGAAACAGCTTTTCCTCCATAGCTTTTGTTCTTACTATTCTAACCGCTGCTATTCCTGCCAATACGCCTATTATAATTCCTGCCAGCACATCCGAAGGAAAGTGAACGTAAAGATACAGCCTTGAAAAAGAAATAATCGCAGCAATCACCAGTGAAATAATACCGACAGGTTTACTGAAGCGATAAATCGCTACGGAAGCGGCAAAGGAAGCCGCCGAATGACCCGACGGGAAAGAATAATCATTCTGAGGTTCTATTATCAATGCGATGCTTGTATTGATATCATATGGGCGTGTCCTGCATACCATATTCTTCAGGAAAATATTTATTACCACGCTTTCAATAATCAGTGCCAGCCCTATGGCCGCACCAAGCCGTCTTTTTTCGGGCAGAACGAGGCAGACTACTGCCGTAAGTATCCACAGCCACCCGTATTCAGCCAGAAAGCTGAAAATCTGCATTATCGTGTCCATGGCATCAGACCGCAGATTAGCCTGAATCCAGTCAAGTATTCTGAAATCCACAGTCTGAATTCTGTCAAATATGTTCATAAAATACACCTTTTTCGAATACACAGTCGCATTGATGCTGCTGTGTGTAATATTATCAGTTATAAAATTCGGGCGGCTTTCCGCCGCCCCTTAATCTGTTCAATGCCGAATACTTTTACTCAGTTCTGTATGCTTCAATAATTTCAGCAAAGTATAATGTATGAATATCATTGTCGGAATAAAACTCTTCGAAATTTTCCTTTGACATTCCACCGGCGTCAACATCCGTTGTATAGAATATACTGCACTCGAAATGCATTCCCGGTATGTCAAGCACAGGTGCATCCACATACTTTGCATCTTTAATCATAAGTCCTGTTTTTGCAAACTTGTTCAGGCTTCTGCCGGACATAGTACCGGCCACTCCCTTCTCCTGATTGAACATGCCCGGTTCAGTGAAGGAAACGGTAAATCCTCTGCTCTTTTCCAGTATGTCATGAGTAAACCGCGACTTTCTGACCATAATCATCATCATGGGTTTTCCCCAGATTTCTCCCAGAGCGCCCCAGGAAATTATCATTGTATTCTTGCGTCCCTCACTTTTGGTTGTCAGGAATGCACCTTTGTCCAGTCTGGTAAACACTTCGCCCGACATTTCAAACAGGTTTTTCAGAGGCAGACCTTTTTTCGCTTCCTCCTCCGGTTTGCTTCGGTATTCCTCCGGAATAGTTTTTTCCAGGCTCTCATTTATGGCTTTTATCTCATCCTCCCATCCCGGGAAATCATAAAACCATTTTTTTGTTTCTTCAACATATCTCTTTTTAAATCTCCAGTCAGTCACACCGGCTGTCGAAAGATTATGCAGTCTGTCAGCCGCCTTAACATTCATTGTAATCGGATTTGCCTTGATTCGCTCAATATAGTCAGCCATGTTATAGTTGTATTCTTTTGTCATCAGCTTAACCGCTTTAAGAACTTCCTGTCCGCCATATGCCATTATTACATCGTCCTCAGCCTCTGTATCCTCCAGAAGGTCATGGAAAACAGCCGCAATTCTATATTCAATAGGAAAGCCCTTTTTCTTTAGAATCTCCGCAACAGCCAGAGGATGAGTAACATAAGGCTCTCCCCCGATTCTGTTCTGTCCCTCATGCATCATCGTAGCATATCTTACAGCCTCATCATAATACATTTTCTCGGTCTTTTTCTTATTCATCCTAACATGCCACTCATCCATTATTTTCATCAGATTAGCGGGAAGACGTTTAAAAGCTTCTTTCTTAATCGAATCCCCCAGAGAATAATATGCCTCGGCAACAGCTCCTGCAACAGCTCCCAGGGTATCTGTATTTCCGCCTATCGAAACCGCCTTTCGGACAGCACTTTCAAAATCCTCACTCTCCAGGAATGCAATCAGTGCACCCGGCACAACAACTTCACTGTCAGAAGAGTTCTTTCCTTCTCTCTGAAGCTCGCTGAGCTCCCGGCTTAGATTATATCCGTATTTTTCTTCAACATATTTTTTTATATCATATCTGCTTGAGCCTGTTCTTGCCATGAAAATCGCAGCCGCAACAGCCTTCGCACCTTTTATTCCTTCCGGATGATTATGAGTAACCGATGCGGTAAGCTCTGCGATTTCTTCCACAGTTTCCAAATCTTCATACATCCACGCCACCGGTGCAACCCTCATTGCGGCACCGCTGCCGTAGCTTCCGTAAGGTTCATCCTCTTCTTTGCAGAGCCATTCCATGAATAAATCCCCGTATCCGGCATTTGCATAATAACGACCCAGCTTTCGCATTTTTTCTATAACCAGTGCTCTGAGTTTTTTCCGGTCATTCTGTTCTCCGCCTTCAAGCAAAGCCTCGGCAATTGCCAGAGCCATAACTGTATCATCCGTAAAATCCGATTCATCTTTAAACAAAGGAAACTCTCTTTCCTCCACCTTTACGCCGTCGAATTCATACGGGCTTCCTATGATGTTTCCAATAATTGCACCTAACATACAAATCACCTCATTTCAGTCATTCATCTGTTCCTCAGTCCAGAATGAACACGCACAATATATACATTAATAACAGCGGTCAGTATTGCATCCAGAAGGAAAAACAATACCACAGATGCCGGCAGTATTACAGCCGTCGGCACACTGCCCGGCAGCTTCACACTGCCGAAAAATATTTGAAACAGCACAAAATATGCAATAATCAGCACAGCTGCAAAATATACTGATTTTATCAGCAGCTGAATCAGCGGTTTGCTGTTTTTTTCCGCAAAATATTTGACAACCGGATACAATCCGAAAAACATAATATACGGAATCATGACCGTCTTTACCGGTACTATTATCAGTCCCAGCAGACTTGCCGCCGCGTAAAAAACAATTCCGTACTTCGGCCCGGCTTCAATAACCGCAAAAGCACCCACAACGGTTGAGACTGCCAGAAGGGAAAGCTCTATTCCCGGCACAAAGGATGCCGCAATCAGTGCCGCCATTGCCGCTGCCAGAAAAATCCCGCACAAAGCTATACTTCTGCTATTACTCTTTTTCACAATTTCGCCTTCTTCCAACTTTGTATCCCACTAAATACAATCACAAAGACAGTCAAAGCAGATGTAAGCCTGACACAGTGTACATAACATGTCCTGTGACGAATTATATCCCCGCCCATAAGCGGTATTTCTGTAGGCTCCGCCGACATTCATTATGGAGTTTAATCCCTGACGGTATTCCTGATTCGTCGGATCCATTCTTACCGCTGTCTGCATCTTCTGTATCGCGTCATCCTGCCAGCCTTTTCTGTAGGAAATCATTCCACTGAGAAAGAACCATTCCGCATTACGGTTGCCGCATCTGTTAAGCTCACTTTCAGCCGCTGCTATATTTCCGGAATTCATCATCTGTCTTACTCTCTGAAGCTGAGGATCTGTGCCCCCCTGACTGTAGCTGCCGCTGTATGAACCGCCTCCGCCATAATTACCTCCGCCATAGCCGCCGTTGCTTCCGCCTCCGCCGCTATGATTCTTCATCAGATAATCATAAGCCTCATTTATATCTTTCATTTTTTCTTCCGCAAGTGATGCCAGCGGATTATTCCGGTACTTATCCGGATGATACTGTTTTACCAGCTCCTTATATTTCAGTTTAATCTCGTCAATTGAAGCATTTCTGTCCACTCCCAGTACTTCATATGGATCTTTCATTTTCGGCGATTCCTTTCTTCAGTATTTCTTCGGTTTTTCTGTTTAGTCCCATATATACTATATTATCAATAATCCCCTGATTTTTACGAAGTTCAAGCAGATCCAATGCCTTTCCGATTTCTCCCAGGTACATGAACAGGAGCGATCCGGTATGTTCTCTTATTCTTTCTCGAAATACTGCAGCATTCTCTTTCTCATTGTTATAATCATATCGGTAAATCAGCGGATTGTAATTTCCGTCTTTAATATTTTCTTCTATGTCATCAAATGCATCGATAAGATACATCCATTTTCCCAGATAAAAAGCCATCACTTTCATTACGGTTTTGCTTTTGCCATGCTCTTCCGGGATACTGCTGTATTCGATGGCCGCTTCCATTATTCTGGCAAATGAATCCGATGTGGCATCCAGAGAGCTGCTTTTCCGATGTTCGTACTCCGACAGTTTTGACAGTTCTTCCGAAATGATTTCACACATCCCGGGATACACAGCTTTCAGTTTTCTGTATGCAGGCCTGAACATCAGTTCCATAACCCTTGCCAACGGACTGTTGTCATCATTGATATCATCTATTGCCTTAAAATATGCAAGAATTATCATGATATCAGCCGCATAATCCACTGCTTCATTGTTTATGCAGATATTCTTTTTCCTGACAGGATGTACTATGCAGTGCTGCCTGCATATTTCTTCCTTTTCTTCATTAAGCGCCCCCAAAAGCATAGCGAGAAAAACCGAATCATAACTCAGCACCAGCCTCGGAAAATTTCCGTACCTTCGCTTGATGGATTTACATATCCCGCAATAATAGCTGCAGTATAATTCGTATTCCCACATTCTGAGATTTGGTTTGTCCGCCGACACATAGCCTACCATGCTCACCTCAAAGAAAATATATATCTTTTATTATACCATGATTCTTTTTTTCAGTGTATATATTCTTTTAAAATAATGCGAATTTCCGATGACAAAGCCGGTTTTTTTTTAAAAACAAAACTCCCGCAGGACTTTGCAGCCTGGGAGTTCGTTCCGGATTTATTCATCCATCTCCACAACAATTTGGTATTTATCCTCATAAACAATTTCCCCGCACGGAAAATTTGTATATACCACATCGAAGGGATGATTGTATTTTTCGAGAAGCCACATCATTGGTGTAACCATCTTCATCATTTCCTCGCTGTTTTCTGTTTTGAAAAAGCAAATGACTTTTTCACGGTTCCGGCACTGTGGAGGGAACGGCAGTTCTTCTCTGAACCAGTCGGAAATTTCTTCATATAATCCCGCATCTTCTTCGTCCATTATATCGTCTTTTATCAGTCTGACACACATTGCAAAAACACCTTTGAAATAGTTTGTCTTAGATGACAGTTCTTTACCCTGAATTCTCACATATTTAAACTTCATCATTTTTATCTGTCCTTTTTCCTTTGTTTTTAACGGAACGAGAATCCGATTTTCCGAAATCCCTCTGTCTTAATAATAGTATCGTAATCCTGTCTTCAATCTGCTTCAGGCAGCAGTGTCTTCAACACATATTTCCTTTTGGGAGTTCGTCACCTGAAACTCTGTTGATCCGCCGTCACAGGTTTCCCGATGCTTTTTCATCATTGTCAGTCCGATTGAAAACTGTCTCTTCACATTTTACCATAGTTCTTTATTTTCAGAAAGATTAAAAACAACTATTGTCATAAATTCGAATTCAATTCTCATATTTTAAGAAGTCTTTTTATTCTCTCAGAATCATCTTGATTATACTGCAGGTAATACCCGCATCCGCTGCCGCCTGCTTCGGGAGACAGCCTTCCCATTTCGGCACTCATTCCGTTTTCGGCTATCAGCCTGAGTGCATTCTGTGCATGAGAGTAGCTTTTCATGATAATTCTCTCTTTTATATTATATAACGACTTTACGAAACGGTTCACAGAAACCGGATTTCTTCGGTTTTCGACTATATAAAAAACGGATGGAATAAATCCATCCGTCCTTATATATCAGCATTATTCAGCAACCTTAATTACTTCTTTACCATTGTAATATCCGCAATTCGGGCATACTCTATGAGCCAGCTTTGGTTCGTGGCACTGTGGGCACACTGAAAGTCCCGGAGCACTCATTTTTGAGTTTGAAGCTCTTCTCTTATCACGTCTTGCTGCAGACGTTCTGTTCTTTGGAACTGCCATTAACGATACACCTCCTTATCCATAACAAAATTATAGATTACCTGTCCTTAAACAGATCCTTTAATACCGCAAATCGTTCATCAATCTGTGCTTCATTGCAGCTACATTCCGAGGTGTTCAAATTTGTTCCGCAAACGGGACATAAACCTTTGCATTCCTCGTCACACAAGAACGTCATGGGGAGCTTAAGATGAAACACATTCAGAATGAAGTCTTCCATATCAAAACCTTCTCCTGTCGGTTCTATTATTAAGTCATAATCTTCTTCTCTGCCGCCGGCATAAACAACCTCATCGAAATCATATCCGACTTTTTCCTCAACAGGTGCAAGACAGCGTCCGCAGAAAGTGCTGATTTTCGCACTCACTGTTCCCGAAAAGAAAACCACTTCTTCTTCCAGTCTGTACAATTTTCCGCTTATGGAAACAGGCTCGCAAAAGACTATCTCATCTCCGCCTCTTTTCAGCGGATCGGGCGTGATAACTTCATCAACAATCAGTTCATTATACTTCTTATCGAGAAGACCGCTTAAATCTTTTATCATCTCTGCCTCCTTCCAAACGCAACCGTAACGTATTAATTATACTTATACATCTGAATAAAGTCAAGTTTTTTATTATTTAAACAGGATAATTCTATTTCCCTTCTACGATAGCAACTGTATCTCTTGCAATCATTAATTCTTCGTTTGTAGGGATAAGAAGAATCTTGATTTTTGAATCTGTTGCACTGATGATAGCTTCTTCGCCTCTGAGATTATTTCTTTCAGGATCAAGTTTGATTCCGAGGTTTTCGAGACCTTTACAGATTTTCGCTCTCATGCCGATAGCATTTTCGCCGATGCCTGCTGTGAATACGATAACATCAGCACCATTTAATTCTGCGAGATATGAACCGATGTATCCCTTGATTTTCTGTGCGAAAATGTCCAGAGCCAGCTGAGCTCTTTCATTACCTTCGTTTGCTGCCACTTCCAGATCTCTGAAGTCACTGCTTACGCCGGAAATTCCGAATACGCCGGATTTTCTATTGAGCATCTTAAGCATTTCTTCGATTGAAAGACCTTCTTTTTCCATGATGTATTCGATAATAGCAGGGTCGATTCCGCCTGATCTTGTTCCCATTACAACGCCTTCGAGAGGTGTGAAGCCCATTGATGTATCAATACATTTTCCGCCACGGATTGCACTTACGGAAGCACCGTTACCAAGGTGGCATGTGATGATTCTGAGATCCTTAATGTCGATATTAAGCATTTCCGCAGCTCTTTCGGATACATATTTATGAGATGTTCCGTGGAAGCCGTATTTTCTGATTCCATACTTTTCATAGTATTCGTAAGGAATAGCGTAAATATATGAAGAAGCAGGCATTGTAGCATGGAATGCTGTGTCAAATACAGCAACCATTGGTTTGTTAGGCATAAGTGCCTGACATGCCTTGATTCCGATAACATTTGCAGGATTATGTGCAGGAGCTAAATCATAGCAGTCTTCCAGAATCTTCAGAACTTCATCATCAATTAATGTGGAATCAGTTAATTTTTCACCTGCGTGTACTACTCTGTGACCTACCGCACCGATTTCATCCATGCTCTTGATAACACCTGATTCGTTGTTAAGTAATGCTTCGAATACGTTTTCGATAGCTTCCTTATGTGTTGCCATTGGAGTCTGGAGCTTGAAGCCTTTGCCGTCTGCTCTTTCGTACTTGATAACTGAACCGTCGATTCCGATTCTTTCTACAAGACCTTTTGCGAGTAATTCTTCGTTTTGCATATCGAGAACCTGATACTTTAATGAGGAACTTCCGCAGTTAATTACTAAAACTTTCATTATCATTACCTCCGATTATTAGTTTCGATTTTCATTTCTTGACATTTAATAATTGTATACAATTTCTGCACTATTTTCAAGTCATTTCTACAATTTTTAGTGGTTTTTGTGTTTATTTCATATGATATGGTCTGATTCTGTGGTCTGAATTATCTCCCGCCCTGCCTGTGCTTAAAAGCTCATATATTTCCGAAGCCCTCACATCGGTTTCCAGCATTTTTTTCAGTGTTTCGTCAGTAAGTGATTCCCGGTTGATATTAGTAATCATCTGAATTCTGTCTCCGCCGGTTTTTTTTATTCTTCTGATAAGTGCCGCTCCTTTTTCCGTGAAACCCAGAACTCTGGCATAGACTGCTTCGTTTTTTGCAAATTCCTTCACATCTTTTTTCTCTATTCCCAAAAGAATCCTGAGAAGCATACGCTGAACCGATGTTCTGGAATATCTTTTGCTTTTGATCATATTTACAAGAGACTCATAATCTACGGCCTCAAGAGCTGCTCTTTTTGCCCGGTTTTCCAGTCCCTCGAAAACACCGTCTATTCTGTTCAGATTTTCGCTTTTTTCGGAAATCAGCTTATACACAAGTAATTCATACATTCTTTCGGGAAAACAGATTTTATTCCCGTCCATATATTCACAATCATAATTCTCCTCTCCGGATACAGAATCCGGAATATAGTCTCTTATTGAAAGCGATTCCCTGAGCATCCTTCTCAGCTCTCCACCTCCGGCAATTTTCTCCCGGGGATCTGCTTCATAATATCCGGCGGACTTACGTTTCACTGCCACCGGCTTCGGAAGCTTTCCGCTCTCCGACCCGCAAAACGAGGCACCGTCTTTTTCCGGTCCGGATTTTTTCAGACTGCTTTCTTCTCTAATAAGGCATTTCAGATACTCCACTGCCAGAATGTTGTTCGGTTTATTCAGCAGCTCCCGAGCCTCCGGCATTCCGCTGTCTTCAGCCGCCTTTGTTCTTGCTGCCGCATAGGATATTCCTTCCGACAGATACTTTTTGAGACAGTTTCTGTAATCATCCGATTCATGCAAAAAGAATTCCGCCGCCCGACAGAGTTTTTCGCAGCTGCCGTTTTCCGCACCGAAGGACAGATAATCCACTACTCCCATTCGGCACATCAGCTTCACCGCTCCGAAAGCGAACAGTTCCGCACTCCCGCAGGAATATACCACCGGAAGCTCAATTACAAGATCAGCTCCTCCGCGAACAGCCCATTCCGCTCTTTTCCATTTATTCGTTATTGCCGGCTCTCCGCGCTGCACAAAATCGCCGCTCATTACCACAACTATTTCATCCGCTCCGGTGAGTCTTCGGGTTTCTTCTATATGATAGCAATGCCCGTTATGAAAAGGATTGTATTCCGCAATTATTCCTGCCGCTGACATATCGGCCTCCTTAAAAATTTATATATGAATGGATAATATGCAAACCAGAAAAGCTGCTTTTTTATACACAATCCACCACTCCTCTCATGGAATAATATGAGAGGAGGCTGCGATATATTTACTAAATAATTTTTTTTAATCCCTCGATATCTGTAATAATGACTTTCCCTCTTTTAAGCTCCACCAGTCCCTCTTCGGAGAAGCGTTTCATCATTCGTGCCACAACCTCCCTTGCAGAGCTTACACAGTGCGCAATATGTTCGTGAGTCATGTTTATTTCCTGACTTCCGCTGCGTTCACATTCGCTTACAAGAAATGATGCCAGTCTTCTGTCAAATTTAAAAAACATTATCTGCTGCATTGTCCACATGACATCGGAAAAGCTTTTTGTTGCGGTTTTGTACATAAAGCATCTTACATACACATTGTTTTCTGCGAGATTTGAAAAAGCCATGCTGCTCATTACCATTATTTTACAGTCTCTGCCGACTTCCATATGAGTTTCAAATGTTATTTCACTTATTACACAGGACGCTGACATTACACCCACATCGCCTGGATACATATTGAACAAAGTAATCTCGCGTCCCTCCTCCGACAGCAGATATACGCGGATCTCGCCGCTGATGACACTAATCATCCCCAGACATTCATTTCCACAGCTGTGCAGCAGCGAGCCTTTTTTATGCGACTGTATGCATGTATTCTGTTCGGCATACGCTTTTTCATCCTCTGAAAGTTCATCCCAGAATGCCAGCTGCGTAATAGTCTTTTTTAATTCTTCCATTAATAACCCCTCTATAAGTAAACGGCATGACTCCCGCCACGCCGTTAATCCTCATGCATCAAAACTATTCTTCATCTGTTCCGTCGTTTATCGGCAGAAAGTTTTCATCCAGTGTATCTCTTGTATTTCCTTTTCTGCTTTCCTGGTATGCAAGATTGCTGATCTCCTCTTTGTTATCAGTAAGAGTTTCTGTAATCTGATCAAAGGATCTCTTCAGGTTTTCATACATATCATTTGTGTAAACACGACTTGCATACTCAACTCTTTCCAGCATGGAATTCATAACGTTGTCGAGATATTCAAATGTACGCATCTTAAGATTTCTGCTCTGCATATCTGCGTTCGCAATAATCTCTTCAGCTCTGACTCTTGCCTTTGTTGTGATATCATCTCTGTCGAGAAGAGCCTCAGCCTGAGCTTTAGCTTCAGAAATAATCATGTTCTTTTCATTTTCAGCTTCGTTCATAAGACGGTTTCTTTCATCCGTAATGAACTGTGCTCTTTCAAGTTCAGAAGGAAGTGCACTGATCACTTCATTGATTATCTCCAAAATATCGTCTGTGTCGAGCAGTGCTTTTCCTGTGAGCGGCACTTTGGATGCACCCTCAACAATTTCTTTTAATTCGTCCAGTAAATCATATACCTTCATTTCATAACCCCCATCATCTTTTATTGTTTAACATATATTTATATATTTTATCAGGTACAAGTTCGGCAATATCTCCTCCCAGAGAAAAAACTTCTCTTACTACGCTGGAGCTGATATATGAGTATCTTTCATCTGTCATCAGAAAAATCGTTTCCATATCACTGTGAAGCTTTGAATTAACCTGTGCCATTTGTATTTCGTACTCAAAGTCGATAGTTGCTCTCAATCCTCTGAGAACCGCATCTATGTCATTCTGTCTGACGTAATCCACCAGCAGTCCTTCGAAGGAGTCGACTCTTACATTGGAAAGATCCGCTATTTCTTCCCTTATCATCTGTTTTCTTTCCTCAATCGAAAACATCGGTGTTTTATTCGGATTCCTGATGATACCTACTACCAGCTCGTCAGCCAGTTTTGAACCTCTGACAATCAGGTCCAGATGACCTCTGGTAAGCGGATCGAAGGTTCCTGAATAGAGAATTCTTTTCATTTTTCCTCACTTTTTGAGTTATAGCAGAAAACAGATACTACTATAACACCATACTTCTTTTCTTTTATTAAATCAAGTGCTTTATTTATGCCGTTAAGTTTATTTTCCACCGGATGCTCCATTACAATTACAGCACCGTCATTTAGTCTTTCGTTTTCTATCAGATAGTCTGAAGCCTCTTTCCATAAATTCATATCGTAGGGTGGATCAAGAAAAACAAGATCGGCTTTTTCAGGGAACTCTGCCGCTGATTTTCTGTAGCTTCCGAATTTCAATACGGCTTTTTCCCGCAATCTGCAGGCATCAAGATTTTCACCGGTTATCCTGTAGCCGTCCCTGCCGTTATCAGAGAAATACGCCCGGGCAGCACCTCTGCTCAATGCTTCTATGCCCAGTCCGCCTGTTCCGGAAAACAAATCGTAAACAACAGCATCTTCATCAATGTATCCGCTGATTAAATTAAACATTGATTCTTTAACTCTGTCGGTGGTAGGTCTGATGCCTTCATCCTTCGGAGTCAGTAATTTTTTTCCTCTGAGATTACCTGCGATTACGCGCATAATACCTACCTCCTATCGAATAATTTTATCACAGTAAGGACAGATATATCAAGCAGAAAATATAAAATTGTTTCTACTATTGTTACTATTCGCAGTCGGTTGGCTGTATCTACAATCCCGGATTAAGCTCTCCGTATATTTCATAAATTCTTTCTCTGAGCATTGAATTTTCAGCATTCTCCAGAAGAGGATCCCTTGCGGTTATTGTATCTGCAGCCCGTATGGTTTCCCCGAGTATTTTCCTGTGTCTGATAATATCCGCTATCCTCATATCCGGTATGCCGTGCTGCCTTGTTCCGAAAAACTCACCGCTGCCTCTCAGCTCCAGGTCTTTTTCGGCTATTACCATACCGTCGCCAAACTGTTCCATTACTTCCGCTCGTTTCACGGCTATTTCTTCATCACTGCACAAAATCAGCATGCAATATGACTGTTCACTGCTTCTGCCTACCCTTCCCCTGAGCTGATGCATCTGGGCAAGTCCGAATCTCTCGGAATTCTCTATCACCATAACAGATGCGTTAGGCACGTTTATTCCTACTTCCACTATGACTGTGGACACCAGCACATGAATATCTCCGTTTCTGAATTCTTCCATTATCCTGCTTTTCTCATCGGCAGTCATTCTTCCGTGCAGAAGCCCGGTTCTGAAGGGGGAGAAAAAATCTGATTCCTCATCGAATATTTCCCCGGCACTTCTTACATTCATTTTTTCCCCGGTATCGATCATCGGTGCCACAATATAGGCCTGTCTGCCCTTTTCCAGCCGGCTTTTTACAAATTCATATACCCTTTTTCTTTCTGATTCTCTCCATGCTTTGGTAATAATCTCTTTGCGACCTGCGGGCTTTTCCCTTATCACGGAGATATTTAAGCCTCCGTACAGAATCAGAGCAAGGGTTCTGGGAATCGGTGTGGCTGTCATCACAAGAATGTGCGGACTGTTTCCCTTGGAATTGAGAGCTTCCCGCTGAAGTACTCCGAACCGGTGCTGCTCGTCCGTAACCACCAGCCCCAGATTTGCAAATTCCACCTTTTTCCCGAAAACAGAATGTGTTCCGATAAGCAGATCCATTTCTCCGGATTTTGTTTTCTCAATGATTTCTTTTTGTTTTTTTGCTCCTGTGGATGCCGTGAGCAGCTCCGTCCTTATTCCGCTGCCTTCAAACATTTTTTCAAAGGTCTCATAATGCTGCTTTGCCAGAATTTCAGTCGGTGCCATCAAAGCCCCCTGGTATCCGTTTTTTATTACTTTGTATAAACCCGCTGCACATACCGCTGTTTTCCCGCTTCCCACATCACCCTGAATGAGTCTGTTCATCCTTTTCCCGGACATCATATCACTGCATATTTCATTTACAGCATTATTCTGGCCTTCGGTCAGTCTGAACGGCAGGCTTTTGATAAATCTCTTTTCTTCGGAATCATCCGGCAGCGGAGGTATGGCTTTTTCGCAGCAGGCAAGGTTTTTCATGAGATTTATGCTTAAAGAAAAAACAAGCAGCTCTTCGAATATCAATCTGTACTTGGCTGCTCTCATCTTATAACCGTCTTCCGGAAAATGTATGTTATTTAAAGCGTATTCTATTCCGCATAATTTATAGTCGTCTCTTAAGCTTTCATCGAGAATCTCCATAGAGTCATCTGCCAGTCCCAAGCAGTATTCCGCAGCCTTCCTTCGTTCACTCTGTGTCAGGCCTTTTGTCAGAGGATATACAGGCAGAATTTTTCTCCCGGAATCATTATCGTCGTAAATTGCAAATCCCGGATGAAACATCGCAGGTTTTTCCGACTCACCGCTTACTTTACCGAAAAAACTGTAAACCTGACCCGGCTTCAATGTTTTTTCCAGATATCCCGCATTAAAAAAAAGAATTTCCAGTTCTCCGGTATTGTCCGATACGATAACTCTAGTGGTTCTCTTTCTGCCTCTTACATATCTTCCCTTTATTACCTTTTTTATTTCTGCAGTTACCATGCAGGTTTCTCCGACTGCAATGCTTCCTATCGATTTGACATTTCTTCTGTCCTCGTACTCCCTGGGAAAGGAATACAGTATGTCTTCAATTCTCTCTATACCAAGCCTGCCGAATAAAGCGGATTTTCTGGGGCCGATTCCTTTGATTTCCGTCAACGGCTTTTTTAAATCATTTTTCATCGCAAACTAACCCCTCACATAAATATCTCTTTCAATTATTTTCCTGGATTTCATGCCTACTATGTGTATTGTAAATGTGCTGACTTCTATTCCGAGACAGTTCATCAGATTATCTCTGGATTGTCTGATAATGCTTTCGCTGACTTCGGAAATCGATACTCCGAAATAAAGAATGAGGTTTACTTCAATATCGATATTATCGTTCCTGTCTTTTTTGATAATGATAAAATCCGAGCTCTTATCAAATGCGAATTTTGAAATAAATGACGAACGGTTCCCCTTGGAATTCGTAATACCGAATACCTCACCGTGATGCATTACCACTTCTTTTATTACTTTAGCGGCAGCCGGACGCTCAATGTCAATTGTTCCCAGCCTGTTTTCAATTCTTTTCAGCATGATATCCACCTTAATACTATATATTGTTTCAATTTTATCATAGAGATAAAAAAATTAACAATTTTTTTATAATTAATTCAAAAAATCATTTTACAACAGATTCCGATTATGTTATAATTTCATTTGTTCAGTGCATAAATAGACAATCATTGAAACATACAGATTACAGGAGGAGGTGTAGCGATATGTCAAGAAAATGTGAAATTTGTGGTAAAGGTCAGGTTTCCGGAAATCAGGTGAGCCATTCAAATAGACATAGCAGAAGAAAATGGAATGCTAATATCCAGACTGTCAGAATCGTTGATAATGGTACTGTAAGAAAAGCAAACGTTTGCACAAGATGCATGAGATCCGGCAAAATTCAGAGAGCTATCTAATCCGACTGATATTATAAATTATAAGCAAAATAAACCCTGCATGTAATTGCAGGGTTTTATTTTTATCTGTCATTCTACTCTGACATTTGCATTCTGAAGAGCTTTATCCCCCGGATTGTCATCACTGCCGCTATCACGACGAACCACACTACCGGCGGAAAACATAAAATAAGTATGGCAAGTATTCCCGCTCCTATCATGCATTTACCGAGTTTTCTTGCCTCGGGATTTGTGCAGCAGTTTCTGATACACTAATCTCTTGAATACAGAATCAGGAGTTTTCCCGACTTCAGGCTGATGACGGGTGCAGCTCCGGTTTCAGTCAATGCTTCGTTGCTTATTGCCATAGTCGCATTCGCGATTCCCAGATCAACCTCATCGGTTTCGTATTTCAGTCCTTTTATGCTTACTCCTTTGCATTCCCCTACCGGAATAAATGATACATACCAGCCCTCCGGAATATCTGTAAGCTCGAGAGCTGCGGGTTCTTTTTCGGCGGAAATACAGGTAATAATATTATTGCTGTCAACAATTCTTCCTTTTATTCCCTTTTCCCGCAGATCAAACAGGAGCATCATATTGCCCAGACTGTGATCCAGTCTCGTGCCTGTGGCTCCGTAGAAATCTATCTGATCATAGTCGAATTCCGCAACAAAGTCCATTGTCCCTTTCATATCGGTGAAATCTTTTTCGGTGGGAAGTCCGTGTCTTGCAACTCCCAGCATAAACATCTCCATAATAACCGAAGTATCCAGAGAATCGAAATCTCCCATAATCATATGGGGTACCACTCCGGCATCACTGAGATACTGTGTACCCCCGTCGCAGCCGGCAATAAATGTATACTCGTCAAAATTAATGGTTTCCGGATTGAAGCTTCCGCTTCCGATAATCAATGCTTTTTTCATTATGCTCATCCTTTACTTTTTGACCTGAAAATTTCCGCAAATTTTCTGCATTCCTCCGTCGGATCCGGTTTTGAGAATACAGCTGAACCGGCAACAAGAATGTTTGCTCCCGCATCCAGAACTTTCTCCGCATTGGTAAGCTTTACACCACCATCAACTTCAATGTCCACATTCAGGCCTCTCCTGTCAATCATATCTCTTAATTCTGCTATTTTTCTGAGTCCCGACTCAATGAATGACTGTCCTCCGAAGCCCGGATTGACTGTCATAATAATCACCATGTCAATGTATTCAAGAATTTCGTCCAGGGTTCTCAGAGATGTTGCGGGATTTATTGCCACACCGGCTTTCACTCCGAAAGACTTAATATACTGAACTGTTCTGTGAAGATGAACGCAGGCTTCCTGATGCACTGAAATATACTCTGTATTGTCAAACACGAATTTTTCAATGTATTTATCAGGGTTTTCTATCATAAGATGCACATCAAACGGCATTTCGGTTTTTCCCGCAAGGCCTTCCAGCACTACAGGTCCGATGGTAATATTCGGCACAAAATGACCGTCCATAACATCAATATGAAGAAAATCCGCTCCTCCTTCTTCAACCTTTCTGCAATCAGTATAAAGCTGTCCGAAATCCGCAGACAGTATTGACGGTGATAATTGATACTTCATATTATTTCCTTTCCGGCCGCATTAATATACATTATTCCGAAATCCGGCCTGTATTTTTTCCACTTTTCACACTTCTGATGCACTGCATCCCCGAAGTTTTTTTAATATGATGAATTTCTCTCCTTTAGCTCGTTGTAAAGACGGACATAGGAGTCATAACGTTCTTCGCTGATTTCTTTATTATTCAAAGCTTCTTTTACTCCGCAGTCCGGCTCTGAACGGTGAGTACATCCCGAAAACCTGCATCTGTCCTCATGTCCTTCAAATTCCGGATAGCAGTATCGCAGCTCCTCAGCTTTCATATCCGGCACCTCAAATGAGGTGAAACCCGGCGTATCGAATATTCTTATGTCATCTTTTCCCACAAGGAGCTCAACATGACGAGTCGTATGTTTTCCTCTTCCGGTCTTCCTGCTCACATCGCCGGTCTCCATTTCAAACCCTCCCAGCATATTGGCAAGGCTGGATTTTCCCACACCGGAAGCACCCGACAGCATCGTTTTCACGCCGCTGATTCTGGATTTCAGAAGCTCAACGCCTTCTCCGGTAACAGTACTCACAAAATATATTTCATACCCTGTTCCTTTATATACATTCCGTATCACTTCACGTTGTTCCTCTGTGATCAAGTCACATTTATTGAACACAAGTATCAGCTCTGTCTCATTCTTTTCCGACATGATAATCAGTCTGTCTAAAAATGAGAATACCGGATCAGGTTCAGCCGAAGCCGAAACTATCATGCTCAGCTCAATATTTGCCACGGGCGGACGAATAAAGGAATTTATTCTCGGCAGAACTATAGCCTTGATTATGCTCTCATTTCCGTTCTCTCCCGGCCGGATTATTACATTGTCTCCAATCATGGGAGTAATTCCTTTTTTTCTGAACAGACCCTTTGCCTTGCATTCATAAACTCTGCCGGAGGCTTCAACGTAGTAGAAGCCTCCGATTCCCTTTATTATTGTTCCTTTAGTAATTGAATGTTCCGGATTCAAAATCTGCCGCTCCTTCACTTACGAGTTTTCCGTCAAAATATATCAGCAGGGTTGCCTGTCCGCTTCCTGACACATCAATCTTTTCGCCGTTATTTGATTTGTAATGAACTCCGTTATGAAGAAGTGTCACCACCCCGTCCTGAACCATATTAATCTTGACTTCAAAAACATCATTTGCGGATTTATTATAGTCCAGCACTAATCCGATGGTTTTGACTTCTCCGCCGGAGGATTTCGACAAATCCCTCCCCTTGCTTACCACAAGGCTGATTTTTGTACCTGTTACCACCGTATCTCCGGCAGAAACATTCTGTTCCATTACAATTCCTTTTTCAAATTCCGTGCTGAACTTATACTCTACATTATCCAGTACAAGGTTTGCATTTTTAATCATGGATGTTGCGGTATCGAGATCATTTCCAACCAGCGGCATCATTACAATTTCCGCCTTGCCTTTTCCGTTGCTTACAACCAGGTTGACCACCGTGCCGGGGTCTGCCTGAGCCGCATATTCCGGGGTCTGGGCAATGACCGTTCCCTCCGCCGATGAATCATCCCGGGTTTCCACAGTTCCCAGCTGATATCCCGCAGCGGTTATTGCTGCGGTAGCTTCTTCCAGAGTCATACCGATGAATGACGGCATCCCGGTTCCGTCTCCGGATCCCTTGCTGACACTTACCCTGATAAGATATCCTTCTTTTACCGTCTTCTGTGCCTTAGGTGTCTGCTCACAAACCTGGTCTTTTTCATAAACCGGTGAATATACCCAGTCCACTATCTCCATTTTCAGGCCGTAGCCTTCAAGAGTAGCCTGAGCCTCTTCATAATTCATTCCCAGAATATCAGGTACCGTTACTTCATCAAGAGAAATATATTCTTTCCCCCACATAATACCCATCGTACATAATACAGCCAGAGCTATACCTATAATAATACCGAACACTCTTGGCAGCGTAATGATTTTCTTCTTCTTTCTGCCCTTTTTCTTTTCGGATTTCCGTGAATTATCCGGCTCCTGTTTATTCTGCTTTCTCTTATTCTTCTTTCTGCCGCTGTTACTGTTGCCCTGATTCTTTCTTACATCAAATTCATAGTATTCGAAGTTGTCGGATTCCGACCCGGTTTTCGCTTTTATTTCATCGTTACCGTTTTTTTCGGATTCATCGGTTTTTTCCATTGCTCCTTCGGCTATCGGAATTACAATTGTTTTTGATGATGCTCCTGATTTGAATCCGGCGTCATCATTCGTGTCTTCCTCAGCAGGCTTTTCCTCGGAATACACGGAATCCGAGAAGTTCACATAATCCGTCATCTCCAGATTTTTCAGTGCCTCTAACAGTTCATCGGCACTCTGATACCGGTTAACCTGGTATTTCTCCGTCGCTTTCAGGATTATCTCTTCAAGCCCCGGTGAAATACTCGGGTTTTCTCTCGAAGGAAGCGGCATACTTTTATTAAGATGCATCATAGCCACAGTAACAGGATTATCACCATCAAAAGGAACATTTCCGGTTATCATTTCATACATCATTATTCCCAGAGAATAGACATCGGATTTCTCATCGACATATCCGCCTCTGGCCTGCTCCGGAGAAAAATAATGAACAGATCCCATGACCGCATCACTGGCTACAAGAGTCGTACTGCTGACAGCTCTCGCTATACCGAAGTCAGTAATTTTAGCAACTCCGTCCTCAGTCACAAGAATATTATGCGGTTTTACATCTCTGTGAATTATTTTGTTTCTATGAGCGCAGGAAAGTGCCGAAGCTATCTGTTTAGAAAAATCAATCACAAGCTCTTCCGGCAGTCTGCCCAGTCTTTCTATTATTGAGCTTAAGGTTTCTCCTTCAACATACTCCATAACTATGTAATGGATGTTCTGTCCTTCGGTTCCCACATCATAAATTCCCACTATGTTGGGGTCGTTAAGACTGCCCGCCGCCTGGGATTCCTGTCTGAAGTTTTCAATAAATTTCCTGTCCTCCAGAAATTCAGGCTTGAGAATTTTTATTGCCACATATCTTTGCAGGCGATGGCATTTTGCTTTATAAACAACAGCCATACCGCCTTCTCCTATTTTTTCTATTATTTCGTATCTTCCACCTAATAATCTACTCATGGTATTTTTCCCCGATTTCTATAATAATAGCTGTAATATTGTCTCTTCCGCCGTTTTCGTTGGCTTTTTCCGCCAGCTGCTCACAGGCTCTCTGAATGCTCTCCGCATTGATTATTGTATCCGCAATATCATCGTCGGACACCTCACCATATAGTCCGTCCGAACATAACAGAAAAATGTCATTTTTCTGTATTTCTATAAAAAAGTTATCGGCTTCCGCCCCGTTCTCGTCTCCCAAAGCCCGCGTAATTGTACAGAACATATTAAGAGCCAACTGCTTCTGGGCAAGGAATTCAACCTCTTCTTCGGTAAGCCGCCCTTCCCTGATTAACTGATTTGCCATAGTATGGTCTTCCGTAATTCTGATGATTCTACCGTTTCTTATCAGGTAAGCTCTGCTGTCGCCGATATTTCCGATATATGCCTTTTCTCCCCGCAGCATCACAATAACAGCGGTGGTCGCCATTTTGAAATATTCCGGTTTTTCCATTGATTTTTCAAGAATTCTTGCGTTTGCTTCATTTACCGCACTGTTTATGCATTTAAAAATGTAATTTCCGCTCAGGTTACCTGATTCGCATTTTTCTATAAGAAAAGAAGATATGGTTTCGACAGCCAGTCTGCTGGCAATTTCTCCGGCATTCTGTCCTCCCACTCCGTCCGCAGCTATAAAGAGGCCGAAATCTTCATTGACATAATAACTGTCTTCATTATTATCTCTGCTCTTACCCTTGTCCGTAATATATCCGATATTCATCTTTTTCCTTTCTCTGCCTCATACTATGACTGTTTTTCCGATTAATTATACTATAATTGCAAGCCCGTTAAAAGACTGTTGCTCATTCTGTTTTCTGAAGCCTGCATATGAAAAAGCCGTCGGTTCCGTTCATAAACGGATTCAGCTGCTTCATAGCAAGTATTTTATACCTATTTTTTCTGTTCTTCTGAACAAAATAATCTATTATTCCCTGGTTTTCCGCCGGAGACAGCGTGCAGGTACTGTAAAGAAGACTTCCTCCGGGTTTAAGGTATTTTACCGCATTACTCAGGATTCTGTACTGAATTCCGCAGAGCTCCTTTATATCCCGCAATGATTTTGAATATTTAATCTCAGGCTTTCTCCTGATTACACCAAGACCGCTGCAGGGAACATCACAGATTACCTTATCTGCTTTGCCGATAAAATCGGGATTTTCTTTTGTCGCATCCCATGCCATACAGATAATGTTTTCTATGCCGTGCCTTTCGGCTGCGTTTTTCACCAGTTTCAGTTTGTTTTCATACAAATCGCAGGCAATTATTTTTCCGGAATTTCTCATTATTTCTCCGGTATATATTGCCTTGCCTCCCGGTGCGGAGCATAAGTCAATAACCGTATCTCCCGGCTCCGGATTCAGTGTTTCCACCGCAATCATTGAGCTTTCATCCTGAACCGAGAACTCTCCGGCCGCGAAGCTGTCCGTATTGAGAAGCCCGCTGCCTTTAATATTAAGCGCCGCATCGGTATTCCGCCCGGGTTCAACATCAAAGCCCTGTTTTTTCAGAGATTCCGTCAGTTCCTTCGCTGTTGTTTTCATCCTGTTTACACGTATTGTAAGAGGCGGTGTCATATTTGATGCCGCAAGATATCTTTTTGTAAACTCAAGTCCGTAGCTGTCGGTAAGATACTTTATCATCCATTTCGGGCATGAATACTCCACCGACAATCTTCTTACAGGATCCTTCCTGCCGTCCGGCAAAGTTATCTTTTCCTTGTTTCTTATCACATTTCTCAAAACTGCGTTTATGAATTTATCCTGATATTCTGAAGTCTTTCCGGCCAGTTCCACTGCCTCGTTAACCGCCGCATAATCGGGAACCGAATCCATCTTCAGTATCTGAAATACCGACATACGCAGTATATTCAGCGAATTTTTCTTTACTTTCTCTATAGGCGAGCTCAGAAACCTCGAAATACAGTAATCAAGGTATATCTTATTCTCCAAAACACCGTATACCAGATATCTGATAAATGCCGCATCCGCTCCCGGATTTCGTTTTATCGCCTCATTGATGGCTATATTCGAAAAAGCTTTGTTTTTTTCAATACTGTTAAGTATTTCAAGTGCAATTTCTCTGTCCATAGTTTTCCTTTTCCTTTTATTTCTGCCCCCGTGTTTCAGTCATTTCTGGAGCGGGCTATCAGTATAAGACGGAACAGCTGCATAAGTGAAGTAAACAGAGCCGCCACATAGGTCAATGCTGCAGCGGTCAGCACCTTTTTGGCACCTTCCACTTCATCATCATACACAATTCCGACATCGGTAATCTGCTGAAGTGCACGCCTGCTGGCATTGAATTCCACAGGCAGGGTGATTGCCTGAAAAAGTACAGCCAGTCCGTAAAACAGAATACCTATTATTTCAAGACCGGCAAACCCGAGTATCAATCCTATTAAAAACAGAGGTATTGCCAGTTTTGATGCAAAGTTTGTTACCGGTACTATTGCGTTTCTGATTCCGAGAGGAGCATAGTGCCGTGCATGCTGTACCGCATGACCGCATTCATGACATGCCACCCCGATTGCGGCAATCGAAGTGCCGTTATACACTCCTGCAGACAGATTTACGGTCTGATTTCCGGGATGATAATGATCTGTCAGTTCCCCCGAGCACATCAGAATATTTACATGCTGCAGTCCGTTGGCATCCAGCATTTTTCTCGCCGCCTGAGCTCCGGTAATTCTTTTTCTGCAGCCTGTCTGAGAATACTCCCTGTAAGTGCTTTTTACTTTTGACTGTGCATACAAAGTGAAAATCAGGGCAGGTATCAGCAGAATTATTGATGAATACCAGCCAATTCCATAATATGTCATTATTCCTCCGTTCCAAGCACAACCCCTTCTTCAAGAGTGTTGCCTTTTATAAACTCACGAATATTCATAAATTTTTTGCCGGGTATCTGAATCGAATGTATTCTTAAAAGATCTCCCTTACACTGAATTACAACTCCGTCTTTGGAGACTTCCAGAATTGTCCCGGGCTCGCGGTATTCTCTTGCCGAACCGTACCATTCGGGATCCCTAAGCTTAATCTGACTCCCTTTATAGTAAGTATACGCCGACGGCCATGGTGTCATGGCATTCATTCTGAGAGCAACATCATTTGCCGGACAGTTGAAATTCAGCAGGCCTTCTTCTTTTCTGATCATTTTTGCATAAGTTGCTTTACTGTCGTCCTGCTTCTCACCTTTAAGTGCATCGGCTCCTTCGGCTTCTACCTTTTTCAGAAGCTCCACCACCAGCTCCGCACCCATATACATGAGTTCGTCATGAAGCTCTTCAGAATTCATACCCGTAATCTCAACAAGTTTTTTTGTAATCATATCTCCCGTATCGAGACCTGCTTCCATTTTCATTATCGTAACTCCGGAGAACAGATACCCTTCGAGAATTGCTCTTTGTATAGGTGCGGCTCCCCGAAGCTTGGGAAGCAGTGATGCATGTATGTTTATGCTTCCGTATTTCGGTGTTTCAAGAACTTCCACCGGGAGAATCTGTCCGTATGCCGCCACCACCGCAATGTCAGCATCAAGGCTCTTTATATATTCCAGAAACTCTTCGTTATTCTTAACCTTTTCCGGCTGAATAACAGTAATACCCAGTAATTCGGCTGCAGCCTTTACCGGTGTAGGCTGCATTTTCTTTCCTCTGTTTTTCGGTTTGTCAGGCTGTGTTACGACACATACAATATCATGTCCCGCAGCCGCAATGGCTTTCAGCGGCTCCACCGCAAAATCCGGAGTACCCATAAATATTATTTTCATTATTATTCTTCTCCTTCTTCTTCGTCGGCAACTAATTCATGAGGATGATCAATAAACAGTATTCCGTCAAGATGATCTATTTCATGGCAGAATGCCTTTGCAAGAAAATCCTCCGCATAGTATTCAACCTCTTCGCCTTCCCTGTTCAGACCTTTTACCGTTACCTGATAAGGCCTTTCCACTCTTGCAATAACGCCGGGAACGCTCAGACATCCCTCATCGTCAACTTTAGAGCCTTTTCTTTCTGTGATTACAGGATTAATGAGTTCAATCAGACCGTGATGATCTCTTACGTCAATTACTATAGCCTTTCTGAGAATTCCGACCTGAGGAGCTGCCAGACCGACACCGTCATTGGCATACATTGTTTCAGCCATATCATCCAGAAGAATTCTGATTCTATCTGTAATTTCAGTAATATCCCTTGATTTCTTTCTCAGGGTTTCGTCCCCTTCTCTCAATACATTTCTTATTGCCATAATTTCCTCCATTTACGCAAAACTGTACGGATTGACTTCAATACCTATATATGAACTTTTATACCCGCCCTGCATCAGAAATGCCGCGGTTTCTTCTAAGATTTTCATACATTCCGATTCATCTCTATCACTATATTTTATCAATACTCTGTAACGATATCTACCCCCAATTTTTAAAATATGTGAAGGTATCGGGTCAAGTATCTGATATTTTTCGGATTCTACGGTTCTTTTCTTAAGTTCTCCGGCAAATTCACATGCACATTCCTTTGCTTTTTCCTCGGATTCATCCAGAAAAACAACCTGAAATATACTTCCGAAGGGTGGATACGAAAGAACTCCGCGCAGTGCAATCTCCTGTCTGTAAAATTCATTGTAGTCATGACGGGCCGCAGCCTCTATTGCATAATGATCCGGAGAATATGTCTGGACAACTACGGTTCCCCGCTTGTCGCCTCTTCCCGCTCTTCCCGCGGCCTGAGTTATCAGCTGAAAGCTCTTCTCGGAAGACCTGTAATCCGGAATGTTAAGAGAAATATCGGCTGCGATAATTCCAACTAAATCCACTCCGTCAAAATCCAGTCCCTTTGCAACCAGCTGGGTTCCCACCAGAATGTCTGTTTTCTTCATTCTGAAATCTGAAAGAATTTTTTCGGCACTGCCTTTTCTGCGAACCGAATCAAGATCAAGTCTGTCCACAACAGCCTCCGGAAAAAGCCGTTTTGTGATTTCCTCAACCTTTTCCGTCCCTATCCCGAAATCTTTGATATACCTGCTTCCGCATTCCGGGCAAACCTCCGGCATTTTCTCTGTTCTTCCGCAGTAATGGCATACAACGCGGTTTTCATTCTTATGATATACCATAGACACTCCGCACTCCGGACATTTCATCGCGTATCCGCAGGCCCTGCAGGAAACAAAGGAGGAATATCCTCTGCGGTTAAGGAAGAGAATGATCTGCTTTCTTTCGCTGAGACATCGCTTCATTTCTTCATAAAGCTTAACACTGAAAATATTCTTATTTCCCCGTCTGAGCTCCTCCCTCATATCCGAAACAAATACTTTCGGCAGTTCTGTTGCATTATATCTTTTAAACAAAGACAGTCTTTCGATTTCTCCCGTTTCACTTTTATAAAAAGTGGTCACCGAAGGTGTCGCGCTTCCCAGAATAACTACCGCCTTATTATGTTTTGCTCTTTCCTCCGCAACCTCACGGGTATCATATTTGGGAGAATTGTCAGCCTTATACGAAGATTCGTGTTCTTCGTCCAGAACAATTACCCCTATATTATTAAGTGGAGCAAAAAGCGCCGATCTCGCTCCGAGAACGATTCTTACTTCTCCACGCTTTATCCTCATCCATTCGTCATACTTCTCTCCATCGGAAATCCTGCTGTGAATTACCGCAATGTCCTCGCTGCCGAATTCTCCCCGAAATCGTTCGATAAGCTGAATCGACAAAGATATTTCCGGCACAAGAATAATTGCGGTCCGTCCCTTTTCAAGTGCTTTTCTCACGCTTTCCATATAAAGCCTTGTTTTTCCGCTTCCCGTGACCCCGTGAAGAAGAAAAGTTTTAAAGCTTCCTGCCTCAACAGCTTCGCTGATTCCCGCAAAAGCTTTTTCCTGTTCACCGGTAAGAACGTCA
This sequence comes from Firmicutes bacterium UBA1739, assembly GCA_002315385.1. GTDB lineage: Bacteria > Bacillota > Clostridia > Peptostreptococcales > Anaerovoracaceae > UBA1739. The sequence continues at coordinate 13,555 of DCHZ01000003.1, read as the reverse complement.
AAGCCTTCTTTCCGAGGCGGGAGCTTACTGTAAGGCAAACGTTTCTTTTCTATCCTGCCCGCCGCCGCGATTCCGCGGTTCACAAGACCTTTCATTACCGAATAGTCAATATTATGGTTTTTTTTCAGAACACTTTTCTTCTGAGGACCCGATTTTAAGAGAATCTCCGTAAGCTGCTTCTGTCTTCTGGGAGATTTTTCATTTAATACAAAATCCTTTGCTTTTTCTTCATCCGCAATACTCAGAATGTTTTCATACATAAAATATCCCGAAGGCATGAAGCATTTTACCGCATCTATATACCTGCATGAATACTTTTCTTTAAGGAATACGCATAATTGTACGGCTTCCTCCGTAAGTACCGCTTTTTCCGATAAAAAGGCCGGTTTTATTTTTTCTTCTTCCAGCTCTGAACTTTCGTTGATGTCGAAAACAAATCCGGTGCGCCTTTTGTTTCCCGCTCCGAAAGGGACAGAAACGCAGTCTCCCACACTGATATCTTCAGTACATTTATATGTATACAGTCTGTCCATTCCGACTGTTGTATTTTCAATCGCCACCGAAATTAATTTCATACTACCTCCGGGGTGTCGGCTGATACGGTTCCCGCCGGCATTCCCATAAAACGGCAGGTACTGTACTTTCGACACTTTTGATATAAATCGGAAAATGAGCATCCGTCCTGCGATGCTCACTCCTGTAATGTGCTGTTATTCTATAAATAAATCTGATTTTCTCCTGTTTCCTCCGGGAGATTTTCCTCTGCCTGTCCGTAATCAGGAGTATATGTTTCTTCTTCACCGGCTTCGACTGCTTCTGTTTCTTCCGCCGGGGCTTCTGTTTCTTCGGTCTCCTCGATGCTTTCTATCTGATGATATGTAAAAAGGTTTTCCGCAATTTCCTCTGCGGCAATGGATACCGGCTTATTTGTGTTAATTGATTCATCAAGCTTCTCTCTTCCGTCTATAATATCCCTTGCTCTTTTGGAAGCCATTGAAACCAGAAAATATCTGCTTCCAGCAACATCTCTTAATTTGTTAATTTCCGGATACAGCATTATTATTCTCCTCCTCGTTATATCTGCTGATGATACTCTCAGCAATTTCCGTATTCAGTTTCAGATGCCCGGCACGAACGATAGCCTTCATATCCTCTACCGCCTGCTCCACATCCTCATTTACAATATAGTAATCGTATTTTGTAATACACTCTATCTCTTCGACAGACTTTGCAAGCCTTGTTTCTATATTCTCTTTCGATTCCGTTCCTCTGCTTTCAAGCCGTCTTCTAAGTTCCTTCAAAGATGGCGGCAGCAGAAATATCAGAACGCACTGAGGGAATTTTTTCCTTATCAGTTCCCCTCCCTGCACATCTATCTCCAGAATCATATCTTCTCCGGATTCCAGTTTATCTTTCACGTGACTGTATAAAGTTCCGTATCTTTTACCGAAATTTTCCACATGCTCCACGAATCCGTCTTCTTCAATAATACGTACAAACTCTTCTTCCGTCATGAAAAAATAATCTTTTCCGTTGATTTCTCCCGCCCTGGGCAGCCTCGTTGTGGCGGAAACAGATAATGCAGTATTCGTATCTTCAACAAAACGTCTGCAGACAGTACCTTTTCCGGCGGCCGACGGACCCGACAGCACAATTAATAATCCCGGCATAAAGCTCCTCCGTAATCATGTTTTTATCTTCATTATTAATTCCTGTAATTAAATGTATCTGATAATGATACATCAGAATTGGTATAATTACAATACATTACTCGATATTTTGAATCTGTTCTCTTATTTTCTCAATCTCACTCTTCATTTCCACAACAATATTGGTTATTCCGATGTCCGCTGATTTGGATCCGGTGGTATTAGCCTCCCGGTTCATTTCCTGAACGATAAAATCCATCTTCTTTCCGTCAGGCTGACTGCTTTTATTAATAATGTCCTCCAGCTGTTTTATATGACTTCTCAGTCTTACCAGTTCCTCCGTAACATTGGATTTGTCCGCAAAAATTGCCGCTTCGGTGATAATTCTTTCTTCCGGAAGCTCCACTGCGGAATCAATCAGCTCTCTGATCCGTTCCCTGAGCTTATCTTTATAGGCTGCGGTAATCTTATCGGAGACTTCCTCCACCCTGTTCACATAATCCAGAATAATATTTCCCCGGTAAAGGATATCCTCGGCCAGCTTGGCACCTTCCGTAATACGCATCTTATCATGACTGACAGCAGCTTCTCTGACCGGAACAGATAAAGTCCTGATTATTTCATCTTCATCTTCAACATTGGGTACAGCCTTAAGTACATCCGGAAGACCTGCCAGATATTCTGTCGAAATCTCATTCTGCAGTCCGTACAGCTTACCGAGTTCCGTAAGCTTTTCGTAATACTGCCCTGCCAGAGCCGTATTCAGCATAATATTTGTATCCTCTTCGGCAATACTTTCCACGATAACAGAAACTTCTATCTTTCCTCTTTTCGCTGTTTCTTTAACTATAGATTTAATTTTATCCTCGGCAAAAGAGTATCTCCTGGGCATTTTCACTGAAATATCGCAGTATCTGTGATTTACAGACTTTATTTCCGCTATTATGTTCCGTTTACCGTCATTATATTCACCACGGCCGAAGCCGGTCATACTTTTTATCAATTCATTACCTCCCAAATAAAGACTGTTTTATCTGTTACTGTCACTTCGGATCTCAAAAATACCGTTTGCTTATACATCGCGGCTAATATTGAATAAAGTGCAGAATTTTTTGTCGGTTACAGTATTATACCATATAAAATATCAATAATCACTCCATTTCTTTATTCGTACCAACTCTTTTTCCTTGCGTTCGACGACAATAATTATTAAAATAAAATATATGAGAATATCCTCAGTACGATTAATCAGGAAAGGAAAATGTGCGGTGGATTTCACTGTGAATTCATTGCACAGGGAATATATATGCCCTTTGACGGAATAGTAACAGCTAATGTAGTATATGAACTGAACACCCTTATATCGGGCGGTAAAATTGACAAGGTCTATCAGCCCGAACACCACGAACTGGTGTTATCTGTCCACAGAGGCAAAGGAAAATACAAGGTATTTATGACTGCAGACAGCTCCGACACCAGAGTCCAGCTGATCAGTGAAATGCCGCCGAATCCTGTTCAGCCTCCCGCTTTTTGTATGCTCATGAGAAAACATCTTCAGGGCGGAATAATTAAAGGTGTTATTCAGAAAGACACTGAAAGAATTATCGAGTTTCATATAGAAGCTTTTAACGAACTCGGTTATCCCGCAACAAAAAAACTCATTGTTGAAATAATGGGAAAACACAGTAATATTACTCTTGCTGACGGAGATACCGGCAGAATAATCGACAGTATTAAAAGAGTTTCCTTCGATGTCAACAGATACAGACAGCTTCTGCCGGGAATGACTTACATTTATCCACCTGATATGGATAAGGTTCCTTTTAATCAGATAAGTCGGGATTTCTTTTCCGAAGCGGTTACTGAATCAAATAAAAAAATATCCGGAGCATTAGTCGGCAGAATCATGGGTGTAAGCCCGTTTTTCGTTTCGCTTATCTGCGCGGATGCCGGCATTTCAGGTGATTCTCACAGTACTTCACTGTCGAAACAGGAAATTGACAGGCTGTATGCCTCATACAGATATTTCATTGACAGAGTATTATCCGGAAGCTTCAGTCCGGTAATCTGGAAAGATGACGGAGGCTCTCCGGCGGATTATTACTGCTTTGACCACAAAGATTACTCTCTTTCATATCACAGCAGCATTTTTGACAGTATCAGCGAAGCGGAAGAGTATTATTATTCGGAAAAACGTGAAACCAACAGGATTCGTCAGAAATCCTCTGATTTGAACAAAACCATTAACTCGGCACTTGATAAGCTTTATCTGAAGAAATCCCGGCTTCTTGAGGATATTCTTCAGGCCGGAGATTCCGACATTTTCAGGCTGAAGGGCGAACTGATTTTTGCGAATATTCATGCAATAAAGACCGGTTCCGCATTGGTAAAGCTGCTGAACTACTATAATAATGAAGAGGTCAGCATAACCCTTGATCCCAGACTGTCCCCTTCCGAGAACGGTCAGAAGTATTATAAAAAATATAATAAAATGAAAACAGCTCTTGTTGAAAAGGATATTCAGCTTAAAGAAACCGAAAACGAAATTGTTTACCTGGAATCTATAAGGCAGCTGCTGGAAGATGCCACTGAGTTTTCGGATGTGGATGAAATAAGAAACGAAATGTCGGCTTCAGGATATATCAGAAAGAAATCCGGTTCCGGAAAAGAAAAAATAAAGGCTTCACCGGCCCACGAGCATATAACATCTGACGGATTCAGGATTCTTGCGGGCAGAAACAATAAACAGAACGATATTCTGACTTTGAAGACCGCTTCGTCAAAAGATATCTGGTTCCACACAAAGGACATACCCGGTACTCATGTAATTCTTTTTACCGAAGGGCGTGAGCCTTCTTCCGAAGCACTGTTTGAAGCAGCCTCCGTTGCCGCATATTACAGCAAGGGCAGGCAGTCCGAAAACGTGCCTGTGGATTACACCAGAGTAAAATATGTAAGGAAACCCGCCGGAGCCAAACCCGGAATGGTCATTTTTGACCATAACAGAACACTGTATGTAAACCCCGGTCTGCCGGAAGAATCCTCCGAAAACAAAAAAGAGTGATAGCTCGTCGGTATACATGCAAAAAACGGCGTGATTTCGACTTTTTTTACACAGCAAATTGACTCTGCCGGATATTGAATCTATATTGTAACTCAATAACAGTTTTTCGGAGGTGTCATATGAAAAAAATTAAAACGACTGAATCTTCAGCTTCAGACAGATTCCGGTACCCTGAATTACCGGAAGTCTCTGAACTTACCGGAAAGGTTTGCGAGGATTCACGTCCGTATTATGTATCCTGTGCAATCTGCCGCGGGCACAACAATATTATTGCATTTAAAGAAAAATATGTATGCATGAAATGCGTAAAACTGATAAGGAGCAGAAACTGATTCTGTAAGAAAAGAATGAAAACCAACAATAATAAACTGATTCTCGAGCTGGCTCTTTATGCCGGTGAAATAATGCTGAAAAACGGAGGGGAAACCTATCGTGCGGAAGATGTAATGAAGCGAATCTGCGAGGTTTCCGGGATTTCCAAGGTGGAATCTTTTGTAACTCCGACGGGAATGTTCCTGTCCATCGATGACGGGGAGGAAAGCGGTCTTACCTATACTTACCAGAAATCCATTGACAACCGTGGAATTAATCTGAGAAAAGTATCCGAAGTCAATGACTTTGCCAGAAACTATTCTCCCGACAGAATGAGTCTGGCTTCGGCTTTTGCAAAGCTGGAAAGTATTGACTGTGCCAAATATTATTCAAAGCCCATAAAAACAATAGCCGCCGGAGCGGCGACCTCAGCCTTTACCCTGGCCAGCGGCGGAAAAGTAAACGATGTTGTCTGCGGTTTTGTTATAGGCTGTGTTATGTTCTTTTTCGTGGATATCTATTCAATCATAGAAAAGAATTCTTTCATAAGAACTCTTTTTGCAAGTGTGATAGGTGCCGTTCTGGCAATAATATGCTACACTGCAGGATTTTGCAGCGATATTCAATACATCCTGATTGGTGCGATTTTCATGCTTCTGCCGGGAATAGCCATAACCAATGCCATCAGAGATTCTCTGAACGGGGATCTTCTGTCGGGTATTGTCCGGGCTTTTGAAGCTCTCATTATTGCGACATCTATTGCTGTCGGTGTAGGTATAATAATTGATCTTTATGAGATGGCAGGAGGTGTAATGTAGTGTTTTACATAAAATGTGCCGCAATATTCGCCGCCGCTTTCTGTTACGGGATAGTATGCGACATTCCGAAAAAGCATCTGGCGTTTTCCGGGCTGACCGCCTGTATCGGTTATGCGGTTTACCTTATGTTCCTCCCGAATGAAATAATAGGCTGCTTCATCGGCTCATGCTGCATTGCTCTGATGGGAGAATTATTATCCCGGATTCTTAAAGAAACCGCCACTGTTTTCATTATTCCCGGAATTATTCCTTTGGTCCCGGGGGCAAAAATGTACAGCATGACGCTGGCTTTTCTTACCAGAGATTTTGAACAGGGCATCGTTCTCGGAGGCTCGGTTATTATGTATGCGGGATGCATTGCTCTGGCAATTCTCCTTGTATCGAGTACTGTCCGTTCATTCTCAAAATTTTTTTCCCGGTAACTGTAATTATATTTTTTTCAGCCCGATCTGATATTACCAATAAAAAAATATTTCGTTATTTTGTTCTACCCCAACATTTGACATAGAACCAAAAAAAGCCCCGTAACTGCTTATTGAAGCCTCAGGTCTCCTGCCCGAAGTCAAACGTACAATTACGGGGTTAAATAATTCTATTTCAGACTGCCGCCTTCAGATTAATACCATACTAACTGTATCTCAATACAACATATACCGTACAGATAATAATACTGATAATCATCAGAGGGAATCCCACTTTCATGTAATTCTTAAATGATATCGGATGCCCTTCTTTTGCACTTATGCCGGACAGAACTACATTGGCAGAAGCGCCTATCAGTGTTCCGTTTCCTCCGAGACACGCGCCCAGAGACAATGCCCACCAGAACGGCATAACATTCATCCCGGCATCACCCATTGCCGTTATCAGCGGAATCATTGTTGCCACAAACGGAATATTGTCAAGGAAGGATGAAAGAATTGCGGATACCCAGAGAACGATAATTACACCCATAATAACATTATCCTTAGTAAGATCGATTATTACGTTCGCCAGCATGTTAACCACTCCGGTTTCCTGAAGTCCTCCGACTACAATAAACAGACCTATAAAAAATACTATCGTAGTCCATTCAACGCCTTCCACCACCTGGTCAATATCCTGTCTTCCTATGATAAGCATTACGGTAGCCGATCCCAGTGCGATGACCGCAGACTTAAGTCCTATATAATCCTGAAGAATAAAGGCAAGTATCATCAGAGCCAGCAGAGCAACGCTTTTTATCATCAGCTTTTTATCTTTTATCTGCAGCTTTTCATCCATATTCATCAGCTTCTTAACATTTTCCTCGCTGACCTTTTCCTTTCTGCCGTAAAGAAAATAGAAACATACTATCGTTGCAAGAAGCACTACCAGAACTGCAGGGCCTGTGTTGGCAATAAAATCCATGAAGCTGAGATTAGCGGCACTGCCTATCATAATATTAGGCGGGTCACCGATTAATGTACCGGTTCCTCCGATATTTGAAGCTATTATAGTCGATATCACGTAGGGTATCGGATTAACTCCCAATGCTTTTGTAATGGCAAACAGCATCGGTCCCACAAGAAGAACTGTTGTTACATTATCAAGAAATGCCGACAGGAATGCTGTTATCAGCATAAACGCAACCATGATAGCCCATGGTTTTCCTCTTGCAAGCTTCGCCGACTTGATTGCGAGGAACTCAAACAGACCGGACTTTCGTATTACAGAGACCGTGAGCATCATTCCCACCAGAATACATATGGTTTCCCCGTCTATATACTTTATTCCGGTTTCTATGTCCAGGACTCCGAGAATAATTGTGGCAACAGCTCCCGCCAAAGCAGCTGTCATCCTGTGAAGCTTCTCTGTCATTATAAGCAGCATCGTTACCGCAAAAATCAAAATTGAAATAATCTGAATATAATTCATGTCTTACCACCTTCTATAACGAAATTGCTTTTAAAATTCATAATATTATACATCTCAATTATTCAAAATACAATATACCGTGATGCCGTACGACAAATTTAATGTATTATTTATACTCCGCCATACTGCGCAAAAAAACCCGCAATCTTCCGGGATTGCAGGTTTTTATATCATTCCGTCTGTTTACCTCAGTAATAATTCATTATAGCTTTTCAAAATCGGCTGCCCCGTGTTTGCATATCGGACAGATAAAATCTTCCGGCAATTCCTCACTCTCGTGAACATATCCGCATATTTTGCATATCCAACCCTTTTTTTCTGTTTTCGCGGGAGCCGGCTTAATGTTTTTCTGATAGAAATCGTAAGTAACAGACGGTATATCTGAAATTATCTTTCCGTCAGTCACATCCGAAATAAACATAGTATGTGTTCCCAGATCTATTTCTTTAAATACTTTTGCCGAAATAAATCCGTTGCAGAATTTTGTCAGATATATTATCCCGTTATCGGCTCTCAGATAACCTTCATAATCTTCAAACTTATTCACGGTTTTTCCACTCTGAAATCCGAAATTCTTAATCACATCAAAAGAAACCTGCTCTGTAAGCATTGAAACATTAAAGCAGCCGGTTCTCTTTATCATGTCATGAGTATGATTCATTTTGTTTACGGTAATCGATATTCTGTTTGGATTTCCCGTTACCTGAAGTGCTGTGTTTATTATGCATCCGTTATCCCGATCTTCTTCCGAAGCTGTAAGAACATAAAGTCCGTAGCTGAGCTTAAACATTACTTTACTATCCATATTCTTCTCCTTTCAGATATTTCTTCTATACTCTTATTCAACTATTATACCACTTTTTTTCGAATTAAACGTATTTTTGTTCACATCATAAAAAAAAACTCCGGCCGCAGGTTCACAGTTCACATACATACCGGCTTGCTGCTCACTGTCTGCCGATAAAAAGACAAAAACTGTTTCACAAAATAAGCTGTTTTTTCTTGAAAAATACGACAAAAATACATATAATTTATTGAGTAAAGGGGAACTGATTATGCAAAACGGAATTATCGAAATACTGAATTTTATATGGCTTAAAATATGCCAGTTTGCGGCTTTTATAGCTCAGCTTTGTGAAAACGGGATCAAGTCTCTTCCCTATGCTCTCAGCTGGCTCAGAAACAACAGCCTTAACATAGGCGAATGGTACTGTCACATTGTAAGATGGGTCATGCCTGTTCTCGCCCTTATTATTCTTACATCAATAATACGCAGTATGCTCAAAGTAAAAAACCCCAAGGAAACCTGGGCATATCTTGAATCCGACAGTCTGGGAAGATTCCCTGTCACACATTGGGAAACTCTGATTGGCAGGAGTAAAATCTGCGACATCATCATCGAATTTCTTACAATTTCAAAGCAGCACTGTGCACTTATTTTCGACGGCAAAAAAAAATGGAAGGTTCATGATCTGTCTGATGACGGTCAGATACTTATCAACGGAAACCGGATCGGGAATGAAGGCAGTATAGCATCGGGAGATACCCTGTCACTGGGCGGAGTCGATTTTGTTTTCACTACAATTTCCGAAAGTGAAGCTGAAATTCAATCCAGAAAGAGATCGGAAATATCTTCAATTTCCTTCTCTCCGGTATTCTCTGTCAGCCTGCTGACAGTCTTTCAGATGCTGGCAGCCTCAAGTCTGGTAATCAACCGGCCCGAACACAGTGCGGAAATCTTTATTTCTTTTACTGTATTTGCTGCGGTAATGTGGGCATACACATTAATGTTCTGCGCCGCAAACCGAAAAGGTCTTGAGCCTGAAATTCTCGCTTTTTTTCTGAGTTCACTCTGCCTTTCGGTTACAGCCAGCAGTAATCCCGCAGGATGCTTTAAACAGCTTGCCGCTATCCTTTTGGGTATGGCGGGATTTCTGTTTCTTTCATGGTATTTACGTGATTTGAACAGGACCATGAAATCCAGATACCTGATGGCAGGATTTACGGGTCTTCTCCTTATTTCCAGTCTTATTGTCGGCACAATTCAGAATGGTGCCCAGAACTGGGTGTACATAATGGGAGTATCTTTTCAGCCTTCCGAACTGGCTAAAATCTGCTTTGTTTTCGCCGGTGCCGCATCTCTGGACCGGTTGTTTAAAAGGAGAAATTTCTGGGGATTTATGGTACTGTCATTTTTCTGTTTCGGAACTCTGGCACTTATGAGTGACTTCGGAACCGCAGCAATATTTTTCATCACATTTCTGATTATTGCTTTTATGCGTTCAGGAGATTATAAAACGCTGCTGATAATCTGCGGTTCCGCTGTAGCCGCATTTTTGATTACGCTGAAATTTAAACCATATATTGCGGCCAGATTCTCCGTATGGGGACACGCCTGGGAGCATGTCTCCGATACAGGCTACCAGCAGGTACGAACCATGTCCGCAGCCGCCAGCGGTGGTTTAATCGGTGTAGGCTCCGGAAACGGATGGCTTCACAAGGTTGCCGCCGCCAACACCGACCTTGTTTTCGGAATGATATGCGAAGAATGGGGACTGATAATAGGGATCCTTGCCATTCTGGCAATTGTATCCTTCGCGATTTTTTCAGTCAGAGTCGGAAAAAGCGGGCGTTCAACTTATTACGTGATTGCTGCCTGTGCCGCAACTTCTATGCTTGTATTCCAGACAATGCTTAATGTTTTCGGCTCTCTCGATCTCTTTCCCCTTACGGGTGTCACCTTCCCCTTTGTTTCGTGCGGAGGGTCAAGTATGCTGGCTGCCTGGGGACTGCTGGCATTTGTAAAAGCCGTGGATACCAGACAGGGAGCAAGCTTTGCTGTCAAAAAAATCAGAACTCAGACAGAAAAACTGCCGGAAAAACCGCCTTCACAGAAAGGCGGAAGAAGGCGCACTCGTGATAACGGAACTATCGATGACAGGATTCCCGACGTCCTGGTCCGTGACGAAATTCCGGATTTCGAACAGCGTAGGAAGTCTGATTCTCCCCGTTCCTTCTCCGAAACTTCGGAAAAGGCCAACGACGAAACGGTTTATCTGGATGAAGTGACAGGATTATACAACCGAGGTGAACGAAAATGAAAACCATTTCAAAAAGAGCAATACTGTGCTTTACACTTGCCATAATTCTTCTTATCGGCACAGGCTACTTCCTCACACAGTATTTTACAAAAGGAAGCAGCTGGGCATCGTTTTCGGCAAACTCCCACTTGTACACAAACGGCGTGCTTAAATCAGGTACTCTTTTAGACAGGAACGGTGAAATACTGGCATCCGCCTCCGACGGTGTCTGGCATTACAATGACAGTCAATCCGTCAGAAAAGCCGTTCTTCATACCGTGGGAATCCCCGACGGAAAAATTGCGACAGGTGCCATCACGAAATTTGCCGCAAGACTGACAGGCTATAATTTTATTACCGGTGCAAAACATATCGGAACCGAAGGAAACAGACTCTACCTTACCATTGATTCCGATATCTGTAAAACCGCTTACGAGGCCATGGGCTCTTATAAAGGCACAGTGGGGGTATACAACTATGAAACAGGGGAAATACTCTGTCTTATCAGTACACCTACATTTGATCCGGCAAATCCGCCGACTATCGATCCCGACAACAGCCTGTATGAAGGCGTATATATGAACAGATTCTATTCATCTTCTTTCATTCCCGGCTCAACTTTTAAGCTTGTTACATTAAATGCCGCTTTGGAAGAAATCCCCGGAATCCAATCCATGACCTTCAACTGCCCCGGCAGCATAGAAATCGGTGGCAAAACCATAACCTGCACGGGTACTCACGGAGATATATCTCTTGAAACAGCACTTAATGTATCCTGCAACTGTGCCTTCGCCCAGATTGCCGATATGCTGGGGGGAGAGACTCTTTCCGAATATACGGAAAAAACCGGCCTTACCGACTCTTATTCGGTAAACGGAATAAAAACCAAAGCCTCAAGCTTCGGTTTCGAAACCGACTCACAGGGAGATATAGCCTGGGGCGGTGTCGGTCAGGGCAGTGATCTGGTCAACCCCTGCTCTATGATGATATATATGGGTGCCATTGCCCAAGAAGGCAAAAGTGCGATTCCGCAGATAATATTAAAAAGCACTCTCAGCGGAGGACTTAAAACGAGCTTCTACATAAAAAACAGAACAGGAACTCTGATTAATTCCGAGACGGCAAAAACCATCACTGCATTCATGAAATCCAATGTAATAAACACATATGGAGAAAGTAAATTTCCGGGGCTTGACATTTACGGCAAAACAGGAACAGCCCAGGTCGACTCATCAAACACATCTAATTCATGGTTTACCGGTTTCATTAAAAACGAAAATGCTCCATATGCTTTTGTCGTATACGCAGAAGGCGGCGGAAGCGGCGTCAAAACTGCCGCTGCAATAGCAAACAAAGTACTTCAGAAGGCCGTATCCAAAGCTTCCGAAGCATCTGCCGAAAACTGAAGATTAAAAAAAACAACCCTGTCGCGGAATTCTTCCGCAGCAGGGTTAATATTTTATTATACTCAATTCAGTGTCAGTTACTTTCCCTGTTAACACTCTCATTTGACGAACCATCATCGGATTTTATCCTTCTGCATCTGATTTTATTGATGCATTTTTTATTAGCGTCAGTAACAGTAAGCTCTATCCCCCGAACGGTAACGGATGGAGCTTCGTCATCTCCCGGAATCATTCCGAGTATTTCCGTAACCACGCCTCCCATTGTATCCGATTCATACTCATCATCGGGAATCTCTATATTAAATAATCTTTCAAACTCGTCCACAGTCACCCAACCGGCAATATCATATTCATCCTCACTGATGCAGCTGATCTCCGCAACCTCATTATCATACTCATCCTGCATATTGCCGACAATTGATTCAAGCAGGTCCTCCATTGTCACTATTCCGAAGGTACCGCCATATTCATCGACAACAATAGCCATCTGCATCTTCTGCTCTGTCAAATCCGAGAAAAGATCGATACACCTTCTTGAAAACGGTACAAAAAAAGGCTTTCTCATATAATTTTCTATTTTGAAATTCTTTCTTGCCTCTTCGTCCTGGGTCAGAAGAACAAGAAGATCTTTTACATATAACACGCCGACAATATCATCAATATCATCACCGTAAACGGGTATTCTCGAATAGCCGTTCTTTAATGCAAGATCAAGAACATTCTGAAGCGAATCCTTCACACTGAGAACTATACAGTCCGTTCTGTGTGTCATAATCTCGGATACCGTTCTGTCATCAAACTCGAAAACATTCGCTATCATGTTTTTCTGAGCTTTGTCAAGAGTACCGATTTCGTCCCCTTCCTGCATAATATTTTTTATTTCATCCTCTATTTTGGATGAATCTGTGGTCTTAATACCGAAAAGCTTGCTGAAAAATCCCTGTGAGCCGCTATTTCTGCTTCCCGCGGAATCAGAATCCATTTTTTTCTCCTTTCAATATGCATAATAAACATTTTCCTTATAGAAATAAATTATACATTTATCATTCGATATTGTCAAATGATAATATCTCTGTGACGGTGTCAAGTTGTTGTGGAGTTTTTTTGTTGACAGAAATCAATTCAAAATGTTTCCACCTAATATTCCTCGGTCTTTTCCATATCTTCTGAGCAGAATCTGAGTTCCAGAATTCACATTCATGATTGTTTGCTCTCCTTCAAATATGCTCCAATCCATCGCACCTCCAATATTCTCTTTTAGGAACCTATCTGCATACTCGCAATAACGCTCCGATGGCTGCGTCTTGAAATCTTTTCCTGTAAGCTTTCC
>DCHZ01000031.1 GCA_002315385.1 Firmicutes bacterium UBA1739 | reverse complement strand
TGCTCTGATTCATCGGTATTTACAATAATTGCCGCTGTTGCATTGGAAAAGCTTCAGGGAGAAGATTATCACGATGTTCAATGGCAAATGAGACTTGCCGATGATGAAGTATGCGTGGGGCATATTATGTGTGTTGATCCCGAATTAAAGGGGCAGGGTATTGCAAAACATATGCTGGAAAGTGTAGGTAAACTGTGCATTAATCTTGGGAAGAAGGCATACAGATTTGATACGCTGGCTTCAAATATACCGGCACAGGCTTTATATGATTCACTGGGATATAAGAGAATTACTGTTAAGCGTATGTTTGCCGAAAACACCGGATGGACAGATTTTATTCTGTATGAAAAGCTTCTATGAGGAAGTCCGTCTTTTCGGTATAATAGGAGACTTACACTGTCATTGTTCAGCAAATATTCACTTTAATTTCCCGCAGCTTTAATATATAATAAGTAATATACTTTCAGGGAGAAAACAAATGAATGAAGAACAACTGGTGGATATTCTGATAATAGCGGTGCTGGTAATTTTTTCGGCATATTTCAGTGCAACGGAAACGGCCTTCACGTCGATTAACCGTATAAAAATAAAGAATATGCAGACAAAAAGAGCTAAACTTGTACTGAAATTGTCAGAAGATTTCGATAAGCTTCTGTCTACGATTCTTATCGGCAACAATATTGTTAATATAGCGATGTCTTCCATTGCCACTGTGCTGTTTGTCCGGCTTTACGGCGATATGGGGCCTACGATTGCAACAATAGTAATTACAATTGTGGTTCTGATATTCGGTGAAATATCTCCGAAAAGCATAGCCAAGGAAGCTCCGGAAAGGTTTTCGCTTTTTTCGGCACCGATGATCCGTATTTTTATTGTAATTCTCACGCCTCTTACTTTCTTCTTTTCAAAATGGAAGAAGCTGCTGAGTGCGGTGTTTAAAATAGAGGCAGATAAAGGAATAACAGACGAAGAACTGATAACCATAGTAGAAGAGGCAGAAACTGACGGATACATCGACGAAAACAGATCAGAGCTGATTCAGAATGCAATTGCCTTTTGTGAGCTGGAAGCGCAGGATATTCTCACACCCAGAGTTGATATCGTTGCTGTGAGTACGGAAACATCAAAAGAAGAGATTGCAGAATTATTCCGAAACAGCGGCTTTTCCAGAGTTCCCGTCTACAGGGAAGGGCTGGACAACGTAATAGGCGTATTGAATCAGAAGGACTTCCATAATTATATTTACGGAAGCGATAAGGAAATCCGGGAATTTGTCAAACCTGCGGCTTTTGCACCGGAAACTATGAAAATAGATCATATTTTAAAGGAAATGCAGCGGGTAAAGACTCATATTGCGATAATCGTAGATGAATATGGAGGAACGGCAGGGCTTCTTACGATGGAAGATATTATTGAGGAGCTTGTCGGAGAAATATATGACGAACATGATGCCGCGCAGGAGCAGGAGATTATGCCTATGCCTGACGGAAGCTATAATATCAAATCTTCTGCAAATATAGCGGATGTGTTTGAGTTTTTCGGAACAGAGGTTGATTTAGACGTTACAACGGTTAACGGATGGGTACTGGTACAGCTTGGAGATATTGCAAAAGAAGGAGATTGCTTTGAATACAAAACAGAAGATACCTTGTTCAAAGTTAAAGTTCTGAAAGCAGATGAGAAGAAAACTCTGGAAATAAATGTAAATATTTCAAGAAATTTAAAAGAAAAAGATGAATGACATTGTGCAAAGCATTGTCTGCCGGGAGATGCGGAATGAATTCGCATATTAAGGAGGTATAGTATTATGAAAAAGAAATTATTGGTGTTAGCGGCAGTATTGACATTGGGACTTCTGGCAACGGGGTGCAGTAATACGGACAATCAGACCGGGGCGGTGGTTGAACCGCAGAATGAGCCGGCTGTTCAAACAGAAGTGGTTGTCGTTCAGCAGTATTTTGCGAGCACAAAATATGTTTATGACGGAAATGATGAGGAAAACGGCGAGCTGATGCCTCCTGTTGAATTTAAATTTACCCCAAAGGAAAATGAAAACAAGTATATGACAGCGGTGGATTCTCTCAGAGCCGTGCCCGAAGGACAGAAAGAAAAATGCTGTACTATGCTGAAAGAAAATTATAAGATAAATGATATTACTTTGAGTGATGACATAGCATATGTTGATTTTTCTTCAGAGAAGCTGACCGGCGGAAGCTTGAATGAACGTATTCTGATTGACCAGATTGTTTATACGCTGTCAGAATCCTTTGATGAGATAGCGGCTGTGCAGTTTACCGTTGACGGAAAAGTCACGGATACTCTGATGGGAGAAATTGATATTTCCGAAGCATATGTTGCCGATTATCTTTAGGAAACGGTCTGCCGATGGCAATCCTGTGTTTACAGGTTCCATTTTACGGACAGAATCTTTATTGCGGCGGGAATATCGTCAAGAGGAATATTGGAATAGTAAAAGATGAGGGTAGACTTATCCTCTTCTTTTTTATTTGTCTGATATTTATGAAGCGGCACCATGTTTATTCCGCAGTCGGCGGCAATATGGCAAAGCATATCCGCATCAGATTCAACATTGACACGAATCAGCATATTTAATCCGGAATCTCTGGAAAAAACAGTAATCCTGTTTCCGAAAATTTCGGATAACGAAGCTGCTGCAAGGTTGACTTTCTGTGCATATAGATTTCTGAGTTTTTTTACATGTGTATGAAGCAGACCTTTTTCCATATAAGCCGCCAGGGCAAGCTGCTCTGTTTTTGAACAGGTCTGACTGTAGTTTTTCATAATCGTGCCGGAATAAGGAAGCATGGAAACAGGCAGAACCATATAACTGATCTTAATCGACGGAAACAGTAATGATGAAAATGAACCAAGGTACAGCACGGGCGCATTTGAGTCCAGACTTTTCAGCGGAGGAACGGGTTTTCCGAAATATCGCAGCTCGCTGGCATAGTCATCTTCAATAATAATGCTGCCGGTGGCCGCTGCGTATCTCAGCAGCTCCCGTCTTTTTCCTATGGGCATTACTGTGCCGTGGGGAAACTGAATAGAAGGGGAAACACATATTACTGACGGAGACGCAGCTTTAATCTCATCAAGAGAAGCTCCGGTATCTGTAATTGTAATGGGCACGGTATTAAAGCCCCTGTCTTTGAATACACTTACAGCGGGGAGATAGCCGGGATCTTCATATGCAATTTTTGTCATGTTCATTACGCTCAGAAAGCTGCAGGCAAGATTAATTATCTGCTGAGTTCCTGCGGCAATAATTATCTGGTCAGGTGTACATACTACACTTCTGGTCATATAAAGGTACTGGGAAATCTGATTTCGGAGAAGATCTTCTCCCTGAGGCGAGGCTTCATAGGCAAGTCTTTCAGGATATTCGTTAATAACGAAATTCAGACATTTTTTCCATTTCACAAAATCAAAAAGAGCCGCATCCGAATACATTTGATTATTATCCTGCGGTGTATTTTTCACACTGTCCAGAACCGGAGTATAATATGCCGAACCTCCATTTGAAGAGGCTCCGGTATTGTTGACAAAATAACCTGATTTTTCTCTGCTTACGGTATAACCTTCAACAGTAAGTTGATTATAGGCAAGTTCAACCGTGGTAATGCTGATTTTAAGTGTTGCAGCCATGGATCTGAGGGAAGGAAGCTTTTCGCCGGCACTGAGTCTGCCGGAAAGAATCTCTGTTTTTATGTAGCTGTATAACTGCAGGTACATGGGCTTTCTGGAATCGTAATCCAGTGTAGGCGTGATACTGTTCATATTAACCTCACAATCTGTACTTATAAAAAAAATAAAATCTGACTATTTATAAGTATACAGTATTAGCGTAATATAGTCAATATCAGAAAATAAATCATTACGGTAAAGGAGGTACGGCTGATGAGAAACGAAAGTACGAAAAATATGACATACATGGCTATGATGGCGGCACTTGCTCTGGTAGCTACAATTCTGATAAGAGTACCCGTACCGGCCACGCAGGGATATATTCATCCCGGAGATGCGGTGGTAATGATTTCGGTTATGATGCTGGGTGCGAAACGAGGGGCGGCATCGGGAGCTTTAGGAGAGGCTATGGCTGATCTTCTGGGCGGATATGCGATATTCAGCCCGATAACCTTTGCGGCAAAGCTGCTTATGGGAGTTTTGGTTGCACTGGCAATAAAAAAATACTGTAACAAAAAGAAAACGGGAAAAACTGTGGCTGTTGCGGAGGGGCTTATATTTTTACTTCTGGCATGCTTTTCAATGGTGGCTGTTTATTATTTCGCCGAGGCGGCAATATATGGTAATCTGATAATTCCGCTGGCTGAGATTCCCGCAAACATCATTCAGTTTTCCGTCAGTGCGGTACTGGCAGGGATTATGGGAGGTCTTATTAGAAAAAGTCCGGTTAAGACCATGCTGAATAAAAACTATTAAGGACAGCGGACGGAATTCGGGTAACAGCAGTACGGAGAACGGTGTTTCGGGGAAACAGGGATGCGGCACTGTATATCGAAGAATGACGGATAGAGAATAATAAGTATTACCGGAGGAACTATGGAAGAGATATATGTAAAATCTAAAATGGAAGCGGAGGATTTAAAAAAGTATTTGTACTACCAGCAGTTTTTCAGCGAGAAAAACTATATCCTGATACGTGTCGGGATTGCCCTGGCGGTAGGTATGGCGGCTTCTTTCTTTTCATCGGAAAAGCTGTGGGCATTTCTTATTATTTTTACTGTGTGTATAGCAGTGCTTATTGTTTCTCCGGCATTGCAGATAAGATCTAAATACAGACAGATTTATACAAGAAATCAAAGCGGTGCGTTTTCTCAGTATCAGGAGTATATTTTCGGGGAAAAAGAAATAGGTATGAAAAGCGAAAATGAAACGGAATATGAATACACAAGATATGGTAATCTAAGGTGTATTGTTGAGACAAACAGTATGTATATTATCAGTTATACTAAAAAACAGAATGCGATTATTGTAAAGCGACAGGTGGATGAAGAAACTCAAAGAAAAATAAGAAGGATTTTTTATTCAAAACTGGGAGATAAATATATCAAGATAAAAAGATTGTAAAAGTACTGATGGAATACCGTTTTGAATTTCGATGATGAAATAACAGATGAGATTATCGGGGAAGGATTGAACAGGTATGGCAAAAGTGGCAATTGTTTCCGGAGGAAGCCGGGGAATCGGCGCTGCTGTGTGCAGGACTCTGGCAGGTGAAGGATATACAGTAATAATAGATTACAGAGTAAACAAGGCTGCGGCCGAAAAACTGGAATATGAGCTCAGGGCTTTGGGCCTAAATGCCGAGGCTTATTGCTGTGATGTAAGTGATGAAAGCTCGGTAAAAAGGCTGTTTTCGTATGTATTGAAGAAGTACGGAAGAATTGATGTGCTTGTAAATAATGCGGGAGTGAGTAATTATGAGCTGTTTACGGATATCAGTTCGGATTCCTGGGATTATATTATGAACACTAATTTAAAAGGAGCTTTTTTTATGAGCCGGGAAGCACTCGGAGATATGATTTCAAATAAAAGGGGAAGAATAATCAATATAGCGTCAATGTGGGGGATATGCGGAGCATCCTGCGAGGTGGCATATTCCGTATCAAAATCCGGAGTCATTGGATTGACAAAAGCTCTTGCAAAAGAGGTGGGGCCGTCAGGCATTACGGTAAACTGTGTGGCTCCCGGAGTTATTCAGACGGATATGCTGAAGGATATATCAGAAGAGGCAGTCGAAATGCTGAAAGAAGAAACCCCTTTGGGGATTCTGGGAACCCCGGAAGATGTCGCTGACTGTGTTGCTTTTCTGGCTTCTGACAAAGCGGGATATATTACCGGTCAGGTACTGAGTCCGAACGGAGGTATGGTGATATAATGCTGATTAAAGATGTAATCATTATCGGTGCGGGTGCCGTCGGATGTGCACTGGCAAAGGTTTTTTCCGAATACAGAATGAATGTATGTGTAATAGAAAAAGAAGCGGATGTGGCTTTCGGTACCAGCGGAAGAAACAGCGGAGTGGTTCATGCAGGATTTAATAATAAACCGGGGAGCTTCAAAGCAAAATTCTGTGTTGAAGGAAGCCGAGGGTTTGAGAATCTGGCTGAGGAGCTGGGAATAGAATATAAAAAAACCGGTAAGCTTGTTACCGGTTTTTCTGATGATGACAGGAAAAAACTGGAAGAATTGAAAAAAAGGGGCGAGATTAACGGAGTTGAAGGTCTGGAAATAATTGACGGAAACAGAATAAAAGATATCTGCGGAAGTGTAAAAGGAAACTTTGCTTTGTGGTCTCCGCAGACTGCGGTTTTTGATCCCTTTGAGTATACAATTGCCCTGGCGGAAACAGCAGCGGCAAACGGAACCGGCTTTGTGTTTAATGAAAGAGTTATTGAAATAAAAGTCACTGATTCCGGAAGATTTAAGGTGATGACTGAGAATAATTCGTTTGAAAGTGATATACTGATAAATTGTGCGGGCCTCGGCTCTGCGGAAATATGCAAAATGCTGGGAGTAAACCGGTATGATATCAATCCCTGCAGAGGAGAGTACCATATTCTGGCGAAACCCGGAAAGAATAACGATATCGGGGAACCGAAGATTCCGGTTTATCCTGTTCCTGATGAAAAAAAGGGAGTGCTGGGTGTTCATCTTACCCCTACTGTGGGGGGAAACCTGATGGCAGGTCCCGGTGCTGAGTTCATTGAGGATAAGGATGATTATGCCAATGAAGAAGATATGATGAAGCTTCTTTCGGAGGGAATGGTGCGGCTGATACCGGATTTACAGAATGTTCCCGTAATCAGAAGCTTTTCGGGAATACGCCCGAAATTAACAGACAGTAAAAATGAAATCATTGAAGATTTTGTAATAGAAAAATCGGAAGAATATGAAGGCTTTTATTACCTAGTAGGAATAGAGTCGCCGGGAATTACCGCATCTATGCCGATAGCGAAATATCTTTTTGACAGAATTGAAAAGGATTTCGGAGAAAGCTTTGAAAAAAAGAAAAACTGCAAAAGCAGAAAAGATATGTTTTCCCGAAGGGAATACAAAGGCCTGAGAAAAATGGTATGCAGATGTGAGGGAGTAACCGAGGAGCGGATATTAAGAGCCTTTGATGATATTGTACTGCTGGGAGCGGAGCCTACCATTAAGGGAATAAAAAACAGGACAAGGGCGTTTATGGGAAGCTGTCAGGGTTGTTTTTGTACTATTGACACGACAGAGCTTCTTGGAAGAGAGAGAAATGTAAGCCCAGACAGGCTGACATATTCGGGAAAAGGCAGTGAAATGTTTGAAGGAATTCTCAAATGAAAGGGGAGAACCGGAAATGGAAAAAAGGGAGATTGTAATAATCGGAGCCGGCCCTGCCGGAATGGCGGCGGCAGTCAGGCTTAATGAACTGGGATACAGGGACGTACTGGTTTTGGAAAAAGAGAATTCCGCCGGCGGAGTTTTGAGGCAATGTATTCATTCCGGATTCGGACTTACGAAATTCGGGAAAAATTATACGGGCCCGGAGTACAGGCATATATATGAAGAAATGCTTCTGAATACTGATGTCGGGCTTATGACAGGTGCTACTGTTATGGAGGCTGTCTCGGTGGATACATATAATTGTTCGTGCAGTCCGGAGGAGAGAATAAATGACTCTGTTCTAAATGTGGTTGTCAGGGCGCAGACTGCTTCGGGGGCGGAAAGCTTTGCTGCTTCGGCAGTAATAATTGCTTCCGGATGCAGAGAGAGAGGCAGAGGGGCTTTGGGGATTGCCGGAACCAGACCTGCAGGGGTGTTTACAGCAGGAACTGCTCAGGGAATGATGAATCTAAGAAATGTTAAAGTGGGAAATCGTGTGGTAATAATAGGGTCGGGAGATATCGGGCTTATTATGGCAAGAAGATTTACTCTGGAAGGAAGCCGTGTAATTTGTGTTGTCGAAAAAGAAAATGTATGCGGTGGGCTGGAGCGAAACAGGAGGGAATGTCTGGTGGATTTTGGCATTCCGCTATTATTAAACACGGTTGTATGTCGGATTAACGGAAGAAAACGTGTGACATCGGTTGTTATCAGGAATGAGGACGGTGCAGAGAAAGAAGTGGAGTGTGATACCGTCATAATTTCGGCAGGCCTGGAACCTGAGGACAGTTTTGCCGAAAAAAATACCAAGGGAATGTTTTACTGCGGTAATGCTCTGTATGTTCACGATCTCGTCGATGATGTATCAGAATGCGGCGAAAATACCGCAATGGATGTGGCCGGATTTTTGCTGGCTCAGATGAAAAAGAAAGATTTTGATTCTGCTTTTTCGTCAGAGAATATAGAGGAAATGCGAAAAAAAAGGCGTGACTATGTGGCAAAAATAAGGATAGAAAAGAATAATACGAAGGATGAGGGAAGATACATTGTTTGTACACAGTGCCCCAACGGATGCAGGATTGATACACAGAATTTTACCGGAGGAAAATGTGAAAAAGGAGCTGTTTTTGCCCGGGATGAGGTGGAAAATCCAAAACGTATTCTGACAAGCTCCGTCAGAATTTCGGGAAGTGAAAGAACTGTGAGTGTAAGAACGGAAGAGGCTATTCCGTTGTCGCAGATTATGCAGAGTATGAAAGTGATAAATACAATGCATGTTGCCGTACCTGTGCATACCGGAGACGTAATATGTGAGAATTTTAACAATCTGGGAACACGTCTGATTGCGACAGGGTCGGAGATGTCTATGAATCCGTAGAGCAGACAGATTCTTTTTTAATACCGGTAATGAGGGCGCCGGCAGCAGAGTACATTAAGCTCGGAAAAAGCTTAATGTACTCTGCTGCCGGTTTTGCTGTAGGTAAGGACAATCAAAATTATTGAGCATAGTAATTACTGATATTTAGCGGAAAATACGAAATAAATGCGGAGCTTTCGTAAAATACATGTTCAAAATGTACGGATTTTGTGAAAGGTTGAAAGAAAAAAAGATACGGATTGTAGCCCGGACATGCCGGGGATATAATATAGCTGCAGAAGAGAAAACAGGAGAAACAGTTATGAACAGAATCTCGGTATTGATTTCGGGAAGTGATATGAATTATAATCGTACGCTGGCGTTGGCTTTGACGGAAGCGGATAGAGACCTGACGGTATCGTGTATATCCGAAAAAGGGCTGAGTGTGGAGGAAGAGCGTCTGATAAAGGAACATGATATCATTATTATTGAAAACGGTATGAAGTTAAACAGTAAGCAAAACTACACAAAATGTATAGTTTTATGTGAAAACAAAACTGATGCGGAATGGGACCTGCCTGGGAACAGAGCACTGTTTAAATATCAGAATGTAAAAAATATTGCATCGGCAATAAGGGAGAAGGCAGATACGGATAATGCCGCACATCGGACCGGAAATAAGAATAAAAGTGAGAAAAAACACAGTGGAAATATGAGAATTATAGGTATTACGGGGACTTTTGACGAAGCTTCGGGTATGGAAGCAGCCAGGGTTCTGGCGGAAGCTTTGGCGGAGTCAGGGAAAAGAATCCTGTTTCTTGATTTGAGAGAGCATGTCAATCACATTTCCGGATGTGAACGCAGAGGAACGAGAAACTGGGATGATTTTATTTACTGCTGCATTTATGGAAGCCATGACGACATCTGGACAATACCCGAAAAATATTCATCTGCTGATGTATCGGGATTTTTGTTTTTTGACAGTGATGAAGGAAAGAATCCGTTTATGAGACTTGAGGAAAATGAAGTGAGTCTGTTTTTTGTAAATCTGAAAGAAAACATGAACCTGGATTATGCAATAGCGTTCATTCCTGTTTCGGGAACAAAAAACTGTATGGATTCCCTCGAAAATACAGAATTGCTGATAACGATTGACGACGGGAGTGCAGGAAGCAGGAAAGGAAACCGGAGAATTGTGAGAAATCTGACTGAAGAAGGTTTCGGAGGCAGAATAATAAGTTTGTGTTACAGTGAAAGCCGGGAACAGGAAACACAAAGTGATTTTTCTATATGTGTAACCGAAGGCTTTGCAAAAAAAACATATCAGGAGAAGGTAAACAGTGATACATGGAAGGGGATAAGGAGATTAGTGGAATTTATTGGAGAGGAATGCTTTGAATGAAATAGATCCTTGCATTGCAGAGGAAATGATAAAAGAGGTTCGGGAAAAAATGGGGAGTGCGGGCGTAGATATTTCAGATGATACCGCGCTCAGAATAATTGAGGATACGGTCCTTGACAGCAAAAGGAATGTGAAACTGGGATTTCGGGAAAAAAAGATGCTGGTAGAAACCATATATAATTCAACCAGAAAAGAACTTGATATTCTGCAGCCTTTTGCCGATGAGGAAGGTGTAAGAGAGATAATGGTTAACGGACCGAGTGACATTTTTTCCGAGAAGGAAGGACGGATAGAAAGGCTTCCTGTAAGTTTTGAAAGCCGGGAACAGCTGGAGGATCTTATCCGGCGCATTGCCGCAAAAGTACACAGGGAGATAAACGATATTAATCCGATTGTTGATGCCAGGCTTGCGGACGGTTCGAGAGTAAATGCCGTATACAGTAATATTGCCATAAACGGACCTATACTTACGATAAGAAAATTTCCGAAACGAATGCTGAAGATGGAAGATATGATAAAAATGGGAAGTATTACGGAGGAAGCTGCGGATTTTCTGAAGGTTATGGTTGAAACCGGTCATAATATTTTTGTCAGCGGCGGGACCAGCTCCGGGAAGACAACTTTCCTTAATGTTCTGTCTGATTATATACCACGGGAAGAGAGGGTAATTGTAATAGAGGACTCTGCAGAGCTTCAAATCGAAGAAATCAGAAATATTGTGAGGCTTGAAACAAAAAATGCAAACTCACAGGGCAAGGGAGCGGTGAATATCCGACAATTAATCAGGGCTGCCATGAGAATGAGACCTGACAGAATAATTGTGGGAGAAGTCAGAGGAGGAGAAGCACTGGATATGCTGCAGGCATTGAACAGCGGTCATGACGGCTGCATGTCTACCGGTCATTCGAATTCAGCCCAGGGGATGATTCACAGGCTTGAGACTATGGTTCTTACAGCTGAGAACTATCCTTTGGATGCGATAAGACAGCAGATTGCTTCAGCTCTGGATATTGTGGTTCATCTGGGAAGATTCAGTGATATGTCAAGACGTGTACTTGAAATAAGTGAAGTCTGCGAATCGGAAAACGGAGGAATAATAATGAATTGCCTTTTCAGATTCGGATCCGAAGGATTAAAGAAAACAGGAAACAGATTGAAGAATACGTCCAGATTAGTATTAAGAGGAAGGGGAGAAGCGTTTGAATTCCGATACTGATTTTCAGATAAAAAAAGGAATCATAATTCGATATTATCTCTGTGCCGGAATACTCTGCTTTATTACAGGATGGCTGTTCTACCGTAATGCGGTTGTGGCTATGCTGATGTCGGTGTTCCCTTTTGTATTCAGAAAGCATTTTGAGCGAATAATAAGAGAGCGAATGAAGGAACGCATTAACGTGGAGTTTAAAGATGTTCTTTATGCTTTTTCAGATACGGCAGCTTCCGGCAGACAGGCAGATTCAGCGGTTTTTGCGGCATACAGAAATCTGGAAAGTATTTACGGAGCCGGAAGTTTTCTTACCGCAGAGTTTGCCAAAATGCAGAATAAGATCAGGGAAGCCAATGTGTCTCCGGAAAAAGCACTTCTTGATTTCGGGATAAAATCAGGTGTGGAAGATATACGAAACTTTATGGAGATATTCTGTATCTGCATTCGTGCCGGCGGAAACCGTGAAAAAGCAATAAACAAGGCAGCACTGATAATAGGCGATAAAATCGGATTGAGACAGGAACTGAATAATCTGCTTATTCAGAAAAAACTTGAAGCAGTAATTCTATGCACAATTCCTCTGATTATTCTGGGATTCATGCAGATTACTTCCAGCGATTATGCAGAGGTGCTGTATTCGGGAGTTGCGGGGAGGATAGTAATGAGTTTTTGCCTTTGCGCAGCTGCCTTTGCGGGTAAATTATGTTTGAACATAATGGAAATTAAAATATGAAAGAAAAAATAAGAACAGCAGCCGGAAATCTGAAAAAAAAAGAAAATATTATTTATATTGTGTTATTTGCTGCAGCGGTGATTTTTGCCTTGCTGGGGATAATAAAAGGAATTACCGAAAGCGGGAATCCGGAGAAGTCTCTTGAACGGGGAGAATTCGGAACAGGAGACCGCCAGTACAGTCTGATTGCGGAAGCAGAATACGACGGAAATACTGTCAGTGAAAATGTGGATCTGAGTGTCAGCCCCCGAAAGCTGAGTGAAAAAGAAAAGAAAAAAAGACTGGAGCTGTGTCAGAAGAGTCTTCCTGAGATAATTCTTGGGGATAATACCGGAGCAGATGATATCAAATCTGATTTAAATCTTATAGAATTTCATGATGAAAGTGGTGTAAGTCTGGTATGGAGCTCAGACAGAAACGAACTTATCGAACCTGACGGAAAAGTCTATCCGGGAAAAACTGATGATAACGGATATGTTCTTTTGACTGCCCGACTTGTTATTGAAGACACTGAAGCGGTGTGGAAATGTAATGTGAGACATCGCCTGGGTGTGAATTCCGAAAATTTCGGAATTTTGGTTGACAAAAGTATGTCGGATTTAAAAAGCGGCATTAATGACGACCGGGAAGAAAGTACAGTTATTCTGCCTGAAAAAACAGAGAGTGGACTGACAATAAAATGGAGAAACAGAAATAATAATATCTGTTTTGTTATTGCAGCTGTTTTTATCATAGCTGCGGTGTTTATTTATTCAACAAGAAAATCTGACAGAAAAACAGCTTTGAAAAAAAGAAAAGAGGAAATACAAAACGAGTTTCCGTATTTTCTTGACAAACTGGTAATGCTTATTTCAGCAGGGCTGATTCTGAGTGATGCGGTGGGCAGAATTGCAGATGATTATCTTCATTATGTAAAACCTGCGGGAGAAAAAGTGTTTTACGAAGAACTATCAGAGTCCGTAATCAGAATGAAAGAAGGGAATGCATCTTTTTCGGAAGAACTGATGAAACTTTCCGAACGACTGGATGTCCGGGAATTTGCAAGATTATCGGTTATTCTGAGAGACAGTCTGGAATCGGGAATCAGTCTGGCGGAAAAGCTGGAGGAGGAAAGTGTGCTTATGCTCAGAGAAAGGAAGTCTCATGTTCAGAGACTGGGAAGAACAGCTGATACCAAGTTGATTTTCCCTCTCATGATAATTCTGTCCGTATTAATTATTATTGTAATGGCACCTGCTGTTATGCAGATGTAAACAGGGAGTGATGAATTATGTTGATTAGGAAATGTAAGGCAATATTTGCCGATAATAGGGGTATGGAGCTTGTGCAGGTAGGTCTTTTGATTGCTATTGCAATTGCACTGGCTTTGATATTTAAATCTCAGATCACCTCATTTGTGAATGATGTGTTTGGCGGACTGAAAGCATCATCTTTTTCATGATAATATGAAGTCGGTAAAATCAGTATTAAAAAACCGTAAAGGAAGTGTTTTTATTGAAGCCGCAGTAGTTTTTCCAATGATGATAGTATTGATTGTATCGGTAATTTATTTAATGATGGAATTTTACAGTCTGACAGTTGAAGAAGCAGCTGCAGATTCAAAGGTGTTTGAAAACGGATATGATGAAGGAAGAAATATCAGAAGGGCTGCTGCGATTGGAGATCTTTTCCATGAAGAGTAAGGGAGCGGTATCGGTTTTTCTTTGTGCGGTACTTGTGAGTATTCTTGTTGCAGTGGGTGCTGCATGCGATGCATGCAGCCTTGCAACAGCCAATGCATATGCAAAAAGAATGAACTATATGGCCTGCAAATCTGTATTAGCGGAATATGACAGGAATTTGTTTGAAGATTATTCCCTTATGGGTTTTAACGGCGGAGAACAGGAGATAAGTGACAGAATAAGAAAGTATGTAAAAAAAATGTCGAGAACAGGAAATAAAAGCGGAGAGGAAATTGTATTTTTTGATGTGATATTAAATGATATTAAAGTAGAATGCGGCGGTACAAGCCTGGCTGAATCTGAAATATTTATGGAGCAGGTAAGGGAACATATCAAGGACAAGTCAATTGAAATCGGAATGGAGAAAATACTAAGTTATATTAACGGGAAAAATGATATTTCGGAGAAAAAAGACGAGGCCATGTCGGATTTTACAAAAGAAAAGGAAGAAAACAAAAATAAGAGTCGGGATGACGGTACTGAACAGAATGAAACGGTAGAAAGAAAACCGGTTTCGTTAAATCAAAACGCTTTTGATGCGGAAGACGGAACAAAAGACAGGGTACTTCGAAGCAGAAGAATTATAGAGTCCCTTCCTTCGGGACATGAATCAGACATAAATGAAAAGAAAAGATATGGTCTCGGGAAGGAAGAAGATTTAAAAGAACTGGGAGAGGAAAGCTCGAAATACCTTGATACATTTTATTCAGGTATCAGTACAGGAACGGACAAGCTTGTTCTGATAGAATACATAAAACTGTATTTTAAAAATGCCGTAACGGAGAATAATTCAGACAGTGAAACTTTCTTTTCGAATGAATGTGAGTACATACTGAAAGGAAGATATAGTGATGAAAACAATAAATCATCTGTTAAAAGAGATTTGTTTTTGCTTAGAACCGCACTGAATATAGCCCATATTTATGCCGATACTGAAAAAAACCGGCTTACTCTGGAAGCGGCCGCAGTGATTGCACCGGGACCGTATGCAGCAGCTGTTCAGTTTCTGATTGCTTCGGCCTGGGCGGGGGCGGAAGCACGGGAAGATATTGATCTGATTTACAGCGGAGGTAAGGTCCCATTTAAAAAAGACAGAAAATCCTGGAAGCTGGATCTGGAAAGCGTACTAAGCGGAGGGAAAAAAATAAGCGTAGAATATGAAGGAGGAAAGGGGCTGGATTATACTGATTATCTGCAGCTTTTAATGCTTACGTGCAGTATGGAAAAACTGGAGAAAAGGACCATGGACCTGATTCAGATTAATATGAAAGGAAGATATAATGTACAGTTTGATTTAAGGAACTGTATTACAGGATTCAGTACAGATTCATACTATGAACGGATTTCATATCTTCCGGGGGTTTTGCCGGGAATAATAGAAGACAGTTTAATGAAAGTAAAGGGGGAGTATACATATTAAAAATATTTTTTATTTAAACCGTAAAGGATATATTGTTGTTGAAGCGGCTATGTTTATTCCTGTCTTTTTATTCTCTGTGGTTCTGCTGGTATATACACTGAAGATAATGCATTTTCAGGAGATTATACACTTTGAAGCTGCCGAAAACATAGTAACTCTTTCATGGGAAGGTCAGCTTGGAGGAGAATCTTACGGAAAGCGGATGTTTGAAAGCAGAACATATCACGGAGTACGTGAAAAAGTAAACAAAGAGATTAATTTAGAAGCAAACGTGTATGATGAAAATGAATTATATGTGGCTGAAGTGGTTTCGCCGATAGAGCTTAAACTCCCGTTTAATTTATTTGATGATATCAGTCTGAAGGATACTTTAGTGGCAAGAAAATGGAGCGGGGTGGACAATACCGGAGAGATTCTCGGTTTTGAAGCTATGGAACATGAGGATTCAGATAAGTATATTTATGTATTTCCACGCTATGGCGAAAAATATCATAGTGGCAACTGCAAATATCTTGCTATGAGCGGAAGATTCTTCCGGTGTATTACTCTCAGTGAAGCGATTTCGGGCGGATATTCCCCCTGTCTTGTCTGCCGGTGAGGTGAAAAAATGATAGGCATATTATTTAATGCGACAGGCAAAGAGATATTAAGAATAGAGGAAGAGGGAGAAATTTCCGTAGGCAGAGACTGCATGAGCAGTCAGGAAGCACAATCTTTTGATGATGAATATATCAGCAGAAAACATGGATTTTTTACCTGCGGAGAAGAAATAACATATACGGATGCATGTTCAAAGAACGGCAGCCTGATAAACGGGGAAAAAACAACACCGGGAATACCGGTTCCGCTTTCAGACGGAGATAGAATCTGCATCGGGAAGACAGAGCTCGTTTTCAGAGCAATAGAAAACGATGTCAGAACCTGTCTCGTTGAAGGCCATGAGTGCAGTGTAAGAAATTCAGCAGGCGGAAGAAAACTGAAAATTGTATCTAAAACAAGAGGCTGTACAGATTATCAGCTTAGAATGATTGAAGAGAATCCGCAGCTTTCTATTGCTGACATAATATATGTTAGCAGCATAGACTATGATTACTATATGTTTGAAATCGGAAATATGCTGTGTCTGAAAGATATGGCAGAAAAATCGAAGAATACCAAAATGGGAGCGGAGCTGATAGAAAGAATTCTCAAGCTAATACACAGAGGAGAGGAGTGTATGCTGGAGAGAAGAAGATATCTTATATCCGCAGAAACCGTGTTCGCAGACGATAACGGAAACCTGAGACTGATTTACATTCCCGATGATTCGGAAACGGAGGATACTTTTTCCGAAAGTATGGGGAGATTATGCGGATTTCTGAAAAAAAACGGTTCACGTTCGGAAGAACAGAAATCTCTGGAAAACCTTGAAAAGCTTTTTTGCGGCAGTAATTATGATACAAAAGATATGATAAAAAAAGTATATAATTACAAAGAAGTAGAGCCGGAAACCGTACATGAGAAAAAGGAAGGAAGAACACTGAAAAAAAGTCTGAATATTCAAACCTTAGTGCCGGTCATTTCTTTTATTGTGTTTATGATAATGTTTTGGAGTAAGCCGATGAATGCTGTAGAAACCGGAGCGGTGATACTGATATTAACCGGAATAAATATTGTTGTTTACGGAATTTGTGCAAAAGGAGAGATGAATACAGGAGAAAAAACCGGAAAGCTGCTAAGAAAATTTACACGTTGAATACTGAAACAGATCAGAAAAATACTTTGGTCCTGCGACTGATGTTTCCTTTAAAAAATTACTGTCTGAAATGTTTCATGAATCAGGGCCTTGAAGGGCCCTGATTATTTGTATATCGAAAACCCCGCGTTTGACGCGGGGATGTTTTTTTAAAATAATGAGTATATTAAAATATGTTTTTATGATAGAATAATAGTAACAGGAATTCAAAACATTCAGGAGGTATTTCAATGTGTGGTTTTTTCAGAAACTGGAATCTAAAAAAACATATAGCTGTGGTTTTGGGATTATATTCATTTATTTTTGCCATTGTTAACGGAGCGATGCTGACAAAAGACTGCAGGAAAGACGAACAAAAATCAGTCGAGGTAAAATGGTCTAAGTATGTCGGAAAAAATGAGAAGAGAAGAGCTATTGTGGCAAGCAACATAAAAGAACCTTCAGGAAAAGCAAAAATTGTCAACGGAGCTTTGGGAATCTGCATGATGATAGACCTGTTTTCTTATCCGGTAATTAAGAGGGCAAACAGAAGATAATGTTCGACAGAAAAAACGTTTTGATAATGTATAATAAACAGGTGATAATATGATCCCTCTTTCAACAAGAATGAGACCTGAAACAGCAGAGGAGTTTTGCGGACAAAGGCATTTTATGTATAACGGTTCTCTGTTTTATAATTCATTGAAGAATAAAAATTTTGAATCTGCCGTTTTTTTCGGACCTTCCGGAACCGGAAAGACAACACTTGCACGAATAACAGCAAAAGAAATGGATTCAGATTTTTATGAAATAAATGCGTCTGTTTCGGGAATAAAAGAGCTAAAGGAAATAATAAACAAAGTTCAGAATCCTTTCATGGGGATGTCTCCATCTGTACCATATGTATATATTGATGAAATTCACAGATGGAACAGGCTGCAGCAGGACAGTCTTCTCAGAGTCCTGGAAGAAGGTACAATCAGGGTTATCTGCAGTACGACGGAAAATCCCTATTTTTCTTTAAACAATGCATTACTTAGCAGAATCCGGGCGGTATATGAATTCCGGCATCTGGAGACTGAAGATATTGTAATTATTCTGAAAAGAGCACTGGCAGATACTGTAAGAGGTCTTGGGAAGCTTAGTATCACAGCACAAAAGGGAACACTTGAATTTATTGGAGACAGCTCCGGAGGGGATGCGAGAGTGGCTCTTGATACACTGGGTTTCATATGTGAGAATATTCCCGTGGGCGGTGATATTACTCCGCAGATAGTGAGTGAAGCAGTTCAGAAACCTGTGACTTTTTTTGACAGAAACGAAGACAAGTACAACCTTTTGTCGGCACTTCAGAAATCGGTAAGAGGCAGTGATCCGGATGCGGCACTGCATTATCTTGCAAGGCTTATTGAAGGCGGGGCTGATGTTAATATGATAGGAAGACGCCTTATGGTGATGGCAAGTGAAGATGTCGGAATGGCATATCCAACAGCAGTTTCAATTGTAACAGGCTGCGTTCAGGCCTCTCAAATGGTGGGGTTCCCGGAAGCGAGGATTATGCTGTCTCAGGCAGTGATACTGCTGGCATCCTGCCCGAAAAGCAATTCCTGTTATGAAGCCATTGAAGCGGCAATAAATGATGTCAGAAACAGACGAATAGATGATGTACCGCTGCATCTTAAGGATGCACACTACATCGGAGCGAAGAACCGGGGAATAGGAATTGATTACAAATATCCTCATGCGTATGGAGGATATGTTAATCAGCAGTATCTGCCGGATAATTTATACAGAGAAGGAGTAAAATACTATCATCCTAAAAATAACGGAAAAGAAGGTGCATTTAAGCGATATCTTGAATCGCTGAATAAATCCTAAGATGCTTCCGGAAACAAATTACAGACCCGGACGGATGAAGTATTTGATTATAAGAGAATATGATGAGAATTCGGGTTGCCCGTAACAGCGGATTCTGTTTCGGGGTTAAGCGTGCGGTAAGCTGTGCCGAAGAACTTGCGTTGAAAAACAAGGATAATCATAAGAAAATTTTTACATACGGACCTTTGATTCATAATGAAACGGTTGTAAAGGAGCTTGAAAAAAAGGGAGTGATCTGCCTGGAAAGACTTGAAGAAGCTCCGCCGGGTTCCTGCGTTATTATCAGATCTCACGGAGTTGCACCTCGGGTGTATGATGAAGGAAGGAAGCTGGGTCTGGAATTATTTGATGCGACCTGTCCGTTTGTAAAAAAAATACACGACAGAGTGAAAGAAGAAAGTGACAGAGGAAGAACGCTTATTATTGTTGGAGATGAAAATCATCCGGAGGTGAGAGGCATAAAAGGCTTTTGCCGCGGAGAAGTTTTCGTTGTTAATAATAAAGAAGAGCTTGAGGAATTGTTTAAACGGGGCATGGTGAAAAGTGACGATGAATATTCCGTTGTTGCTCAGACTACGATAAAAACAAATGTCTTTCATGAGGTTGTTGAATTTATGAAATTGAACGGGTTAAGGCTTCAGGAATTCAATACAATTTGCGGTGCAACTGAGGAACGTCAGAAAAGCTGTGAAGAAATATCCGTTTGTTCGGATATGATGCTGATTATTGGAAGCAGAATCAGTTCCAATACATTAAAACTGTTTGAGATTGCAAAAAAAAATTGCAAAAAAACATTTTTAATTGAAACAATATCAGATTTACCATTGAATGAAATCGAAAAATGCGGTACAATAGGAATTGCAGCAGGTGCATCTGCGCCTGAATGTATAATTAAGGAGGTTATTGCTACTATGAGTGAGTTCATCACTGAAAATGGCCAGGAGCAGAACGAAATGTCTGCATATCTGGATGAAATTGACAAGGCAACAAGATTACCGGGAAGAGGCGAAATCGTAACTGGAGAAGTTATTTCTGTAAGTGAAAAAGAAATCGTTGTTAATGTTGGATGTAAGAAAGACGGAATCATCCCTAAGGACGAAGTATCACTTGAAGCTGATCAGAAGTTGACCGATTTGTTCAAGGTTGGAGACCAGATTGAAGCAAAAGTCGTTAAGACAAAGGATGATGATGGAAACATCTTATTATCTAAGAAAAAGCTTGAAGTAAACGAACACTGGAATGAAGTAAACGCAGCTATGGAAGAAAAAGAAACTATCGAAGCTAAGATTACAGCTAAGGTAAAGGGCGGCGTTATCGCAACATTCAAAGAAGTATCCGGTTTTATTCCTCTCTCTCAGTTATCAGACAAGTTTACTGAAGAAGTTGACGAATTTTTAGGAAAGACAGTAACAGTAAAGGTTATCCAGACAAATCCAAAAAGAAACAGAGCTGTGTTCTCACACAGAGCCGTTCTTATGGAAGAAAAAGCTAAGAAAATCGAAGCTTTCTGGAATTCTATTAACGTTGATGATATAGTTGATGGTGTTGTAAAAAGATTTACTGATTACGGCGCATTTGTTGATATCGGCGGCGTAGACGGATTACTTCATATTTCTGAGATTTCATGGGGAAAGATTAAGAAGCCACAGGATGTTCTTGAATTAGAACAGCCGATTAAGGTTAAGATTCTTTCAATGAACAGAGAAAAAGGAAAGATTTCTTTAGGTCTCAAGCAGACTGTTCCTGAACCATGGGATAATATCGAATCTAAATATCAGATTGGTGACATTATCGAGGGTAAGGTTGTACAGCTTAAAGAGTATGGTGCA
This sequence comes from Firmicutes bacterium UBA1739, assembly GCA_002315385.1. GTDB lineage: Bacteria > Bacillota > Clostridia > Peptostreptococcales > Anaerovoracaceae > UBA1739. Next base: position 46,268 of record DCHZ01000031.1, on the reverse strand, counting down.
TTTATCGAAATCGAACCGGGTCTTGACGGTCTCGTTCATATTTCGGAAATTGCTTACAAGAGAGTTGCAAGTCCTGCTAACGAGCTTGAAATCGGTCAGATTGTAAATGCAAAGATTCTTGACATCGATACAGAAAAGAAGAGAATCAGCTTAAGCATTAAGGAAACTCTTGAGAAACCTGTTGCTGAAGAAGCTGCTGACGAAGAATAATCTGTACATAATCCGGACGGTGTAGTTATTACTATACCGTCTTTTTTTTTGAAAACTATATTTACAGGCTTGATATTCCGGTTTCGCTTGACGCAGACGATAAATTTTTGTAGAATGGAAATGCTGAAAATATACCAAAATAGTATAGAAAGAGGAACACTCAAAGCATATAAAAATAGTATAGGAAATGAGGTTTTGAATTATGTGGCTGGTATTTACCATTATTACGACACTTTTGTGGGGGACCGGAGAGCTGTTTTATAAAAAAGGTGCCGTTCCGAATGAAAAATACTCTCATTTGAAAATATGTGTCTGTGTAGGAGCTGTCATGGGAATTCATGCGGTTTTTGTTCTGCTTACTCAGGATATCGGATATGATCCTGTTAATCTGTTAAGATATTTACCTGTATCGTTATGCTATATCTTATCCATGGCATTTTCTTTTTTCGGGATACGATTCATTGAAGAATCAATATCGGACCCGATTGAAAACACATCCGGTGCAATTTGCTCACTTTTATGTGTGATAGCTCTCGGAGAAACTATAAGTGCCGGCTCTGTAGCGGCGATACTGCTAATCTTAGTCGGTATTCTTGGAATCGGTTTTCTTGAAAACAGTGGAAGCACGGACCGAAAGAAAAAACTCGGAAGAAAAATGGCTGTTATTGCATTTTCCATGCCTTTTCTGTATGCACTTATAGATGCATTGGGAAGTTTTCTTGACATTTATTATCTTGGAATGGAAACGAGCCCTCTGTATGGAGTTTCAGAGGAAACCATAGAAATGGTGGCAAATACATCATACGAGCTGACCTTTGCAATAGCTGCTATAGTATTATTCGTTTTCATGAAGATTAAGCGTGTCAGATTCGACCTGCCGAAACAGAAAGACAAAATTGCGGCAGCTGTTTGCGAAACAGGCGGACAGCTTACTTATGTATTTGCAATGAGCGGTAACGGGGCAATAGCCGCTCCCATACTTTCGTCGGTATGTGTTGTTTCGCTGCTTTTGTCCAGAATAGTATTGAAGGAAAGGCTTACACGAAAGCAGTATTTCTTTATTACACTTGTTATTCTTGGAATTCTGCTGCTGGCCGTCATTAACGGTGAATAGTAAGCAAGGTGTCACGCAAAATACAGCTTAATTATAGCTTAGCCTGGTTGACAGAAATTGAGAATAGAGCTATAATAGTGATATTAATTTGATATCACTATTATATTAACGTGCGGGCTGCGGCCGCATAAACGTAAGGGGGTTTAAAAGTGAGTGATATGAAAAATCAGGAATATGAAGAAAAGCTTGTCATTGGGGGAAACGGGATGAAAATGCTTATCCTGAGTCTGGTCTCTGCTGCGGCATGCGTTATCAGTTTTATCGCAGGTCTGTGTTTTATGGCATCTTGGTTTTTATCAAGTGCAGTGGGGGTGCTGTTCATTATCTTAAGCATTGCGTTATTCATATGCAGTATTCTGATCTGGGCAGGGCTGAAAGTAGTGAAGCCTAACGAAGCCCTGGTGCTTACTCTGTTCGGAAAGTATTATGGAACTATTAAGGGTGAGAATTTTGCTTTTGTAAATCCTTTTGTAAGCTCTGTAAATCCTACTATGGAAAACCTTGATTCAGATGAAGCGGCTGCAGCGGCAGCCTCAAAAGGAAAAATCAAATCGGGCAGAAAAGGAGACAATTCAAAGGGAAAAAAGATTTCTTTGAAAGCAATTACACTTGACAACGGCAAACAGAAAATAAATGACAGGCTGGGCAATCCTATTGAGATAGGTATTGTCGTCATCTGGAGAGTCGTAAATACCGCAAAAGCAGTGTTTAATGTTGACAATTATATGGAATATGTATCAATTCAGGCGGATTCGGCTCTTAGAAATATTGTCAGGCTGTATCCTTATGATGTAGTCTCAGATGATGATGATGAGGTGGATGAACAGTCTCTGAGAGGAAGCAGTCAGGAGGTTGCGGAAAGACTGAAACGCGAAATTCAGGAAAAGGTTAATACCGCAGGCCTGGAAATTGTGGAAGCAAGGATTACGCATCTGGCCTATGCACCGGAAATCGCGGCGGCAATGCTTCAGAGACAGCAGGCATCGGCGATTATTGATGCGAGAAAGATGATTGTAGACGGAGCTGTGGGAATGGTTGAAATGGCATTAACCAAGCTTTCCGAAAATGAAATAGTAAATCTGGATGAAGAAAGAAAGGCGGCAATGGTATCTAATCTGCTGGTAGTATTATGCGGCAATAAAGATCCTCAGCCGATCGTTAATTCAGGAAGCATTTACTAATTGAATTGTGGAAGAAGAGGAAGAATCGTGACTGCAAAAGAAACAGACGGAAAGGAAACTTCGAAAAAACAGCTGCTACTGAGAATTTCTCCGGGCTTGTGGAATGAACTCTCGTCGTGGGCGGAAGACGAATTCCGATCAGTCAACGGTCAGATTGAATATCTGCTGTCGGAATGTGTAAGAAAACGAAAAAAAAGAGGCCGGACTGAGGCTGCGGACGATGAATTGCCTTAGGGTAAAAAATAACGGGAAGAATTGACGTTCTTCCTGTTTTTTTTTATATAACAGAATGAATATTCTGTTATGAGGAATAATAATCAGATAAAGAATAACAGGAGACATATGTAATGAGGCTGGCAAAATTTATCGTTCTTTTTACGATTGGCGGAATAATCTACATTATAATAGAAATAGGGTACAGAGGGCATACACATCAGACCATAACGGCACTGCAGCAGGTATTTCCGGCAGGTGCTGTATGCATGTTGATTGAGCAGAAAACGTGCCGGCCATAATGCCGGCACGGAGAGACTATTTATTATTGAAAAGGCTTGTAATAAGCTCGTCGTTGATACCTTTTTCTTTTCCCGCGGATTTAGATGCGGAACCGGATTGGGTGCTTTTTATTTCTCTGGAATCAAAATCAGCGATAATAATCTCCGCGGAATCGGCAACAAAGCATCCATGAGCAAGATGGCCGCCGATTACACTTAAATCGGATTTTGCAAAAGATGCATGAATATGCCCTCTTACTTTTGATGTTGTCCCTGTGAGACTTATGATTTCAAGAGTGTCACTTATCGGATGAAGGCTTACGCTGTTTCCGTGAAGCAGCTGAGCCTCATAAAGTGTGCCTACCGCACTCAGTATTACACCTGCATGCAGTTTGTGTTCCTGCGTGAATCTTTCGATTGCAAGGAGTAAATCTTCTCCTTTTGTTATTTTCAGAGCGTAGAGCTTCATATTGTCCTCCCGGTATTATTATTGTTGTTTTTATTACTCTGCGATATTCGTGTACTTCTTATATTAATAAATGAACCTGTGAGAAGAAGTATTATTCCCACAATCATATTTAAGTGAATCTCTTCGTGAAGCACCAGCATTGCAACAAATGGGGCAAACATGGGTTTCAGGAAAAATACCAGAGAAGCACTGGACGGACCGCTGGCATGAACCGCCTCAAAGAAGAAGTAATAACCTATGCCGGTTACCATAATTCCCAGATACAAAAGAAGAGGGATGTTGGTTAAGCTTATGCCTCTGATTACCGGCAATCCCATAATATTCATGGGAATCAGCATAAATGCCGAGCCTATGAGAAAGCTCATGCAGGTCTGAGTCAGGTCTCCTATTCTGGCAATATGAATTTTCCCAAGAGTAGAATAGAGGCCGAAGGTTATCGACGCCAGTATTCCGCAGATAATACCAAAGGGAGTATTCCCGGAGGTAAGGCTGAAGGGATTTGCCGCGATAAAAAGGCCTGAAAAGCTGATGACAAGAACAATCGCACGTGTTCCGGTAAACCTGTCGTGAAGAATGAAGTGTGAAAAAATCATTACAAACAACGGGTTTGTGCAGATTATTACAGAAATCAGGCTCGCGTTGGCATGGTCTATGGCAATCTGGAAAAGAAGCATGCTGATGCATATGCATAAAATGCCCAGACCTGCGAGATACAGCCAGTCAGTATATCTGAATTTCAGATTCCGCTTTCGGATATCTCTGACAGCAAACGGAAGAAGAAACAATCCGCCGATGGCAAAACGAAGAAAAGTGATTTGAAAGGCATCCAGTTCACTTCCGCAGATTTTCAGAGCCACTTCCATAGTGCTGAACAGCAGTGCGGTGGCAATTATATAAAATATTTCCTTTTTTCCCATATTTTTATTCCTCTGAAGTAATGAAGTATAAAAAGTCAATGTTCACAGACCGGATGAATAAAATCTTAGAATTTATTCATATACAAGTCTGAAATTCGGAGTGTTTGTATACTGCAATCATATAATTATAATCACAAAACAAAAATATTTTATACCTTTGAACTCATCCCGTCAATATGGTAAAATACAAGTATAATAAACATTTTTGGGGAGATTTGAAATGAGAGACTATAAAGAAGAATATGAGAATCGCGTAGCTTTTATAAAAAAATGTCTGGAAGAGGCACACTGCAACGGAATAGTATTCGGAAACAGCGGCGGTAAGGACAGTGCTCTGGTGGGAATACTGTGTAAAGCGGCCTGCGACAATACTTTAGGCGTAATGATGCCATGTCAGTCAAAAAGAAATTTCGGAGAGGACATGGAAGACGGACTTGCGGTGGCAAGACAGTTTCATATTGATACCATCACGGTGGATCTGACTTCGACTAAAGAGGCCATTACCGAAAGCATTGAAAACTCTGTGAAAATATCCGAGACTGCAAGTAAAAACATCGCACCGAGACTCAGAATGACCACGGTTTATACCATCGGACAGACTATGGGTGCGCTGGTAGCCGGAACGGGAAACAGAAGTGAGAGATATACCGGATATTTTACAAAATGGGGTGACGGTGCCTTTGATTTCAACCCTATTTCAGATCTTTCGGTAGGCGAAATATATGAATTCCTTGAGTATCTTCAGGCTCCGGAAAATATCATCAGAAAAGCCCCGTCGGCAGGTCTTTTTGAAGGTCAGACCGATGAAAAAGAAATGGGAGTTTCTTATGATGCAATAGACAAGTATATGATGAAGGGTGAAGGAACACCGGAAGACATAGAAATAATCAGCAGAATGCACAGAGTTTCCGCACATAAACGGGCAAATGCAAAACATTATAAGGAAATTGTGGAATAACAGCTGATAATTATTAAGAAACGAAAAGACCGTACTCTTATTTGAGCCCGGTCTTTTAATTATTGGGAAAGGATAAAGCTTTCAGTAATGGCGGCTAAAAAGAATAATCAAGAATATATTTCCAGGATATCCTGTCCCCGTCTTTTATTATATATTCATCTGCTCCCGTCTGGGCCATTTCATCGTTAACATAATATATCCAGCCGCTGGTGGGGTAACCTTCCAGACCGTTTTCCAGACCGTCAATTGAGGTCACAAAGCCTGAGGACACATTGACATCAAATCCGGAAGAAAGAAGCAGGTCAAGTGCCGTATCACCTTCGGATATTGTGAATTCGGCAGGGGCAAGGTTTGCTTTATTTTCCAGACCTTCTATCGAAAGGACTGTGGTTATTGTTGAACCGGTATCTTTATTTTTTGATGAATCGGGTTTTGCGGAGCATGCACTGCTTACCAGCAGGAGCAGTGATACAATAAGAATGAGACATATTCGGGCATAATGTATTTTTGAATTCATAAAAGTTCTCCTTTCGCAGCTTAATCAATATGGCATAATAATTATTAATTGGAAATATGCACCTTCCGGAGGAAATTACAGAGTATGACTGAAATAAAACAGTCGGAGTGATTTATGTGTTATGTCAGAGATTTCCGGAGAAGGGCTTCTTGTGACGGAGCAATAACTCCACGCAGAAGGTTAATCGCCTGTTCTGTATTTCAGCGCCGGTGTTATTATAACAGACAAGTGTTCCTCTGACAATGGTTTTGTTTATTTTCGGATAATGATTATTTATTTATTTCTCAAACAGTGGTATAATACTATATCAGTGATAATAGAGACAGTTGCCCGGTATTTCGGAAAGTTCGGTAATTTGTCACAGGAAAGTTACTGTTTTAATACAGAATATGTGTTAATCTAAGTCGGAAAACAATCAAAGAGAAATGAATAATAATCGTAAAGGTTTTCTGTTTTCGGCAGTTTAATACAAAACAAATAATAAGGAGAAATACTATGGATAATAATGAATATCTTGAATTGAAAAAACGGGAAATGTCCGTAGCAATGGAAACCATTAAAGCTATCGACGAATGCGAAGACAAATTGATAAAATACAGAGAATCCAGACCTATAACAGATCTTAAAATGATGCTGGAGGGTTCAAGCTCAACCTTCCCGCAGAGACCGGCATTCTGGGTTAAGAAATCTCACAAAGAACCGTATACAGCCATTACCTATGCAGAGCTGCAGAGAGATGTAAACGGTCTCGGCACAGGTCTGATTTCCATGGGAATGAAGGGAAAGAGAATAGCTGTAATAGGAGCAAACAGCTATAAATGGGCGGAGTCCTACCTGGCTGTAGTCTGCGGGACAGGTATAGTTGTGCCACTCGACAAGGAGCTTTCGCCGGCTGAACTGAAACAGCTTGTAATTGAGGCAGAAGTAAGCTGCGTTATTATGGGTAAAAAACATAAAAAGGATTTCCTTGAAATGATGAAATCCGGGGATACCAAAATTGAGCTATTAATCAATATGGATGCCGATGAGGATGAAGAGGATGTACTTGCTTTTACTACCTGTCTTAATAAGGGAAAAGAGCTTCTGGACAGCGGAGACAAATCCTTTACCGAGGCACAGATAATCGGAGACGAAATGAGTATTCTTCTGTTTACATCAGGAACCACAGGAATTGCCAAGGGAGTAATGCTTTCTCATAGAAATATCTGCGAAGATCTGATGATTGCACCGACAGTAATAAGACTGAAGGAAGATCAGATTTTCTTCTCGGTTCTTCCGCTTCACCACACTTATGAATGCACCTGCGGTTTCCTTATGCCGTTATATAAAGGAGCTGCCATAGCATATTGTGAAGGTCTGAAATATATTCTCAGCAACATGCAGGAAATAAAGCCGACATATTTTCTTGGTGTGCCGGCAATTTTCGAAATGTTCTACAAAAAAATATGGAGCACCGCCAGAAAAAACGGCAAAGAGGAAAAACTGAAGAAAGCTATCAAAATCAGCAGATTTGCAAAAAAATTCGGCATTGATCTGACTGATAAACTGTTTAAGGATATAAAGAACCTTTTCGGTGGACGTATGCACATAATAATCTGCGGCGGCGCAGCTATTAATCCGGACGTTCTTAACGGGTTTATGGACTTCGGTATCACAGCTGTTCAGGGCTACGGACTTACGGAAGCGGCACCAATGGGCGCCCTCAATCCTGATACGGCACCTAACAGTAACTCCGTGGGAATAGCTTTTCCGAATACAACACTTAAGGTTGTGAATCCGGATGAAAACGGAATTGGTGAAATATGCATTAAAGGTGCAAATATTATGATGGGCTACTACAAGCGACCGGATCTTACTGAGGAGGTATTAAAGGACGGGTGGTTCCATACCGGCGACCTGGGATACATTGACGAAAAAGGATATGTATTCCTTACGGGAAGAAAGAAAAATGTTATTATTACCAAGAACGGAAAGAATGTATTTCCCGAAGAGCTTGAATATTACCTGAATAATGTGCCGGGTATTTCCGAATCCATGGTATTCTCCAGGGACGGAGAACTGGGCAATGATATTATTATCGTTGCATCTGTCAGACTTGATGATGAGGAGATTGAAGAAAAATTCGGCAAAGATGCAGACAGAGCCGAAATCGAGAAATACATCAACGAAGAAGTTGATAAGATTAATGAAAAGAACCCGCTGTTTAAACAGATTAAACATGTTCATATAAGAGAAGAAGAGTTTATTAAAAACACATCTCAGAAAATCAAGAGATTCGAAGAAGGCAACAAAGCCTTTTAATCAAAGCTTTATTATGTGTCCGGTCGTGAAATCGGAATGACTCATGACCGGTTAACAGCGACAGACACAGTGAATAATCAAATCGGAAAAAATCCCCGCAGCTTGTACAGTTTCTGTATATACAACTTTGCGGGGATACTTTTTTCAATATAATTCGAAACAATTACAATAATGCAATTTACGGATTTATTTCATTGCTTCTTCAACAGCGACAGCTACGGCAACAGTTGCGCCTACCATAGGATTGTTTCCCATTCCGATGAGACCCATCATTTCCACATGAGCGGGAACGGATGAAGAACCGGCAAACTGTGCATCGCCGTGCATTCTTCCCATGGAGTCTGTCAGACCGTAGGAAGCGGGACCAGCAGCCATGTTGTCAGGATGGAGAGTTCGTCCGGTTCCTCCGCCTGAAGCTACAGAGAAGTACTTTCTGCCGTTTTCGATGGCCCATTTCTTATAAGTGCCGGCCACCAGATGCTGGAATCTGGTCGGATTGGTGGAGTTGCCTGTAATAGAAACATCAACGCCTTCATGAATCATGATGGCAACGCCTTCCTGAACATCATTGGCACCGTAAACCTTAACCTGACTTCTTTCGCCTTTTGAATAAGCTTTTTCTCTTACAACCGTAAGCTCGGTGGTGGCGAAATTATATTCGGTTTCAACATAAGTGAATCCGTTGATTCTTGAAATAATATAAGCGGCATCCTTGCCGAGACCGTTAAGGATAACTCTGAGAGGAGTTTTTCGTACTTTATTGGCTGTTTTAGCAATACCGATGGCACCTTCGGCAGCGGCAAAGGATTCGTGACCTGCCAGGAAACAGAAACAGTCTGTTTCTTCTCTGAGAAGCATAGCGGCGAGGTTACCGTGACCGAGACCTACGTTTCTGTTTTCGGCAACTGAACCGGGGATACAGAAAGCCTGGAGTCCGAGACCGATTTTTTCGGCAGCTTCGGAAGCGGTTTTCACTCCGGATTTAAGTGCAATGGCACAGCCGAGAGTATAAGCCCATACCGCATTTTCAAATGCGATAGGCTGAACACCCTTAACGATTTCGTCAACATTTATGCCCTTTGATGCACAAAGATCGGCAGCCTGTTCGAGAGAATCAAAACCGTATTTTGGGAGTTCTTTGTTTATTTTATCAATTCTTCTTTCATAACCTTCGAATTTTACCATTTCGGCCGCCTCCTTACTCATGTCTTGGGTCAATGTATTTTACAGCTTCATCGTAACGTCCATAAGTGCCTATATTCCTGTCATAAGCTTCTTTAGGATCAACGCCCTTTCTGATCTGTTCCATCATCTTCCCAAGGTGAACAAATTTGTAACCGATTACTTCGTCATCTTCGTCAAGACCGATTTCGAGGATGTAGCCTTCAGCCATTTCCAGATAACGAACGCCCTTTGCCTTAGTACCGAACATAGTACCGATCTGCGAACGAACGCCTTTCCCCAGATCTTCGAGAGATGCGCCGACAGGAAGTCCTCCTTCAGAGAAAGCCGTCTGACTTCTGCCGTAAGCCAGCTGCTTGAAGATTTCTCTCATAGCTACGTTAATAGCATCGCATACGAGGTCTGTATTGAGGGCTTCCAGAAGAGTTTTACCCTGAAGGATTTCGGCAGCCATAGCAGCTGAATGAGTCATACCGCTGCAGCCGAGAGTTTCAACCAGAGCTTCTTCGATGATACCGTCTTTTACATTAAGAGTAAGCTTGCATGCACCCTGCTGCGGAGCACACCAGCCGATTCCGTGTGAAAGACCGGAAATATCTTTGATTTCCTTAACTTTTACCCATTTGCCTTCTTCAGGTATAGGAGCAGGACCGTGTTCCGGACCTTTTTTTACGCAGCACATTTCCTGTACTTCGTGAGAATAGTTCATGATGTTTGCCTCCTTAATTATTTATCAGGTGATTCTTCCGGTTCGGGGATGTCCAGTTCAAATCTGTCCAGCTCAGAAGGGAAGACCTTATGGTATTCGGCGTTAATTTTTTCAGTGTCGTTTTTCACAATATAGTAAACTCCGCGCCCTCTGGCTGCGGTACGACCGTCCGGAAGATATATTTCCGCAACCGAAATATACACCTTTTCCCGGATTTCCTCCACCCATCCCACTGCAGTAAGTTCGGTGTTTGAAGGGACCGGTGAAAAATAGTTCGTTTTCAGTTCTATAGTGAAAGCACTGATATCGGATTTCACGGCAGCCATGGCTCTTCCGGCGGTTTCATCAAGAATGCTGCAGATTATGCCGCCGTGAAGAATTCCCGGGTGCCCTTCGTGAATCGATTTGGCATTGAATATACAGGCTGTTTTTTTGTTGTCAAGTTCATAGAAGCTTGCCTGCAGCCCGCTTTTGTTTTCTGTTCCGCAGATAAAGCAATCTTTTGCATTATCCTGCTTAGATAATATTTTATGAATCATTTTTCGATAACCTTGTCATATCTGGGATTATTCAACTATTGTAATGAGTTCCCCGGCAGCAACCTGCTGTCCTTCCTTGACATACACCGTTCCGATGGTACCTGCCACCGGTGTGAGGATGTTTGTTTCCATCTTCATTGCTTCAATTACCGCTACAGGCTGGTTTTCTTCAACCTTATCGCCTTCCTTTACAAGCACTTTGATGATGTTGCCCGGAATGTTTGCACCGATTTCGTTAGGATTATCCTTATCGGCAAAAAGCTTCAGTGAGGTTGCGGCAGCGGTTTTAGCGGATTTGTCGTGAATCAGAGTAGTTCTTCTGTTGCCGTTAACTTCAAATACGACTTCACGGTTACCCTCCTCATCGGTTTTTCTTACTTCAACCAGTTTGATAACCAGAACCTTTCCTTCTTCGATAGCGACTTCGCAGGTTTCACCTTCTACGAGACCGTGGAAGAATATATCGCTGCCCATAAGTCTCAGGCTGCCTTCTTCTTTAAGATTCTTGATATATGTCTCATATACTTTCGGATAAAGTGCGTAACTCAGAACCTGTCTTATGGTAGGTTCGTAGCCGAGAAGCTTTCTGAGGATTTCTCTGTCAGCGTTGAAATCTTCGGGCGGGAGAAGTTCACCCGGTCTGCAGGTGATGTATTCCTTGCCTTTAAGAACCAGCTCACGAAGCTTTTCGGGGAAGCCGCCTTCCGGCTGTCCCATCATACCTTCAAAGTATGAAACAATGGAATCCGGGAAATCTATATCCGCGGCTTTTTCATAGATATTTTCAGCTGTCAGATCATTCTGAACCATGAATATTGCCATGTCTCCGACTGCTTTGGAAGAAGGTGTTACCTTAACGATGTCACCGAGCATTTTGTTTACTTCTTTGTACATCTTTTTAACTTCTTCGAATTTGTGACCGAGTCCGAAACTTTCCACCTGAGGCTTGAGATTTGAATATTGACCTCCCGGGATTTCATATTTGTAGATTTCCGCAGTGCTGGCTTTCAGTCCGGATTCAAACTGTCCGTAAACAGGTCTTACAGCATCCCAGTAATCCGATATTTTCTGAAGATCGTCGAGGTTAAGCTTTGTATCTCTCGGAGTGTTTTCCAGAGCCGAAGCTACAGAGTTCAGAGCGGGCTGACTTGTGAGACCAGACATACTGTTGAATGCAGTGTCCGCAATATCGACTCCCGCGTGAGCCGCCATAAGAACGGTGGCAACACCGTTACCTGTTGTATCGTGTGTATGAAGATGAATAGGAATCGAAATTTCATCCTTGAGGGCTCTGATAAGCTTGTCGGCAGCCGTAGGCTTGAGCAGAGCGGACATATCTTTGATTCCGAGAATATGAGCACCGCGTTTTTCCAGCTCTTTTGCAATCTTCACATAATATTTCAATGAGTATTTATCTCTTGTTTCGTCCAGAATATCACCGGTATAACAGATGCAGGCTTCGCAGACTTTGTTCTGGTTGAGCACCTCGTCCATGCAGACTTCCATGCCGTGAACCCAGTTAAGTGAGTCAAACACACGGAAAACATCGATGCCGTGAGCGGCAGACTGTTTTACAAATTCCCTGATGACATTATCCGGATAGTTTTTGTAACCTACTGCATTTGCACCTCTGATGAGCATCTGCAGGAGAATATTAGGAACCTTTTCTCTGATTGCGGCGAGTCTTTCCCAGGGTGATTCCTTGAGGAATCTGTAAGCCACATCGAATGTAGCACCGCCCCACATTTCAAGAGAGAAGAGGTCTTTGCCGAGAACCGAAATAGCCGGAGCGATTTTTTCCATATCAACGGTTCGGAGTCTTGTCGCCATAAGAGACTGATGGGCATCACGCATACTTGTATCGGTAAGAAGAAGTTTGTCCTGCTCCAGTGCCCATTGCGCAAGCTTATGAGGGCCGTGTTCGTCAAGATACTGCTTTGTTCCGTAGAGAGGCTGTTTCGGAATATCGAATTTAGGAACTCTCGGAACGTCAAACTGAGGTTTGAAACCTCTGGATTCGTTGACAACCTTGTTGCCTATATACTTTAATACCTTGAGCTCTTTGTCTCCCTTTGATGAAATATTCATCAGCTCCGGATAATCAGCGATGAATCCGGTGTCGCAGTTTCCTCGCTTGAACACATCATGATTGAGAACGTTCAGAAGGAATCCGATGTTGGTTTTAACACCCTGGATTTTTGTATCTCTGAGAGCACGTTTTGATTTGTTGATGGCATCCGCAAAGCTTCTCGAATGAGAGGTAACTTTAACCAGAAGACTGTCGTAATATGGTGTGATGACGGAGCCTGTGAAACCGTTACCGCCGTCAAGTCTGATTCCGTATCCGGAGCTGGTTCTGTAAACGTCGAGACGTCCGGTATCCGGAGCGAAGCTGTTGGCAGGATCTTCCGTTGTTACACGGCACTGGATTGCATATCCGTTTATGGAAATGCTCTCCTGATTAGGAATACCCACTTCCGGAGAATCAAGCGGGTAGCCCTGTGCAATGAGAATCTGAGACTGAACGATATCTATTCCGGTAATCATTTCGGTTACGGTGTGCTCAACCTGAATTCTCGGATTCATTTCGATAAAGTAGTGTTTGCCGGAGCTGTCCATAAGGAATTCAACGGTACCCGCACTTCTGTAGTTTACCGCACCTGCGATTTTTAATGCGTCTGCACAGATTTCCTGTCTTTTTTCTTCCGAAAGACAGAGAGAAGGTGCAAATTCGATTACTTTCTGATGTCTTCTCTGAATAGAGCAGTCTCTTTCAAAAAGATGTACTAAATTACCCTGAGAATCTCCCAGAATCTGAACCTCAATGTGTTTTGGCTTATCGAGATATTTTTCGATGAAAATTTCGTCGCTGCCGAAAGCTTTTTTGGATTCGCTCTTTGCACTGTTGTATTCGGCAATGAGAGCTTCTTCGGACCTTACAACCCTCATACCTCTTCCGCCGCCGCCGGCAGAAGCCTTGAGCATTATGGGATAACCGCATTTTCTTGCTGTTTCTATAGCTTCCTCGTTGGATTCGATAGCTTTGTGTCCACCCGGAATTGTAGGTACATTGGCTTTTTCGGCAACAATCTTGGACTGAATCTTGTCACCCAGTGCATTCATCATGTCATGTGTAGGCCCTATGAAAACAATGCCTTCTTCTTCGCACTTTCTTGCAAATTCGGCATTTTCCGACAGAAAACCATAGCCGGGATGAATTGCATCAACACCCTTTGATTTTGCGAGACCTATAATCTCATTAATTCCGAGGTATGCATCCACAGGGGTTTTACCTTTTCCCACCTGATAAGATTCGTCCGCAACTGTTCTGAATAAAGAGTTTTTATCTTCTTCAGAGTATATTGCAACAGAACGAATTCCCATTTCCTTGCAGGCACGAAATACACGGATCGCGATTTCGCCTCTGTTTGCCACCAGGATTCTTTTGAATTTCTGCATAGTTACTCTCCTATCTGTAAAATATTTGATTTATTTTCTGATATTTTAGAAATAATTATCTATTTTCAGAACAATAATTATATTTAATCATTTTATTATATAAAAATTGATACGGTTTATCAATATATTTTATAAAAAATGAAAAGGAATAGAGGCAGAGTGCGGTTTAAAATTATGAGAAAATACTTTTCTTTTTTGATGCGGTAAGTTTCGGCTATGAAGTTGACTATCGCAAGTGAAAAATTGTATAATGCTATTATACTTTAGAGTGCTAAAGAGATGAGAGGATGTATTATGTCATATAAGTCAAAATTTGAATCGGAAGAGGTTGAACACCTGTTTGATGCGGTGTTAAAGCTGGAAACAAAAGAAGAATGCTATCGTTTGTTTGAGGATCTGTGTACTATAAAGGAAATTCAGTCTCTTTCTCAAAGATTCCAGGTGGCATTAATGCTGGATGAAGGCAGGACATACAGTGAAATCGAAAAGCTGACGGGAGCAAGTACCGCGACTATCAGCAGAATTAACAAGTGCCTGGTATATGGGGCAGACGGTTATAAGCTGATTCTTGAAAAAATGAGGAAATAACAGAAAAATAATATGATATATTTGTATAAGTATTGTTTTGATGTCGATGCTGAGAAAAACGGCAGACGGAAAGGCGGAATGACAACTCGAATTACGAGTGAATGTGAGGAATCTGAATCTGCCGGCATACATTTTCTGAAGGATTCGCTGCGCCGGTTGTATCCGGGTAAGCAGATAAATGTATTCAAGGATGATAACGGAAAGCCTGTTACCGACAGAGATGATATTTTTGTTTCGGTAACCCATACAAAGAATATGGTTATCTGCGGGATTTCCGGTATGCCTCTCGGAATAGATGCGGAGGAAAGCGGAAGAAAAGTACAGACGGAAAAGATATCGCAGCGTTTTTTCACAGAAGAAGAAAATGAAAAAGTGAGACTTGAGGGTGAAAACTCTTTTTTTATGATATGGTGTCGAAAAGAAGCTTTTGCAAAATGGGAAGGCAGAGGTCTTTCCTACGGAATAAAAAAAATTCCCACCATAATAAACGGGGAATTTGCGGGTGAAATAAAAGGAGTCAGAATAACCGGGGAGATGATTCCGGAAGGCTATTTTGCCTGCGCAGGAGGAGAGGGAGATTTTGTATGGACGGTAATACCGGAATAAAAGTTTATTCGGCGGCGATAATATGTACGGCGATAACAGGCTGTTCATATCTGGGGGCAAAAATTTCCATGATGTACGGCAGTGTTCTGGATGCTTTGTTTTTCAGATTTATGATAGCCTTTATTTTTGCATTACTCCTTATTGCATTTAAAGCCGTAAAAATTGATTTAAAGAATAAAAAAACAGCGCCGCTGCTGGTACCGGCGGTGCTTTATGCAGTGGGATTTTTCGGATTTCAGTTTCTGGGACTTCAATACGCTTCCTCTGTCGAGGCGGGAATAATTATGGCTGCACAGCCTGCCCTGACATTAATTCTGGCGGAGCTGCTCATTAAAGAAAAAACCGGAGTGATTCAAAGAATATGCGTACTGTCGGCAATTGTTGCCGCGGCTTTCATTTCGGTTTACGGAAAAGGCGGAATAGAAAGTGTGAGTATTAAGGGCTGCGTCCTTATCCTTTTGTCGGCATTATCCATGTCGGCGAATATAGTTGCCATACGAAGGCTCAGGAATGAGTATACTCCGGTGGAAATAAGCTTTGTCTCATGCGGACTGGGATTCACGGTATACACAATTGCGGTTCTGATTTCCGGCGGACTGACCGGAACTCTGGCGAATACCTTTTCTCTGATAAAGGAGCCGGGATTCATGGCGGCGGTATTATATCTGGGAATAGGCTGCACAATGGTATCCACGCTGCTGAATTCCTATACAACACGATATCTGGAAGCGGTAAAGGTGAGTATTTTCGGCTGTGCGGGGACGGTTATCACTCTTACGACGGGAGCACTGATTCTTCGGGAAGAATTATCGGTAATGCAGGTTATTTGCTCGGTAATTATTCTGGCTGCTGTTTTCGGAACTAATTACTCGGGACGGAAGAATACTAAGCGAAAAGAGGGAAAGCTATGAGCAGAGTAAGAGACGATTATCTGGCGGCCTCAGAGACACTCAGGATACGCTATTGTGCGAATATTATAGAAGAAAGTGAAGAGAAGGGCCTGTCATCGGCAAAAATTAAAGAAATACTGAAAAAGACAGGTGCATCTGATATTGAAATTGAAGATGCCTACGGTCTGCTGTCGGAAACAGAACTTCCGTCAGAGAAAGAAAAGGCTTTGAGTCAGGTGAGTATGATGCGCGGCAGCGGGGAGCTTACTCCAAAGGAACTGAGGAGAATTCTGAGTCGCCTGGCATATCTGAGATTTGACGAGGATACAATCAGAGAAATTTATGATAGTCTGAATATGGAATTAAATCAATAGAACTCATATTCATAGCAGTTCAGGCAGATTTTGAAACGGAAATTATGGAGATAAATGCTGATGAAAATACAAATGACAAATAATAATATTGATGAGGCATTGGAAGCAATTGATAATTATCTGAGTGCAAAAAAACATGACAGGAAGGAGCTTATTAAACTGAGGCTCAGGATTGAAGAAGCTCTGATGAAGTATAAGGCCGTATTCGGAGAGGACTGCCGGTTCGAGTATAAGTGCGGAAAAACTCTGGGGAAATCAAGAATAAGGCTGATCGTCGAAGGAGAATCACTGGATCCCTTTGCAGAGCCTGAGGACGATGAATACGGTGTTCTGATGAGAGCGGCTTTTTCGGGAATGGGACTGCGCCCGATATGGAAGTATTCAAACGGTAAAAATACAGTAGATTTCAGCATCGAAAACCTGAAATTTCCGGACTGGCTTCAGCTTCTGATTACGATTGGCGCAGGAGTTCTGGCAGGATTTCTGATTCATCTGATACCTGACAAAGTGAATTCGGTTATTCTGTATACATTTCTTGAACCGGCACTGAGCACATTCCTGGGACTGCTGAATGCCGTGGCGGGACCCCTGATATTTTTCTCTGTGGTGTGGGGAATTTTTTCCATGGGTGATGCGGAAACTTTTCAGTCTATAGGAAGAAAGGTAAGTCTGTATTATTTCGTATCGGTGTCTGTTCTGATTGCGGCCGCAGCGGCTGTAATACTGCCGTTTTTCAGGCTTTCTTTCGGAAGTGGGAAAACCGGAAACGGAGTAAATGATATAGTTGAAATAGTATTTGATATTGTTCCGGACAATGTGGTAAACGCATTTTCTGCGGGCAATACACTCCAGATTCTGTTTATTGCAATTATTTTCGGTGTGGCAATGATTGGTCTGAGTGAAAAGGTAAATAATCTGGCATCGGTTCTTGAACAGGCAAATTATGCGGTTATAGAGGTTATGAGGATAATATGTAAGCTGCTTTATCTGTTCATTTTCGGAAGTCTTGTGAAAATAATCGCGGAAAGTGAGTTTGCACAGATTGCGGCTTACGGTAAATTTTTCCTGATGAGCATAGTTGCATGTATTTTTATTATTATTGTAAGTGTAGCGGTTGTATGCATCAGATTCAGGCTGCCTCCGACAAAGCTGTGCAGAAAGACAGTTTCTTCTTTTATGATAGCACTTACAACCTCGTCCTCTGCAGCGGCATTTCCGTACAATATGAAATGCTGTATTGAAGAGCTTGGTATTGACAAAAAGCTGACAAATTTCGGTGTGGCTCTCGGACAGGTCGTGTATATGCCGGGGGTGGGAATAGTATTACTATGCGGAGCCCTGAGTGTGGCGGAATTTTCGGGAATGCAGATTTCTGTTGCATGGCTGTTCGTGGCATGGCTGGTATCTGTAATTCTCAGTATAGCTTCTCCCGCGGTGCCGGGAGGCTCGACATCCGCTTTCACCGTCCTTTTCATGCAGCTGGGTCTTCCTTCGGAATATCTGGCAATGATCCTGGCACTCAATGTAATTCTGGACTTTTTACATACCGCCACAAATATTATTTCCGGACAGTGTGTTTTATTGCTGGCGGGGGATTCCGCAAATCTTGTGGATAAAAATATTCTGAGAAAATAAGAAACGTGATACCGGCGGAGAGTCATTAATTACTAAAACAGAAGACCGGATTGGCTGATACGGATTGAAGTTAAAACAGAATAAGAAATTTAGAATAAAGATTTTTGCGGCATACCGCAGAAATCTTTATTTTAATATTGACGAATAAAATTATGAAAGAATATGTTGTTATTATATTTAATAAAAAAACACCTCGAAAGATGTTGAGTGGTGGATTGCCTTATCTTAGAACTGTCTGATGAATACTGATAAAATCATATACAATGTCAAATGAACTTTATTTATTGACAACCACTTTTTCTGATGATAATATGGTTGAAAGATTACAGGGGGAGCTTGCATCAAGCAGGCTGAGAGTAAGCTATTGTGCTTTGACCCGTAACCTGATTTGGATAATGCCAACGTAGGGAAATATTTCAGATGTTTTTGAACAGACAGATGCGGATTATCTTTGCGAAGGTAGTCCGTTATTTTTATCAGAAAAAGAGGTGGGAAAATGATTGGAGAATGTATGGAAAACGTCAGACGGAAAAAACCGCTTATTCACAATATTACCAATTATGTGACTGTACATGATGTGGCAAATGCGGTTCTGGCCTGCGGAGGGAGCCCGGTTATGGCAGATGAACCGGAGGAAGTCGCGGAAATTACCGGGATTTCCGATGGACTTTGCATAAACACAGGAACTTTGAATAAAATGACAATTGAAGCTATGATGAGAGCGGGCCGGGCGGCCGGAGAACTCGGACATACCATAGTTTTAGATCCGGTGGGGGCCGGGGCATCGGGAATCAGAACGGAAACCGCTCTAACCCTTATGCGGGAGCTGAAGCTAAGCGCGGTCAGGGGAAATGCTTCGGAAATCAGAACTCTGGCAACAGGGAGCGGAGAAACAAAGGGCGTGGAGGCTTCAATCGCCGATGCGGTTACAGAGAAAAACCTGGAGTCTTATATCCCCTTTGCGAAAAAGTTTTCGCTGGAAAATGATGTTATTACAATAATAAGCGGGGCAATTGATCTGGTGAGTGACGGCGGAAGCTGTTATGTAATCCGCAACGGCAGACCTGAAATGTCTCATGTAACCGGAACCGGCTGTCAGCTTTCGGCGGTCCTGACAGCTTTTCTGGCGGCAAATCCGGAAAATCAGACTGAAGCCGCAGCCGCAGCCGTATGCACAATGGGAATAGCCGGTGAAATCGCTGTCGGTAACATGAAACCCGGAGACGGAAATTCAACATACGGAAACCGGATTATTGATGCGATATTCAATATGAAGCCCGATGATTTGAGAAAGGGAGCGAAGTATGAAATCAGATAGTATAGATTATTCACTTTATGCAGTTACGGACAGGCATCACCTGAGAGGCAGAAGTCTGAAAGAAATGGTGGAGGAAAGCCTGCGGGGCGGAGCTTCGGTAATCCAGCTGCGGGAAAAGAATCTTGATGAAGAAAGCTTTATAAAGGAAGCTGTGGAGTTAAAGCAGTTGTGCGAAAGCTACAGAGTTCCGCTTATTATCAACGATGCAGTTCATGTGGCTGAAGCTGCCGGTGCTGACGGAGTTCATGTGGGGCAGGATGATATGGATGCGGAAAAAGTCAGAAAGCTTTTAGGAGAAGATATTATTATCGGTGTTTCGGTGCAGACTCCGGATGAGGCACTTCTGGCGGAAAGCCGGGGGGCGGATTATCTGGGCGTGGGAGCAATGTTTCCGACAGATTCAAAATCCGATGCAAAAATGGTCAGTATTGAAGATTTAAATAATATATGCGATATAGTTGATATTCCTGTGGTGGCCATCGGCGGTATTAATGAGGAAAACGTAGAATTACTGAAGAATACAGGTATTGACGGAATCGCGGTAATCAGTGCCGTTTACGGGGCCGAAGATACAGTTGAGGCTGCCGGAAGATTGAAAAACTGCGTTGTGAAGGGTAAAAAACAGTATGAAAGGAGGAATTATGAAAACAGTATTAACGATAGCCGGAAGTGATTCCGGAGGGGGTGCGGGCATACAGGCTGATATTAAGACTATGCTGGCAAACGGAGTGTTTGCCATGAGTGCAGTTACGGCTCTTACCGCTCAGAATACCACCGGAGTAGAGGCGATAATGAATGCCAATCCGGAGTTTATGAAAAAGCAGCTGGATTGCGTTTTTGCCGACATCTTTCCCGATGCCGTAAAAATAGGGATGGTGTCCGAAAAAAATCTGATTCGGGTTATAGCCGAAAAACTCAGGGAGTACGGGCCTGAAAATATTGTGGTGGATCCTGTAATGGTGGCCACCAGCGGAGCGAGGCTTATTGAAGAGGATGCGGTGGAAATCCTGAAAAAAGAGATGTTTCCTCTGGCATCGTTAATTACTCCCAATATTCCGGAAGCAGAGGTTCTGGCAGGTTTCGGAATATTTTCTGAGGAAGAAATGAAGCGGGCGGGAATGGAAATAGCTGACAGATACGACTGCGCGGTTCTGATAAAAGGCGGGCACAGTGTCAGTGATGCAAATGATCTGCTTTGCAGAAACGGTGAGTTCGTCAGGTTCAGAGGGGAAAGAATAGACAATCCCAATACTCACGGAACCGGCTGTACTCTGTCGTCGGCAATTGCCTCGAATCTGGCAAAGGGATTTGATATAGATACGGCGGTTGAAAGAAGCAAGAAGTATATTTCCGGCGCTCTGGCTGCGGGACTTGATCTGGGAAAAGGCTGCGGACCTTTGGACCATGGATTTGCCATTGATAATGAATATACTCAGACCCCGGATGACAGCAGGAGATAGCATACGGATAACTCTCCGGTAATACAGGATTATTATCTTAATCGGGATGAATTCAATTAACAGTAAGGTATTGCCGTGCCGGGTTATGAGCACGAATGCTCTCGAATATACATCATACGAAAAAGAATGAAAAAAAGAGTTCCGAATCGGTGGAGAGGTTCGGAAAGTAAAATAAACAGGTGGGAAAAATGGAGAAAAGGACAACCTTGCCTGAAAACGGACTGATATGGTTCGGAGCGGGAGTTTCGATAGCGGAGATTATTACCGGAACATATTATGCTTCGATGGGATTTTCAAAAGCGGTTGCGGCAATCCTGGCGGGGCATCTAATCGGCTGCGGGCTTCTGTTCGTTGCGGGCATAACAGGCGGAAAATACAGACTCAGCGCTATGGAATCCTCAAAAATGAGCTTCGGAGCTGTGGGCGGAAAGTTTTTCGCATTGATGAATATTGTTCAGCTGGTGGGCTGGACTTCTATAATGATATATGACGGTGCCATGGCAGCCGGAGAAATAATGAATACGGGAAAATGGCTCTGGTGCATAATAACAGGTGCACTGATCGTGCTGTGGATAAAAATCGGAATCGGCAGTCTCGGAAAACTGAATGCGGCTGTTATGACAGCTTTGTTTCTGATGACTGTAATGATGAGCGTAATAATATTTCGGAACGGATCCGAAGCGGGAGTCGGTCTTTCCGGAGCGCTTTCCTTCGGCGCTGCTGTTGAGCTGGCCGCCGCCATGCCTCTTTCATGGCTCCCGCTGATAAGTGATTATACAAGTAAAGCGGAGAAGCCGGCGGCAGCTTCCGGTGTGAGCGCTGTGATTTACGGTCTTGTGAGCTGCTGGATGTATGTGATCGGAATGGGTGCCGCAATGATAACGGGAGAGTCTGATATACCTGGAATTCTTCTGAAGGCGGGCCTGGGAACAGTGGGGCTTCTTATTATTGTTCTGTCAACAGTAACAACAACATACCTTGATGCGGTGTCGGCGGGGATTTCCGCCGTGTCCGTATGGGATAAAATCAACGGGAAAAAAGCGGCAATTGCGTCGGCTTTGATAGGGACTGTGGCGGCTGTGATGTTTTCCATGGATGATATCACGGGATTTCTGTATTTCATAGGCTCGGTTTTTGCTCCCATGGTATCGATTCAGATAGCGAATACTCTGATTCTGAAAAAAGACAGAAGGAATGAGCGCATATGCATGAGAAACATGCTGGTGTGGCTGGCGGGGTTCATTATTTACAGGCTTATGATGAATCTTGAACTTCCGGTGGGATATACCCTGCCGGTTATGATGATTACAGCCGCATTGTGTCTGATAACAGAAAAAATATCGGAAAAACTGAATAAACCGGCAGTACTCAGATAGGGAAAAAATCCGGTATGCCCTTTGAGTTATACACTAATGCCTGCGTTACCGGTAGAGGCAGTTAAATCCGAGGCTTTAAGTCCGGAATCCGCACAGAAAATATGTTTTATTCATCAGGATTGCCAACAGTATCAAAAAACTTAGCAATAACTTAATTATTACGATTATTGCTATTGACAAGAGTCGGATGTGTATTAAAATATATAGAGTATCGAAATTTATATGAAAATAACGGCTGAGAAAAAGACAGTAGAGCAGACAATTTCTTTAGCAGAGAGGAAATCCCGGGCTGAAAGATTTCCACAGAACAGCTGCTTGAATATCACTTTGGAGCCGACCGGCTGAAATCAGTAAGCCTGTCCGGAGCTGCACGTTACGCAGACTAAGAGGCCGACGCTCAGGCAGAGGCAATGTGGGTGGTACCGCGGTTAACAATCGTCCCTGAATAGAATTCAGGGATTTTTTTATGGGATTTTCAGCTGTGTGATTCTGAAAGCAATCTTAGCTGCGGATAATGAACATGATTTTTCACCGGAATTTCAGGACACTTTCTTTCGCAGAACATTAAGAAAAACCGGGCGAAATTTAACTGCGTGTTTCGTATAAATTTCAGACTGTTGAAAAAGAATATAATTTTTTGTTACTATTCACAGTCATTTAATTCAAATGGTAAATGATTGGTCTGTGATTCGAAACGACTGTATAACTGAAGGGACATTGGAGGATATCGCTTCGAATCTGATTAGTACAATACTGAATTTATAATTGTTTCTCAACGGCTGTGAATAGTAACAATTTTTTGATAAAGGAGAAAAAATATGTTTGAAAATTTATCTTCAAAACCTATTGCCGATTTTCAGAATGAACAGGCGGCAAACTGGGAAAAAGAAAATCTGCTTGAAAAATGTATTGAAACAAGAAAAGGAAAGCCTGCTTTCGGATTCTATGAAGGCCCGCCTACCGCTAACGGAAGACCGGGAATCCATCATGTAATGGCAAGAACTCTCAAGGATTCTGTCTGCAGATACAAGACCATGAAGGGCTTTGCCGTAAAGAGAAAGGCAGGATGGGATACACACGGACTGCCTGTCGAAATCGAAGTTGAAAAACAGCTTGGAATTTCCAGTAAGCCGGAAATCGAAAAATACGGTATTGCGGAATTCAATGAAAAGTGCAGAGAATCTGTATTCACTTATGAAAAACAGTGGAGAGATATGACAAAAAGAATGGGATATCTCATCGACCTGGAAAATCCATACATTACGCTTGACAACAATTATATCGAATCGGTATGGTGGATCCTGAATAAGTTCTTCAAAGAAGGCTTCATCTACGAAGGATATAAAATTCTTCCATACTGCCCGCGCTGCGGAACAGGACTTGCTTCACATGAAGTGGCTCTCGGATACAAGGAAATAAAATCCAATACTGTTATTGCAAAATTCAGGAAAAAGGATGCGGAAAACGAATACTTCCTCGCATGGACAACAACTCCGTGGACTCTTGCTTCAAACGTTGCACTTACGGTAGGTGCAGATATAGACTATGTGAAAGTAAGGTATGCGGACGGCAACATTTACTATGTGGCAAAGGTTCTTGCCGCAAAGGTTCTCAAAGAAGAATATGAAGTTCTGGAAGAAATGAAGGGCAAGGACCTGGAATTTCAGGAATACGAGCAGCTCATGCCTTTCGTAAAAGCAGATAAGAAAGCTTTCTTCGTAACATGTGCGGATTACGTTACTGTGGAAGACGGTACCGGTATCGTTCATACAGCTCCGGCTTTCGGTGAAGATGACTATAACACCGGCAGAAGATACGGACTTCCGGTTCTCAATCCCGTTGCGGAAAACGGTAAATATACATGCACCCCATGGGAGGGCCGTTTTGTAATGGACTGCGATGTTGATATTATCAAGTGGCTCGCTGCCGAAGATAAGATTTTCGCAAAGGAGAAGATGGCTCATAACTATCCGCACTGCTGGAGATGTCAGACACCTCTGCTTTATTACGCAAAGCCGAGCTGGTATATCGAAATCACAAAAATTAAAGATACACTTATTAAGAGCAATAACGAAGTAAACTGGTTCCCGGATTTTGTGGGAGAAAAGAGATTCGGAAACTGGCTGGAAAACCTCAATGACTGGGCAATTTCCAGAAGCAGATACTGGGGAACACCTCTCAATATCTGGAGATGTGAATGCGGTCATCTGGAATCGGCAGGTTCGAGAGCAGAGCTGGCGGAAAAGGCAATAGAAGATATTGACGAAACAATAGAACTGCACAGACCGTATGTGGATGACATTCACTTCAGGTGTCCGCACTGCGGAAAGACAATGACGCGAGTAACCGACGTTATCGACTGCTGGTTCGACAGCGGAGCAATGCCTTTCGCACAGCAGCATTATCCGTTTGAAAATGCCGATAAATTTGACGAGGAGCTTTTCCCGGCTGACTTTATCTGTGAAGGAATCGACCAGACCAGAGGCTGGTTTTATTCGCTGCTGGCTATTTCTTCCTTTGTTAAGGGAACATCTCCGTACAAAAATGTTCTGGTAAATGACCTGATTCTCGATAAAGAAGGAAAGAAGATGTCAAAATCCAGAGGAAATACAGTAAGCCCGTTTGAGCTTTTCGACAAATACGGTGCTGACGCTACAAGATGGTATCTGCTGCAGGTATCACCGGCATGGAGCCCGACAAAATTCGATGAAGACGGACTCATTGAAGTGCAGAGTAAATTCTTCGGAACTCTCAAGAATGTATATAATTTCTTTGTTCTTTATTCAAATACGGACAACATTGATATTAAGGACTGTTTCGTTCCGTATGCCGACAGAGCAGAGCTCGACAGATGGATAATTTCAAAGTACAACAAGCTTGTTAAAGAAGTGACATTCGAAATGGATCATTATGATCACATGAGAACCACAAGAAAGATTCAGGACTTTGTTACAGAGGATTTATCCAACTGGTATATCAGAAGAGCAAGAAGAAGATTCTATCAGGAAGAGATGAATTCGGATAAGAAGGCAGTATACTGTACAACTTATGAAATTCTTATCGGAGTTTCAAAGCTGATTGCACCGTTTGCACCGTTCCTGGCGGATGAGATCTTTACAAAGCTTACCGGCGAAGAATCTGTTCATATTGCTTACTATCCGGAAGCAGACGAGAGCCTCATTGATGAGCATGTTGAAGAAAGAATGGATCTTGTCAGAGCACTGGTAGGTCTCGGAAGAGGTGCAAGAGAAAAGGAAAGAATCAAGGTAAGACAGCCGTTGGGTGAAATCCTGGTGGACGGAAAATTCGAAGAGCTTATTTCCGACATGACAGGTCTTATTAAGGAAGAGCTTAATGTTAAAAATGTTGTGTTTGAAAAGAATCTTGACAAATATATGAATTTCAGTCTCAAGCCTAATTTCAAGGCTGCAGGTCCTGTTCTCGGAGGAAAGGTTAAAGCCTTCGGCTCCGCTCTGGCTAAAGCCGACGCAAAGGCTGTTGTCGCAGAGCTTGAAGAAAAAGGAAATCTTTCTATGGAAATCGACGGAGAAGCCGTATCAGTTGATAAGGAGCTGGTGGATATTAAAATCAGTGCAAAGGAAGGCTTTGTTGTTTCGATGGAAAACAATCTGTTTACGATTCTCGACACAACAATTACTCCGGAGCTGGCTGAAGAGGGTATTGCCCGCGAATTTATTTCCAAGATACAGCAGATGAGAAAAGCTCACGATTTCGAAATGATGGACAACATTGAAATAACTTATTCATCAGATGAAGCCGTAGATAAGGCGGTTGCCGGTTTCAGAGAATACATTATGAGCGAAACTCTTGCTGTGGAATTAAGCAGAGGCGATGCTGAGGAAAAGGTTAACCTCAACGGTCATGAAGCTGTTATCAGTGTAAAAAGAGTATAATATTTGTATGAAAAAGATTAAATCCATGTCATATGAAGAGCTGGAGGAGTATATTGTTTCCCACGGCGAAAAGAGATTCAGAGCAAAACAGGTTTTTGAATGGCTTCATAAAGGTGTCAGAAGCTTTGATGAAATGAGAAATCTGCCGGCAGCACTTCGTGAAAAACTGAAAACCGATGCGGATCCCGAGGTGATAGAAACCGAAACGGTTCAGATATCCAAAAAGGACGGGACAAGAAAATACCTGTTCCGCCTTTCGGACGGGCAGATGGTGGAAAGTGTTCTGATGAAGTATGAATACGGAAATACTATATGTATTTCAACCCAGGCCGGCTGCAGAATGGGCTGTGCTTTCTGCGCTTCCTGCAAAGGAGGTCTCATCAGAAACCTGACGGCGGGGGAAATCCTCGACCAGGTGCTGGCGGTTTCGGCAGATATCGGACGCAGGGTGGATAACGTGGTGGTCATGGGCGTAGGTGAGCCTTTTGATAATTACGAAGAGCTTAAGTCTTTTATCAGACTGATTCATGACAGCAGAGGCTTCAATATGAGTTGGCGAAGCATAACGGTCTCGACCTGCGGTCTTGTCCCGTACATAAAAAGATTTGCGGAGGACTTTCCTCAGGTTACACTGGCGGTTTCACTTCACGCACCGAATGAGAAAATAAGAAATGAGCTTATGCCTGTCAACAGGAAATATGATTATTCAAAGCTGCTTTCGGCCTGCAGAGAGTATGTACGCATAACCAACAAAAGAATAACTTTCGAGTACATTCTTATTGAAGGTAAAAACGATTCCGTTAAACAGGCAGCCGAGCTGGCGGAAAGACTCAAAGGAATCCTGTGTCACATCAACCTTATTCCCTTTAATGGTGTTGAGGGAAAAAGCTTTGCGGCGGCAAAACGAAGGGCAGCGGAGGAATTTCGCGATGTTCTGAAAAAAAACGGATTTGAGGCTACAATAAGACGTGAACTGGGAAGCGATATTGACGGTGCCTGCGGGCAGCTTCGAAGCAGAAAGAATCAGTCACAGAATTAACAGAATTATAGACAAACATGAATTATTGAGATATAATAGAACTAATATACACAATTAATTACATATTGGCAGAAATGATATGTAATAATTTAAGAAAAGGAAGGTAACATTATGAAAAAAGTACTTGCATTACTGCTGACAGCAGTGTTGGTGGCTTCTGTGTTTGCCGGATGCGGTAGCAAAAAAGCCGAATCTCTCACAATCGCTGTTCCTAACGATACCACAAATGAAGCTAGAGCACTTCTTCTGCTTCAGGATCAGGGAATCATTAAACTGAAGGAAGATGCCGGAATTACGGCAACAATTAATGATATTGCGGAAAATCCTTATAATATCGAATTTAAAGAAGTTGAAGCTGCTCAGGTGCCTAACGTATTAAAGGATGTTGATTTTGCTGTTATTAACGCAAATTATGCAATTGAGGCAGGACTTAATCCTGTAAAAGATTCGCTGGCAATCGAAGGATCGGCTTCAGCTTACGGCAATATTCTGGCAGTTAAGGAAGGAAATGAGAACAAAGATACAATTAAAGCTTTAAATGCAGCTTTACAGAGTAAAGCCGTTGCGGAGTTCATTGCTGAAAAATATGCCGGCGCTGTAATCAGCGTAGTGGAAAACCCGGGAGACGGATATGATGCTTCCGTAGATTATGATGCACTGGCAGGAACAACTATCTCAGTTGCCGCATCACCTACACCTCATGCTGAAATTCTGGGTGTTGCAAAAACATTATTATCCGCAAAAAACATTGAACTTAATATTGTAGAATTCACTGATTATGTTCAGCCTAACAATGTAGTTGAAAGCGGAGAAATCGATGCCAACTATTTCCAGCATATTCCGTACCTGTTAGATTTCAATGAACAGAATGGAACACATCTTGTACAGACTGTAGTTGTTCACGTTGAACCTATGGGGATTTACGGCGGAAAGCAGACCGCACTCGATTTGTTCAAATAGAGAATAAAAATAATATGTGAAATAGCGCTGCCTGCATAAATGCAGTCAGTGTTATTTCATTTTGTTCAGGAGAAGAAATAATGATTGAAATTCAAAATCTGACGAAAACTTTTCAGACCTCGGGCGGAACGGTTGAAGCACTGAAGGGAATATCTCTGACTGTTGAGGATGGAGATATTTTCGGTATTATCGGCATGAGCGGTGCGGGAAAAAGTACCCTTGTAAGATGTATAAATATGCTTGAAAGACCGACCTCCGGAAATATAATAATAGACGGCAAGGACATGGGAAAGCTTTCCAATAAGGAACTCAGAGAGGAAAGACGTAATATCACTATGATTTTCCAGGGCTTCAATCTTCTTATGCAAAGAAATTGCTTGAAAAATGTATGCTTCCCCCTTGAACTGGCAGGCGTGAAAAAATCAGAGGCTGTTAAAAGAGCCACTGAGCTTTTAAATATCGTAGGTCTTGGGGACAAGCTGAGCAGTTATCCGGCGCAGTTGTCCGGAGGTCAGCAGCAGAGAGTAGCAATTGCACGCGCACTTGCAACACATCCTAAAATCCTTTTGTGTGACGAGGCGACAAGTGCTCTTGACCCGCAGACAACGCAGTCGATACTGTCATTAATCAGAGAGATTCATGATAAACTCGGTATTACGGTTATAGTTATTACTCATCAGATGAGTGTTGTGGAGCAGATTTGCACAAAAGTTGCAATTCTGGATAAAGGTAATATTGCGGAAGTCGGACAGGTAAGCGATGTATTTGCGGCACCTAAGTCGGATGCGGCCAAAAGACTGGTATATCCCGAAGGCTATGAAAGCAGTGTTTCAATTCAGGAAGATGAGAAGGTATTCCGCGTTGTATTTAACGGTGCGATGACAACAAACAAACCTATGATAGCCCAGATGGCAATAGATTTAAACATAGCTGCAAACATAAAAGCAGCATCTACCCAATGCATAGGTGATAAAGCTTTCGGAAATATGATTCTCGGAATATCCGGAGGAGAAGAAGAACTGAAAAAAGCAATGGAGTATATGGGTAATATGCCGAACATTCATGTGGAGGAGATTGTTAAATGATAGCTGATTATTTTGCATCTGATACAGTGCAGACAGCACTGGATATATTAAAGACACAGTTTCCTATTGCTATTTGGGAGACGGTGTATGTTACGATTTTATCGACTGCATTTTCTATTATTATAGGTTTGCCGCTGGGTGTTCTGATAGTTGCGGGCGAGGACGGAAAAATACTGAAGATTCCGAAGGCTGTATTGAGTGTTTTGAATGTGATTATCAATCTTCTGAGATCGGTTCCTTTTCTTATTCTTATGATAATGGTATTCCCTCTGACGAGACTGATAGTCGGGACTGTGGTAGGTACGCCGGCATCCGTTGTTCCGCTTGTAATAGCGGCCTTTCCATTTGTGGCAAGACTGGTTGAAAGCAGCCTCAGGGAACTCAATCCCAATATTATTGAAATGGCACAAAGTATGGGATCATCGCCGTTTCAGATTATAGCAAAAGTAATGATTCCGGAAAGCATGCCTTCGCTGATATCTAATATGACCATAGCTCTTACCACTATACTGGGATATTCCGCAATGAGCGGGATTCTCGGAGGCGGAGGTCTAGGTAAGATTGCAATAAACTATGGATACTACAGATATCAGTATCTGGTAATGATTTTTGCTGTGGTGTTCCTGATTGTACTTGTTCAGCTGTTCCAGAGTCTGGGAACCTATCTGGCAACCAGAACCGACAAACGGTTGAAAAACAGATAACGGGTTCTGACGGGGATTGATGCCCATGCAGATCCGGATAAATTATTTAAAAGCCGATACTGATAATAATGATTCGGCCGGCTTTTCCGGCAGAATCATGTTAGTATAATAATTTGTATTAATTTACGAGGAGGTAAAAAATGAAAAAATTTAAAACTGCGTTAAGCGTAGTGCTTTGCACTGTTATGGTGTTGTCATCGCTTGTTGTATTTGCGGATGAACCATCAGCTGATAATTCAGCGGTAAACACAGCTGTTAAAGTAATAATGGATGGAAAACAGCTTACTTTTGATGTTGATCCGATTATTGAAAACGGAAGAACTCTGGTGCCTTTCCGTGTAATTTTTGAAAAACTCGGATGTGAGGTGGATTATAATAAAGATGCTGCCGGTCAGCATATCACTGCCACTAAGGAAGGCTACAACCTCAGCTTTGATGTCGGATCACTCGAAATGAAGGTAAACGATAAAACTGTGACATTAGATGTGGGATCAAAAATCTTAAACGGAAGAACTCTTGTTCCTTTGAGAGCTGTTTCCGAAGCATTTGCGTGCAATGTGGGATGGAATTCAAAGCAGAGAACAGTATATATTAATACTACAGGCAATTTCATTAAATCACAGCCTACCTGCAAAATCACAGGTTCGGAAATAGAGGACGGAATGTATGACGTTAATCTCGACCCTTCCACTATTACTGTCAACGAAAAGGGTGAAAAAACCATTAAAGTGGAATTTTTCGCATATGATACTTATGATATAGTGGATGTGTCAAAAATGAATGTCGGAGATCTGATTGAATATGCCGGAGATGTTTATTATGTTTCATCGAAGGAACAGAAAGATTCAATTATTGATATTAACGGAGGCTTCGGTGAAGCTGAGTATGGAATTACATTATATACCGAAGAAGATACCAACGGATGGCGTACTCTGACATGGGATGATTATCCTCAGTATTATTCTGCCGGAGCTCCTCAGACACTGGTTATTTCAGATAAGCTCGTCCTGAAGGATGCATACGGTTTATCGGATCCGAAAGCAGAACCTGTAACAGTTGAATACAAGGATTTTGAAGATTATATGAAAAACACTCATTCTGAAAACTGGTCTGTCGGAAATACTCAGATAACAGTTGAGAAGAACAGGATTGTTGAAATCGAACGCAGATGGGTTCCATAAAGATATCGGTATTTATGATAACGCTACCATGGGAAACCCGCTGTATTTAGACGGTAAACAGGCCAAAACGGAGATATTAAATGAAAGAATCATATAAAATAGCGGTGATAGCAGGTACGCCGGTGGACACCGCTATGGGTGTGGACTATTTGAAGAGGAATGAGGAAACATGGGAAATACTCGGCTATCCCGTTTCTTCCACTCCTCAGGAGCAGATGAATTTTCAGATTTCAGATACGGAAAACAGAGAATCGGTAATAGGTGCTATCCTGCGGGACGGACTTGAAAAAGGTGTCGACGGGTTTTTCGTTTACTGCAATTCTCTTTCCGCCAGTGTGGATTTTAATAAGCTGGCAGAATTATTTGAAACGGCAATTGTAACCCCGCTCATGTTTTACGAAGAAACAGGTGGAGAATACGGCAGAATTGCTGTAATTGCGGCGAACAATAAATCTCTGGCCGGAATTGAAGAGGCTGTACTGAAAGGAAACTCCGATGCCGAGGTCATAGGAACCGCTTTGATGCCTGTGGTAAAAATGGTGGAGGCCGGATATTCTCCTGAGATTATTTCTGAGAAAGGGCACCTGAAAGAACTGGCTGCTTTTTTCGAAAAAACAGGATGCGAGGCGCTGGTTTTAGGATGTACTCACTTTCCATGCTTCGGAAATGAAATCAAAAACTATTCTTCACTTACAGTTATTGATCCCGCTGATGGAATGCTTGAGAAACTGAGAAGACTTATCGGATGATATGAATGTGAATATTATATTTTGAAATTAAAAATCTTTATGATTTCTCTTTGATTTATTCACTATTCCTGTTATAATAGAAATACTATATAACGACATTAACGATTCATATAAATTTAATACGATTGGGGGAATGTAAATATGGTTAAAATATTAATAGGCAAAAAAGGCAGCGGCAAAACAAAGAAAATGATAGAAACCGCAAATGAACATATTAGAACAAGTCACGGAAGTACAATTTTTATTAACAATGACAAGCATCTTACAAGAGAGCTTAATTATAGAATAAGAGTTGTAAGTGCCGAAGATTATGAATTGGGAAACATTGATGAATTTGCGGGATTTATTCTCGGAATTATCAGTTCGGACCATGATATTGATACAATTTTCATTGACAGCATTACAAAGCATGCACATATTTCACTTGAAAGTGTTTCCGCTTTTGTTGAAAGACTGGATGTTATTTCCGAAAAATATGAGCTGGACTTTATCGTAAGTGTAAGTGCGGAAGCGGAAGAGATAACTGACCTGCTCTCAAATCACGAAGCATTAAACTAAACTTCAGACGTTCCATTCGTATCGACGGGATGAATTCATCTCGTCGTACGCATGTAGGAGCGTTTTCTTGTTTTTTGAATAATATATGGGTTAGGAAACAGAATTATGGAAGATTTATATTTAACATATGCAAAACAGATGAGAAACAGGTATGGTGAAAAGGTTTATAAGCTTCCGGTCAATCTGCCGGCAACCTGCCCCAACAGAGACGGCACCAGAGGAACCGGCGGGTGTATATTCTGTGGAGCAAAGGGTACAGGCTTCGAAAATCTGTCAAATAGACTGACTGTAAGAGAGCAGCTGGAGATTAATAAAAAATATATCGGAGAAAAGTATAAGGCAAAACTGTTTGTGGCATACTTTCAGAATTTTACAAACACCTATTTTCCAGTTGAAATCATGAAACGATATACAAAGGAAGCTGCCGAAACCGACGGAATTGTCGAACTGTGCTTTGCCACCCGGCCTGACTGTGTAGGAGATGATATCCTGGAGGCTATTCGTTCCGAAGCCGGGGATAAACAGGTCTGCATAGAACTGGGACTTCAGTCGGTCAATCCGGATACACTGAAAATTATAAATCGCGGACATACTCTGGAAGAATATATTGATGCCGTAGAAAGAATTCATTCATATGGATTTACTGTGGGAACTCACATGATTCTGAATCTGCCCTGGGATAACAGAGAGGACTGTATAGCGGGAGCGGAACTGGTATCGGAACTGGGCATAGATACGGTAAAAGCACATACACTGTACATTGAAAAGGGCACGGAGCTGTGTAGAATGTATGAAGCAAAGGAATTTGAAATATGCCCCAAGGAAGAATATATTATCAGAGCTGCTGATTTTATCGAACATCTCAGACCGGATATTTCAATACAGAGGCTTGCCAGCAGAGTCCCTAACGGTGATACAATCTTCTGCAACTGGGGCAGCGGATGGTGGAAATTAAGGGATATGATAGAAGAAGAGCTCAGAAAACGAGGCAGTGTTCAGGGAATTAAATGGAGAAAATAATATGAGTAATAAGCTGTTGCTGTGGGATATTGACGGAACTCTTATGACCTGTTACCGGGACGGAACTCTGGCTATGAACGAAACCTTCAGAAGGATAACGGGATGTGACAATGCCTGCGGAGAAGTAGTCGTGGGGACATCGATGGATTCGTCACTGGTGGATAGAATAATGGGAAAATTTAACATTCCCCGCGAGGAAAAAAATGCAATAATCGGAGAATTTGCATCGATACTCACAGATATTGTAAATAATAATAAAAACAGAAAGGTGCTTCCCGGAATAATAAGAATACTGGATGAGCTGAGAATGAGAGAAGATGTGTTTATGGGGCTCATTACCAGCAATTTCAGAATCGGCGCCGAAATAAAGCTTAAAAGCGTGGGACTTGATAAGTATTTTTCTTTCGGGGGATTTGGCGATCATCCGGGAGAAAAATGGGATGCGGCAGTGCAGGCTGTCAGAGAAGCAGAAGCTCTCGCAGGAAAGCCTTTTGAATCCGATAGCATTTTTATTATCGGAGATACCGGATACGATATTGCGTGTGCAAAAAAACTTGGAGTTAAAAGTATTGCTGTGGCTACCGGTTGGATGAGCTATGATGAACTGAAAAAAACAAATGCGGATTATTTATTCAGATCTCTGGAAAACACAGACGATTTTTTTGATATAATATTTAAATAACCTGTAATTATCGGAGAATAACCGAATGTAATATGAAATGACGGGTATTACTAATTTATCTTTAAGGAGGGGATTCCTGTGGTTAGATGGAGTGAGTTCCTGATGCCGTATGAAACTGCGGTGGAAGAGCTTAAGGGAAAGCTTAAAAGAATAAGAGACGAATACAGAAAGAATAATGAGCATGCACCGATTGAATTTGTTGTCGGCAGGGTTAAACAGATACCGAGTATTATAGAAAAAGCGAAAAAGCTTGGATTGGGCGATGAAGAAGTGGATAAACTGGATGATATCGGAGGAATTCGCGTAATATGCCAGTTTGAAGATGATATATACAGAGTGGTGGAGCTTCTCAGATCCAGAGAAGGCATGGATCTGGAAATAATGACGGAAAAGGATTACGTACAGGATGTAAAAGAAAGCGGTTACAGAAGCTATCACATGATAATCAAATATCCGATATTTACTATTCAGGGGCTGAAATTTGTTTTCATTGAAATACAGATCAGGACTATGGCGATGAATTTCTGGGCAACGGTTGAACACTCCTTAAGATATAAATATAAAGGAGAGCTTCCTGCTCATATTGCCGAGAAACTGAAGAGTACGGCGCATGAGGTTTATTTACTTGATAAGGAAATGCAGGAAATCAGAGATGAAATAATCAGTGCTCAGAACCTTTTTATGCACAAGTCAAATACTTCATCTCAGATTCTGACTGCCATCGGAAATCTTGAAATAATGGACCGATATGATGAGGCTGCCGGATACAGAAGAATTTTTAATCAGATTAATGTTGAAAAAGCTCCCGATATGGAAGAACAGATGGAAAAGCTTTCACTGGAATTGAAAAAGGCGATGAGCCTTGATAAAGAGTCGGTGATAAAAGAATTTGCAAGAATGGAAGGTCTTAATGATTAGTATTAATCAAATTGAAGAAATGCTTGAAAACTGCGGAGAAATGCCTGCCGAGGGTAGTGAGTATTCAATACTGATGCCTTTTGCACGAAAAGACGGAAAACTGCTGGTACTGTTTGAAGTCAGGGCAATGAATCTGAGAAGACAGCCCGGGGAAGTATGTTTTCCCGGCGGCAGAATAGAAGACGGAGAAAGTGCTTTATACTGTGCGGTGAGAGAAACCTCGGAAGAACTGGGAATAGCTCCCGAACGGGTAAGAATCATGGGATGTATGGGTTCGCTGATGTCACTTCTGAATGAAAAAATCAGTCTGTTTGCCGGTGAAATAACAGATTATGAAGGACAGGGAATCCACCCGAATCCGGAGGAGGTTCACAAAGTGTTTGAAACTCCTTTTGATTTTTTTACGAAGCACGGACCCGGAGATGCTTTTAACTATGACGGTAATTACATTTGGGGATTGACAGCCAGGGCGGTCAACAAGATGATTAAAATCTCGGGGAGGGATTGAAATGAAACTAGCTTTATGCCAGATGATGGTTACTATGGATAAAAAATACAATTTGGAACAGGCGGCACGGATGATAAGAGAAGCTGCTTCCGAAGGAGCGGACATTGTTGCACTACCGGAAATGTTCTCATGCCCTTATGCCAACAGGTATTTTAGGGAGTATGCGGAGACCTGTGACGGTGAGACTGTAAAAATACTGTCGGCTCTTGCAAAAGAATCGGGAATCTATCTGGTGGGAGGATCCATACCGGAGCTGGAGGATGAAAAAGTCTATAATTCTTCATTTATTTTCGGTAAAAAAGGAGAGCTTTTGGGGGTTCACAGAAAAGTGCATCTTTTTGATATTGATGTCGAAGGAGGAATCAGATTTAAGGAATCCGATACCCTGACCCCGGGAAACGGGATTACTGTGGTGGACACGGAATTCTGTAAAATAGGTGTTGCAATCTGCTATGATGTGAGATTCCCGGAAATGGCAAGACTGATGGCTTTGCGTGGAGCGGAGCTGATTATTCTGCCGGCGGCGTTTAATATGACCACCGGCCCTGCGCATTGGGATCTTACAATGAGAGCAAGAGCCTTAGACAATCAGGTATATTTTGCCGCGGTTTCTCCGGCAAGAGATATGGAGGGAGTATACCGGGCTTACGGTAATTCATGTGTGGCGGATCCCTGGGGACAGTTTTCGGCTCATGCCGATGAAAAAGAGCAAATAATCTATGCCGAAATAGATTTGAAAAAAGTGAAAAAAATAAGAAATGAGCTGCCGCTTTTGAAGCACAGAAGAAATGACATATATTCACTGACAGAAACAGAATAACGGAGTATCGGTATATAGATAACCGGGAATCTGCTGATAATGACATTAGGAGGAAAAAATGGAGAAAACATATGTGTCAGATATAAATATTGAAAAAGCATCAGATAAGGTAAGAAGAACGATCGATGCTCTGAGAAACAACAGGTTTAATGCTGAATTTTTCCAGACAAAAGAAGAAGCTGCCGAATATATTTTAAATGAAATTTCCGCAGATCAAAGTGTAGGTTTCGGAGGTTCTGTCACATTGCAGGATATGGGCCTGTACGAGGCGTTAAAAACGAGAGGCAATGAGGTGGTGTGGCACTGGTTCCCGGATGACGGGGAGGACCGAAAAACTGTAATGAAGCGGGCTATGCTTACTGATGTTTATCTGTCGGGAATAAACGGTATTACGGAAGACGGCAGAATAATAAATGTGGATGGCACGGGAAACCGTCTGGCGGGAATTCTTTTCGGACATGACCGTCTGTTTCTTGTGGCGGGAGTTAACAAGATATCAAAGAATTTCGAAGACTGCATGATGAGAATTCACAATGTGGCATCACCGCTGAATACTCAGAGACTGGAAATACCGACACCATGTCAGAAGACAGGAAAATGTGCCTCATGTTCTTCCCCGCGAAGAATATGCAATGCGACGCTGATACTTGAAAAGCAGCATGGCGGTGTACCGGCAACAGTAGTATTAATTAATGAAAAGATGGGATTTTAGTATGGAATTTTTGCCCGTATCAAAAGATGATATGAAAAAAAGAGGCTGGGATCAGCTCGATTTTGTGTATATTTCCGGGGATGCCTATGTGGATCATCCCTCCTTCGGTCATGCTATAATATGCCGGCAGCTGGAAAGGTTCGGATATAAAGTGGGAATAATTGCTCAGCCGGATTTTCATTCCGCCGAGGATTTCAAAAGGCTTGGGAAACCCAGGCTGGCTTTTCTGATATCCGCGGGAAATGTGGATTCTATGGTAAATCATTATTCCGTATTCAAAAAGAGAAGAAAGACTGACTTTTACTCACCGGGAGGAGAACCGGGAAAAAGACCGGACCGGGCATGTATTGTATACACTGCAAGAGCGAAAGAGGCATATAAGGATGTGCCGGTGATTCTGGGGGGGATAGAAGCGAGTCTCAGAAGATTTGCTCATTATGATTACTGGGATAATAAACTGAGACGTTCGATTCTTCTGGATTCCAAGGCGGATATCATCAGCTACGGAATGGGCGAGAGAACCATGGTGGAAATTGCCGAGGCTCTGGACAGCGGAATTGATGCGAGAGATATCACCTGGATAAGAGGAACTGTTGTCAGAAAAAAAACTGTTGATGATGAAGAAACCATTTTTCTGCCGGGCTATGAGGAGCTTACAAAGAATAAAATGAAGTTTGCGGAAAGCTTCAGAATTCAGTATAAAAACAATGAAGCCCCGGATTCGGTCCCTTTGGCAGAGCAGTATGATAAGAACCTTTTTGTTGTGCAAAACCCGCCTCAGCCTGTACTTTCCAGAGAAGAACTGGACGAGGTTTATGAGATGCCGTTTACAAGAGAGTATCACCCGATGTACGAAAAATACGGTGGAATACCTGCATTAACAGAGGTAAAGTTCAGTCTGACATCAGTAAGAGGCTGTTACGGAGGCTGTGCATTTTGTGCCCTCACATATCATCAGGGAAGGATAACCGCTTCCAGAAGTATGGATTCTCTTATCAGGGAGGCAAAGCTTCTAACGAAAAAGCCGGATTTCAAAGGTTACATAAATGATGTGGGAGGACCTACGGCGAATTTCAGAAGACCGGCCTGCGAAAAGCAGGCGGAAAAAGGAACCTGCAAACATAAGGATTGCCTGTTCCCTTCTCCCTGCCGGAATCTTGACACAGACCATAGAGAGTATATTGAGCTTCTGAAAAAACTCAGACAGATTGACGGTGTAAAAAAGGTATTTGTGAGATCCGGAGTACGTTTTGATTATGCACTTGCAGACAGAAACGATGCTTTTCTGAAAGAACTGTGCAGATATCATGTAAGCGGTATTCTGAAGGTGGCACCTGAGCATGTTTCCGATAATGTGCTCAGGCTGATGAGAAAGCCTGAAAATTCTGTTTTCCGGAAATTCGTAAAAAAATACAATGAAATAAACCGGGAGTATGATATGAATCAGTATATGATTCCGTATTTTATTTCCTCTCATCCCGGTAGCCGACTTGAGGATGCGGTGGAGCTGGCGGAATATCTGAATCATAATCGTTTTGTACCGGATCAGGTTCAGGATTTTTATCCGACACCGGGAACTCTTTCGACATGTATGTACTATACGGGAACAGATCCTCTGACCGGAGAAAAAGTGTATATACCGGATTCGCTGGAGGAAAAGAAAATGCAGCGGGCACTGCTTCATTTTAACAGACCTGAAAATTATGAGCTTGTGAAAAAGGCTCTTATTAAAACCGGCAGAACAGATCTGATAGGATTCGGCCCGGACAAACTTATTACACCGAGACCGCCCTCAGCAACAAAAGAAGCGGCGGCTTATTTAAAAAAAGGTGGAAATAAAAGTGCCGTCAGCAGTGACAGAGGCCGTTCCGCAAAAACCGGTTTTAATGAAGATACAAAAAAGCAGAATATAAAAGCGAAATACGAAAATACAAGCGCAGGTGGCATAAAAAAGAGTAAAAAGGTAAAAAGGAAATAATTATGACAGATATATTATTTAAACTGCCTGAGATTTATAGTAATGCAAAGCAGCTCTGTGAAAGAATTTCAAAACAGGAAATGCAATGTGAATATGAGATAACAGAAACTACGGGTGTAACCGAAAACTGTCTCGTATTCGGAAATAATCTTAATTATATGAAATATCTGATAGATCGGGGGATGTCGGGAAAGATTAATATGATATATTCGGATCCCCCTTTCTTCAGTAAATCGGATTACAGCATAAATGTGAAAGCAGGAAGCGGAAAGCGTAAGATGGTAATTGCCAGAAATCCGGCATTCAGTGACAAATGGAAAAACGGAATGGAAGAGTATCTGACCGAAATCACTGCGGCATTAATGCTGATGCATGAACTGCTGGACGAAAGAGGAAGCATTTTTGTTCATCTCGACTGGCATAGCACACATTATATTAAAGTGATTATGGATGCTGTATTCGGCGAGAAGAATTTTATAAATGAAATAATATGGAATTACAAGTCCGGCGGTGTAAGCAAAAAATATTTTGCCAGAAAGCATGATACAATTCTGTTTTACAGCAAAAGCAGAGATTACTTTTTTGAACCACAGCAGGAAAAATCATATAACCGGGGATTAAAGCCTTATAGATTCAAAGGTGTAAAGGAGTATAAGGACACGGTGGGATGGTAT
Source organism: Firmicutes bacterium UBA1739 (assembly GCA_002315385.1). Taxonomy (GTDB): domain Bacteria; phylum Bacillota; class Clostridia; order Peptostreptococcales; family Anaerovoracaceae; genus UBA1739. The sequence goes on along the minus strand of DCHZ01000031.1, from coordinate 6,469 downwards.
ACTCTGGTAAACATGAAGGATGTATGGCAGATTGATATGGTGGGGAGAACCTCATCGGAAAGAACGGGGTATGCCACTCAGAAGCCGGAGGCTCTGATAAAAAGGATTCTCACATCAGTGACAAAAGAGGGAGACTTGTGTGCGGATTTTTACTGCGGATCCGGCACACTGGGAGCAGTTTGTCATAAAATGGGACGCAGATATATTTTATGTGACAGCGGTGTACCTGCGGTTACTGCCGCGCATAAGCGACTGCTGGAATTGAAATCTGCGCATGCTTTTATGAGTGAAACACCGGCTCTCTCAGACAATTTCTGTGCGGACATTTCAATAGACAGGATAGAAGGTCTGTATGATTCGGTTACGGCGGCTATAACAGGAATTTCATACAGGGATTTGGAATTACCCGGAATTGCTTTGGAGAACAGTGATCTGATGGAAACATTAATTGATAATCATTATGATCAGCTCATTGAATACTGGTGTGTGGACTGTGATTATGACGGAAAAGTGTTCCGACCTGATATTTACAGATTCAGCAGCGCAGGAATGATTGATGTTGCGGTTGAAATACCGGTTTCAATGGTGAAGAATTTAACAATCAGAGTGGTGGATAAATTCGGAAACGTTTTTCAGAAGTCCGGAATCAGGGTGTAATCAGCAAAAACTCAAAATTAATTATTTACAATGCAGTTAGTAAGACTTATAATTATTAAGTGTATATTTTTTAGAAACAGTAATGTAACAGGGTCAGCGGACGTTTATCATAAAATAAATAAGCAGGGAATTATTCTGCGTTTTTTAGCCGGTTAATTACTAAATGCTACACTTAGTTCGGGAGGATAATTAATGAACGGAGTTTATGATAATATATTAGAAGCAATGGGAAATACGCCTATGATAAGGCTCGGTAAGATGACAGACAGTAACAGTGCGGAGGTGCTGGTAAAATTCGAGGGACTGAATATAGGCGGATCTATTAAAACAAGGACTGCATATAATATGATAGTTCAGGCCGAAAAAGAGGGAAAAATCGGCCCGGATACAATAATAGTTGAACCTACTTCCGGAAATCAGGGAATAGGATTGTCACTGGTGGGAGCGGTTAAGGGATACAGAACCATAATAATAATGCCGGATTCTGTAAGTGAGGAAAGAAGAAAGCTCTGCCATCATTACGGTGCGGAGGTAATGCTTATTCACGATGACGGGGATATCGGAGCATGTATTGATGAGTGTCTTCAGACTGCACTGCGCATGGAAAAAGAAAACCCGAAGGTTTTTGTTCCTCAGCAGTTTGAAAATGAGAACAATACTAAAGCTCAGAGATACTATACAGCGGCGGAAATACTGAATCAGGTCGATGGACCGATTCACGGCTTCTGCTCGGGAATCGGAACCGGCGGGACTCTGACGGGAATAGGTGAAGTAATCAAAGAGAAATATCCCGATGTAGAGATATGGGCTGTTGAACCTGAGAATGCGGCTATTCTTGCCGGCGGGAACATAGGGACTCATCTGCAGATGGGAATTGGTGACGGAATAATTCCGGGGATACTGAACCGCGATATCTATGATGAGATTCATATTGTTTCCGATGAAGAAGCTTTACAGGTTTCCAAAGATCTTTCCAGAAAGGAAGGTCTGCTGTGCGGAATTTCCAGCGGTACAAATGTTGCGGCGGCATTGAAGCTTGCCGAAAAGCTGGGCCCCGGGAAAACGGTTGTAACGATTCTTCCGGATACCGCTGAACGGTACTTTTCCACACCGCTTTTTCAAAATGAATAGGAATGTAAATCGGGTCAGAGGCTATAACCTCTGATTCTTTTCATGCATGACGGAATTGAAGTTGCGGAAGCGGAAATCGATTAGTGACAAAAAAATGTCTAAATTGCAAATTTTTAATTATTCTGTACCATTTTTCAGAATAACTGTTATAATGTATTCGTTTGAAAGACTAATTGACGGGAGAAGTATCAAGAATGAAGAAATTAATAAAGAAAATAGACGAATTTGATATTAAGTATCCGGTGCTGATTACAGTGATTGCCGGTATTCTTACTGAGATTATCATAGAAATGTTTAACCAGCGTTCCTTTACCGGAGGATTATGTTATGTATTCAAAAGTCCTGTGATGTTTGCGGTAAATTCGCTGATAATAATTGCATGTCTGAGTCTTACTCTTTTCTTTAAAAAGAGACGGTGTTATATGTTTATTATATCCATGATATGGATAGTCCTAAGTGTGGTTAATTTTGTCATCAGGACTTACAGAACAACACCGCTTAGAGCAATTGATTTCAGAGTGGCAAAGTCTGTTATGAATATTGTAAACATGTATTTCAAGCCGTGGCAGATTGTCGGAGGAATTATTCTTCTGATTGCAATACTGGTGGGAATTGTTTTCCTTTGGATTAAAACCAAAAAAATCACTCCTAAATATAAAAAATCAATAGTGGCTTTTCTTGTGTCGGTGGTTCTTGCGATTTCATCGGTGCCGGCGGCGGGAGCTTTGGGAGCGCTTCCGGAGCATTTTGACAATCTGACGAATGCATATGTGAAATACGGATTTGTATACTGCTTTACAGCCAGCATTGTAGACAACGGAATATCGAAACCTGATACATATTCGCAGATAAATGTTGAGAGGATAAAGCTGGATAACACCTCCTTCGAGCAGAGCACATCAAAACGACCGAATATAATTTTTGTTCAGCTGGAGTCGTTTTTCGATGTATCGGAGCTTAAAAACTTTACATATTCCGAGGATCCTACTCCGTGCTTCAATGAATTGAAAGAGTCATGCCCGGGAGGCAGGCTGACTGTGGCAAGCTTCGGTACAGGGACGGCAAATACGGAATTTGACGTTCTCACAGGAATGAATGTTCAGTTTTTCGGCGCCGGAGAAACTCCGTACTCGACAATTCTCAGAGAAAAAACCTGCGAAAGCATTAACTATGCATTGAAGGACCTGGGTTACTCCACTCATGCACTGCATGACCATAAGGGAAATTTCTATGCAAGAAACAAGGTCTATCCAAAACTTGGATTTGACAGCTTTACTTCTGTGGAATACATGCAGAATGTTGAATACAATGTTCTGGGCTGGGCTAAGGACAAGGTACTGATTCCGGAGATTATGGATACTCTGGATTCAACAGAGGATCAGGATTTCATATTTACAGTATCCGTTCAGCCTCACGGAAGATATTCGGAAGAGGTTATTGACGATACTCAGACCATTACTCTCCAGGGTGCAGCCAACGAGGGTCAGAAAAACGCATATGAATACTATATCAATCAGCTGAATCAGACGGATGCTTTTGTGGGTGGTCTGATTGACAGGCTGAAAAAATACGATGAACCTACTGTTGTGGTATTTTACGGAGACCATTTGCCCAATATAGGCATGAACGATGAGGATCTGGACGATGAATCCACAATTTATGAAACAGAGTATGTAATCTGGAATAACTACGGAATAAAATTCCGGGACATGGATCTTGCAAGCTATCAGCTTTCTTCATATATTATGAAGAGCATAGGGTTTGAAAACTGGGAACTGGCAAATCTTCATTACAACTATTCCTATGATTCAGATAATGAACTGTATATGAGAGATCTGAAGATGATACAGTATGATATTCTGTACGGTGAAGGCTACTATTATTCCGAGGAATCGCCGAGACCGAAAGAGACAGAGATGACAATGGGAATACATGAAATCTACATTGACGATGTTAAACAGGTTGGCAAGGATGTACATGTGTACGGCGATAACTTTACAGCTTCCAGCGTAGTATCAATTAATTCGGATAAACGTGATACCGAGTGGATATCGCCGTCGGAGCTTGTTGTAAAAGATGTTGAACTTGAAGTGGGTGATTCGGTCAGAGTATTCCAGATGGTATCTGCCAGAGCATGGCTGAGCAGGACAGACTTCTATTATTACATGCTGGGCTCCGGAAAGATTGTCGATAATGCAGACCTGAACGAAACGGATGCAGGTACAAATGCCCGGGAGAATTTTATAAGTGAAAATGAAAAGTAGAACCACCACGAACATTATACAGGTTCAGTCAGCACTGCAGTATTATACTGCAGTGCTGATTTTTTATGCTGCGGGAATAAAAAACCCCCGGTTTTCCGGGGGAAGAAAGGCCGTTGTTTTAAGGCTTTTTAATGAATATATTGAGTATCAGACCGGCTATTGAAAATGCAAACAGCATAACAAATGTTGAAACATATGAACCGGTACTTGTAACAAAAGAACCTGCCAGAGTTGCCGTAAATGAAGCCGGTATCAGAATAAGGTTCAGAATGCTGAGATTAAGTGCGAAGTTTTTCGGACCGTAGAAGGCTGCGGCAAAAGCAGTGGAAACTGTCGGACTGAATCCGTAAGAGAAACCGCACAGACTGATTCCGATAAGCCCGAGGGCCATTGATCCGGAAAGAACCGCAATCAGCGATAATGCTGTTGCCAGAATTACTACCGCACTGGTGGCAAACTGAGTCTTTCTCAATCCGAGGTTATCGAATATGGCACCTGAGCAAAGTCTGCCGAGCCCGTTGAAAACGGCAAGGATCCCTACCATAGTAACGGCAAAGCTTTCCGTGACTCCGAGGGAAATACAGAAATCCTTTGCAAAGCTTATTGCGGTGCTGCCGACAGCTGCAAACAGTATAAAGAATATGAAAAGCATCCAGAAGGATGGTCTGAGTATCATCTGAAGTGCTGTGTAATCTATTGCGCGGGTGGAATTATTATCCGTATTTTTCGATTTTATCTTTTTCGGTTCCGGAAATACGGCGTCTTTCGGCGGCAATTTGATTAAAAATGCGGAAACAAGAATTACGACACCTATTGCAATTCCCACAAGGAGATAGGTGGTTCTCCAGCCGATATTCGGTGAAATCAGCATTGTGCCTGCTATTTTTCCTAAAATAAGTGTACTAAATCCGAATCCCATAAGAAGTACACCGGAGCATATTCCTTTTTTGTCGGGAAACCATGCATTTGTGGCCGAGATAACGGTGTTGTAAACGATACCTATTCCGAGCCCGGAAAGAACTCCGTAGGATAAGTATAACGGAATAATGCTTTCACCTGAAATACGGGATGAAATAAAGAATCCTAAAAATACCATTATGGCGCTGATAAGAAGTCTGAACCCCGGCTGTGTTTTTTTCGCCATGAGACCCGAAATGAGACCGCCAATGCAGAAGAAACACATTGTCAATGTAAAATTGAATGCAAGATCCGCAGCAGTCCAGCCGAATTCCTCTCCCAATGGAGCCTTAAGAATTGACCAGGCATATATAATGCCCGCAAATAATAGTGTGACGGTTCCGACAGCAAGCCTGAAACCTCTGTTCATAGTGTTTGTTTTCATAATATACCTCCATTTCCTACTAAACTACCTGTTATATTGAAAACAACACAAAAATCATAGCACAGAAAGGGGTTTCTGTAAAGGTACTTATTTATTAAACATTATCACAGACCAATCATTTGCGCTTTGAATAGAAAGACCGTGAACAGTAACAGGACAGGCTGATGTTACATGCTGCCGGGATTAAAAAAGAATTGAGTTATTAAAAATATAATAGAAAAGATTAGAAGTGACGGCATAATTTGTCAAAAAGCCTTCAGATATTTGCACCCGCATAATATTGAATATTTTCGGGTATTTGATATAATATAGATTACGGAAAATCTTTCGTAAAATTATTTCATTTATATATATTACAGGGAGGAACTCATGATAAAAGTAGATATTATTTCAGGCTTCCTGGGTGCCGGAAAGACAACCCTGATAAAGAAGCTGCTTAAAGAAGCCTTTGAAGGAGAAAAGGTGGTTCTTATTGAAAATGAATTCGGTGAAGTCGGTATTGACGGAAATCTGTTTGAAGATACGTCCATTAATGTGACGGAAATCAACTCGGGATGTATTTGCTGCAGTCTTACAGGTGATTTCACGGCGGCTTTTGAAAATATTGCAGATAAATTTGCTCCTGACAGAATTCTTGTGGAACCTTCGGGAGTGGGAAAACTCAGTGACATAGCGGCAGCCGTGCAGTCACTGGATAACGATGAGATAGTAATTAACAGCATGGCTACTGTAGTAGATGCCAAAAAGTGCAGAATGTATCTGAAAAACTTCGGAGAATTTTTTGAAAATCAGATTGAATATGCAGGGAATGTAATCCTGAGTCATACAGGAGGTCTTTCGGATAAAAAACTGAAGGAAAGTCTTGAACTGGTAAAAGGTATAAATGCGGAAGCCGTAGTAATTACAACGCCCTGGGATAAACTTGACGGCAAACAGATTCTTGAGGCTATGGAGCTCAGAGATACCCTTGATAAACAGCTGGAGGAGTTGAAGCACGAGGTGCATCATCACCACCACGACCACGATGAACATGAGCACTGTCACCACGATCACGATGAACATGAGCACTGTCACC
>DCHZ01000039.1 GCA_002315385.1 Firmicutes bacterium UBA1739 | reverse complement strand
TTATTCGGTTTTGAGGGTACTCAAAGCAGATCAATAGATTTGTGCAGGGAATTTTGCTTAGTGCAAGGAAAGGCAATAAGCAAAATTAACAAGCAAACATTTGGTGGCAATAGCTGGGAGGCTACACCTGTTCCCATCTCGAACACAGAAGTTAAGCTCCCAAACGCTGATGATACTTGGTGGGTGACTGCCCGGGAAAGTAAGAAGCTGCCAATTAGAAAGACTACATCGGAAGGTGTAGTCTTTTTTTAATATTAAACAGAACTGCGCAGGAAATTTTGCTTAGTGCAAGGATACCGGTACAACTGGATTGACAGGATATTTTCCGATATGTAAGGCGTACGACATGTTACAAACGGAGCTTACATAAAAATGAGTACCGAAGCAGTGAGCAGTAACGCGGCAGAGCGAAAAAACAGCCGGTAAAGTTGATTGTGTTGGGATTACGGATATCGACAAACATTTTAATATTGTATGGGAAATAAAACTATGGTAACATTAATTAGAAGTAATTATTATTTGATAAAAGCAAAAACATAAAATAATTGAGCGCTGCCTTATTTGAAGGTTTTGAATGTGTGCGATTTGTTTTTTGACGGAGGAAGTGCAGTATGCTTTTTAAGAATATTACAGTTTTAGATGAAAACTTTGATGTCATAGATAATCAATATGTGGGTATAACCGGAGATAGAATAGATTATATTGGAAACTCTGAGCCTTCTGTTGATTACGGTGAAGTTTTCAGTGGTAACGGTCGGCTGTTGATGCCCGGTTTTTATAATGTACATGCACATACACCGATGACTCTGCTTAGAGGTTATGCCGGTGGGCTCAATCTTCAGGATTGGCTTTTTAATAAAATAATACCTTTTGAAGCAAAGCTTACACCGGATGATGTGTATTACGGAACTATGCTTGGCATTGCCGAAATGCTGAAGTTCGGTATTGTATCTACTACTGATATGTATTTACATACTGAGCATATGACAAAGGCTTTTATTGACTCGGGAGCTAAGATTAATGCCGGAGCAGGTTTTGTAAGCTTTAATCCTGATGAAAAACTGACTGACAATAAAGACTATCAGATTACGAAATATTTGTATGAAAATTATCATGGAATATGTAACGGTAGAATTATTGCAGATGCTTCTGTTCATGCGGAGTATACAACTTTGGAACGGATTCTCAGAGAATACTGTGAATATGCTGTCGATCTCGGTCTGAATATGCAGGTACATATGTCTGAAATGAAAGCTGAGCATGAGGATTGCAAAAAAAGACATGGGGGAAAAACCCCTGCTCGATACTTCTACGACATTGGAATGTTCAAAGTACCTACAACTGCGGCACATTGTGTGTGGTTAGAAGATGAGGATTATGACATTCTGGCCGAAAACCATGTTACTGTTGCGACATGCCCGATAAGCAATGCGAAGCTTGCCAGCGGAATCTGCGATGCAAAACGAATACTGGATAGGAATATTAACCTGGCTATTGCAACAGATGGGGTTTCCAGCAATAATAATTTAAACATGATTGAAGAAATGAAGTTTTTCAGTCTTTTGCAAAAAGTCAGAGGTTCAGACCCTACTGTTATTACTCCAAAGCAGACAATTAAAGCAGCCACTGTTTCAGGTGCCATGGCTCAGGGAAGAAAAGACTGCGGATGCATAAAAGTGGGAAACAAGGCAGACCTTATAGTATTGGATATTGCTCAGCCGCATATGAAGCCTGTTCATAGTATGCTTGATAATATTGTTTATTCTGCTGACGGAAGTGATATTGAGATGACAATCTGTGACGGAAAGATATTATACAAGAACGGTGAGTATTATACAATTGATCTTGAAAAGGCGGAGTATGAAGTTGAAAAAAGACGATTGAGAGTTTTGAGTGAATTGTAGGAAATAATACTGTTACCGAAACAGATTCACAGTGCTATTAGTATTATACAACAGCGTTAGAGATCTGAATATAAACAAATAGAATCTAGGAAAGGAAAAGTAAGTCCAATCACCCTGAATGGATAATTGGATTATATGAGAAGAATTATGGCTAAACCGGATAAGTTTTTTGGCGAAGGCCCTTTGGCATTAATGGGGAGCATTACGGATAGATTAAATATTGATATTCCGGATTTTGATACTAAGGAAGAATGGGAAGATTGGTTTGACAAGCTGTGCGAAGACCATATCGCTCAGACCGGAAGATTCAGATGGGAAATTGTTGATGATAAAGAAGAGTTTTTAAAAAGCATGGGATATAAAGAGGATCCGGAGGATGATCCGGATGCGGAAACGCCGTTTGACCAGTTTATATTTCAGTTATAGCGTTTAGGAGGTAACGATGAGTAAAGAGTATAAAAGACTTCATAATGCATTGATGCAGATAAGAAAAATTACAGATTTTGAACCTGAGGTTGCTCTTGTGCTTGGTTCGGGACTGGGTGCCTTTGCCGATGAAATTGAGCAGAGTGCGGTGATAGATTACAGTCAGATTGAAGGATTCCCCGTATCCACAGTGCCGGGACACAAAGGAAGATTTGTATTCGGTACCATCGGAGATGTAAAGGTTGTAATAATGCAGGGAAGAGTTCATTATTATGAAGGATATCCGATTAATGATGTTATTATGCCTACACGTTTAATGGGAATGATGGGTGCGAAAGTACTTTTCCTTACGAATGCTTCCGGCGGTATTAATTCGGATTATAATGCCGGGGATTTCATGGTAATACGAGATCAGATTATGTCATTTTTTCCGAATCCGCTGATTGGAGAAAACGTAGATGAACTTGGCCCCCGATTTCCGGATATGACATCTATTTATCCTCCTGAACTTAGGAGAATAATCAAATCCACAGCGGGAAAGCTGGGAATAGAGGTTAAGGAAGGCGTTTATGTACAGTTTACCGGACCGACCTATGAAAGCCCTGCGGAGATAAGAATGGCTGCAATATTAGGTGCGGATGCAGTGGGAATGTCTACTGCCTGTGAGGCGGCGGCAGCTAATCATATGGGAATGAAGGTGTGCGGGATTTCGTGCATATCGAATAAAGCTGCGGGACTTTCTGCTAATCCTCTTACTCATGCGGAAGTTCAGGAGTGTGCGGACAAGGCGGCACCGCAGTTTAAAAAGCTTATTGAAGAATCAATAAAAGAAATAGGCAGATCTTACCTGAGATAATTGTCCGGAGCCTGTGAGTTGATTCTTAAGACTCTAAAGAACACATTCAATATAAAATATGATTTTAGACATGTTAAGCGAGACCTTTGTCGGGATGTCTTGCGTACTTGATTTTGCGGGTTTATGACAGTTCAGAGGTTTTGAGTATAAACGGGCAAAGTCTGTTTCTTATAGTATTTTATAGTCTTTCTCCGGGAAAACATTCCAGGGATATTCCTGCCTGGGAACGGAAACAATGCAAACAGGTTTTACAGATTCGGCCGGCGCGGGTGATCTTTTTGATTCATGAGCTGCGGCCGGTAAAGAATAAGCAGCCGTTTTTCTGCCTTTCAGATTATTGTCAAAGGTAATTCTGCAGCTGTAAAGTGCAATCGGACTTTTTATTCGGCTCCCGTATTTGGAATCTCCAAATAAGGGCATTTTTCTGGAGGCAAACTGAGCACGTATCTGATGATATCGTCCGGTGATGAGTTTCACTCTGACAAGTGAAATGGCATCACCGGTTTCTGTTTTTGCTTCTGAAAGAACTTTGTATTCAAGCACTGCTTTTTTTACCCCCCGTCTCATTCTTTTTACCGGATAGGTTTTCGAGCTGTTTCTGTCTTTGAACAGAAGATCTTCCATTCTGCCTTCGGCGGGAAGGGGCGTCCCGGCCACAATTGCGTAGTATTCTTTGATAAATAATCCGGATTGAATCTGATCAGACAGTGATGCGGCGGCGGAGGAATTCCGTGCGAAAATCATTACACCCGAGACTGCTTTGTCCAGGCGATGAACACAAAAATAATCGGAGGCAGTTTTTCCGGCAGCTTCGGACAGCAACCCGGACATTTCATGCTCACTTTCAACCCCGGAGGGCTTTATGCATGCCACATAATCATCTGTGATTTGAAGTATTTCCAAATAATTCTTTTTTTCTTTTACACTTTTGCTTTTGTCAACCGTTTGTCGGGAGCAGTTTTTTATTTCATCTTGTGCTTTCATGTTTTACCTCTTGAAAATTATATAAGTGTGGCGAATAATATACGGTCTGATAGTGCATAACTTTTTTTCAGGTGCGATATTACTGATATTGCCACCGGTCAGGGGGTAATATCATTCTTTCGGTTAGTTTAAACTAAATATTGAAAAGGGTGTTTTCAATAATAACCATTGCTGAAAAAATGATAACTGTTAATATTAGCATAAGGAGGACTGTGCCTGAATAACGTATGCATCGCGTTTTACTGCTGCACAGAGGCATAAGCCTTCTTATGTTAAGATAGTCAAATCCTACGAAAACCCATGAAAGAAAGATTAACAGACATGAGAATCTGTCAATCCAGAGAACAGTGACAGAAGCAGCATTCTCGACTTTAAGGGTCAGGCATAACATTAATATGAAAAGATATCCGATGATTGCTGTGAATATTTTCCACGGAGTTCCGGTACGGAATCCGGGAGGAAGAAAGTGTTTTCTGTTATGGGTTTTATTTATTCTGTCACGTTCGGAATCAGAACCGATACCGGCTCTGCCCGGGCCGGAGTCTGTATCGCCATCAGCTTTAACCCGTTTGGAATTAATACCGGTACCGGCTTTGGAACGGCAGGAGTGAGATCCGGTTTTCTCATCATTTTCTGAGGATGAGCATCCGCTCTGTAATAACCGGATTAAATCCCGGTTTAATTCGCCGGTATTTGCGTATCTGTCGGCAGGATTTATCTGAGTACATTTTTCAATAATTTTCTCAAATGAATTCATCGGATTGTCAATAGTTTCCGCCATTTCTTTGAGTACGATGCCGAGGGAATAGATGTCCGTCTGTACTGAAGAATAACCGAAACCATATTGTTCCGGGGCGGCATATCCCTGAGTACCCAGAAGAACTGTGTCCCGGGATTCTTTGTCGGAATACTGCTTGGCAGCATTAAAATCCAGAATAATTACATGGTCATTGCTGTCAATCATAATATTTGAGGGCTTAATGTCTCTGTGAATAACAGGAGGATTCATGCTGTGAAGCTTTTCAAGTATTGCACATAATTCGACGGTGTAGGACAGAATAGTCTTCGCGGTCAGTTCATGATTGCTGATTTTTTCAGTCAGTGAGTGACCGGAAATGTATTCCTCAATAACAATTAATTGATTGTTTTCTTCAGAAAAGTGAAGTATTTCGGGTGTTCCGGCTATCGGGTTATTGTATAATTCTTCATAAACATTTATATTGTAAACATCAAGAATTTTCTTAATGCAGATTTGATTCGATTCAATATGCTGAACCAGAAATACTTTATGCGGTTCGTTGATTACAGCAATGGTTCTGTAATATGAGATAGCAAGTCGGTGATTAATATTCACTGATTCAACCCCTTTCAAAGTATTAATAATATCATTATATCAGACAGGAGGTATCTGCGGTGGAAAAAAATACAAATGAACTTGAAAAGATATTGGGAAAAACCCATTTATCGGAATTTGATACATATTGCAGTGATAATAAAGAAAGTCTGAACGAATACAGGAATACATTCTATGTATATATTAAGCAGCTGCTGCATGAAAAAGGGATCACCCAGCAGACGGTCTTTTTAAAGGCGGATATTCCGGAAAGATACGGGTATAAGCTGCTTTCGGGTGAAAAAAAGACCAAAAAGAGAGATATTATTCTCAGAGTCTGTTATGCTGCGGAGCTTTCGTTGGAAGAAACCCAGCGGGCGCTGAGGAAATACGGAATGGCAGAGCTTTATGCGAGAAATATCAGAGATGCGTTATTAATGATAGTGTTTAACGAAAGACCCGGAGATATAATTGACGTCAATGCCTATCTGTTAAAACACGGAATGGAGCCGCTTCGCACCAGCGGTGTACAGGAATAAAGATGATTGCCCCTCCCAGGGTGGCAACGGATATAATTAATACTGGTATAATTCATAGTAATCTGTAATTTTTATAAGGTTACGGAAAAATGTCAGATAGTGTTTTCAAAATACTGTACAAGGAGATTTGCCTATGAATAAGAAAAAGAAGATTATTCCGTTATTGTTATGTCTGCTGCTGTTTTGTACCATCCTGGGTGGATGCGGTTCCGGAGGACAGGCCGGGGAAAAATCAGGACAGGGTGATACGGCTTCGGAGCAGAACGGTGAAAGCCCCGAGAAAAAAACAGAATATCATGTCGGGGATGTTATTATGGATGGAGATATGAAGATTGTTTATACCGCCAGCGGGGAGTATACGGAATCAAATGAGTTTATGCAGCCGGAAAAGGGAAACAAGCTTGTTTTCATCAGACTGTCATTTGAGAATCAGGGTGATTCCGTGGAAAGTGTTACATCTTTCAGCTTTGAGGGATATGCTGACGGTTACAATGTTGAGCAGCATTACAGTGATGAAAATGATTTGTCGCTGAATCTGTCTCCGGGACGTACGGGAGAAGGAATGCTGATTTTTGAAGTGCCTGCAAATGCATCTCAAATTGAAATTGAATACGAAACAAATATGTTTTCACAGGAAAAAATCAAATTCATTTACGACGGCAATAAAGATTCGGGGTATGAACAGAATGTGAATAAATCCTCATCGGAAAACACAGTTTCGCCGGGGGAAACTGTAGAGGATGATAATCTGAGAATTTCTTATCTTTCCTGTGAGAGAGATAAATCCTACAGCTCTTTCTCCGCACCGGATTCGGGTTATCATTATGTAACTCTTACTTTTGAATTTGAAAACAACGGTTCAGGTGATGAATATGTGAGTTACTATGATTTCAGATGCTATGCCGACGGAAAGGAATGTAAAGCAGAGTATTTCAGAGATGATATGCTGTCTGCGGAGCTGTCCTCCGGAAGGAAAGCTAAAGGCACAGTAACATTTTCCGTGCCGGACAGTGCATCAGTGACGGAAGTTGAATTTATTTCAAATTACTGGACTTCTGACAGAGTGATTTTTAACGCAAATGTGTAGAATGAAAAACTATCGCAGCTAATGATATTAGGGCTGAGGTATTGACAGACAGAGAGGTTTAATTATTATGAAAATATGGAAATTAGTATCGGGAATTATTTCAATAGCGCTGTGTGGATTTGTAATTTTTCAGTCATGCAGTGCCGGAGTTTCAAATTCGCTTATGGAAAACGGTGAAGTGTCGGGAACTTCCGGATTGATTGTAGCAATATTTATGCTGGCAGGCGGAATATTATCGATTGTCACAAGAAATTCCGAAGGAAAAGGCGGGAATATCGCAATGGCAATTGTTTTCGGGATTGCCGCGGTTATCGGACTGACAACCTTCGGAAGCTTCTCGGATCTTGCGATATGGTCGGTATGGTGTCTGGTAAACGGAGTTCTGGCGGTAATATCAATCTTTATTAACAGAAAAAAGAGTGCCGCTTCGGAAAGTAATTCGAAGGAGCAATAATTGAGAAAAAAGGTTACTGTCATGTGGATTCAATCAGGGATTATTAATCTATGAAATAAACGGTATAACTTACGAAAATGTAGGTTATGCCGTTTTTTCTGTGTCTGTCGGTATATCAGCTCCCGGATGGACTGAGTTCCGTTGCAAAAGTTACAGATGAACCGCAGGGGTAGAAAGATTCATAATTATGTGGTATAATAACGCTATATTTTTGAGATATTCAGAAGAAGGAGATGCAACATGGGATTTCCGGAAGAAATTAAAAGAATCAGACAGAGATGTTTCTTAACACAACAAGATTTTGCAAAAGAAGTACAGGTGGCATTTTCAACTGTTAATAGATGGGAAGGCGGTAAAGCAAAGCCTAACCTTATTGCAATGAAAAATATAAAAGAGTTCTGCCTTAAGAATGATATTGACTATACTGGTGTCGAAGAGGCATGGCTTGATTTTAAGGTGGAGAAATAACCGTTATGAATAATAGAACAGAAATTGAAAAGAGAATTGATATCTTAGAAGATGATATTGCCGGAATAAATCCCACTCTTTTAAAGCTTCTGTTAAAAGATAAAACCACTCGTGGAAATATTATGTGGTGTACCAAAGATTATGAGTCTTACGGACCAATGTATGAAGAACACGCTCAGATTCAGGTCGAACTAATTACCGGGCGTTTTTCAAATGTAATACAACCACGAGCAGCGAAATCTAAAGCAGTTCAGGAGCAACGAATCAAAAAGAGAGCCGAGGTGTTTACACCTTCCTGGATATGTAATGAACAGAATAATCAGGTCGATGAGGCTTGGTTCGGAAGAGCGAATGTATTTAACACTCCCGATGGGAAAGGTTGGATTACAACAACTGATAATATAGTTTTTGATGATATTAAGAAAACGTGGAAGGCATATGTTGATGCTAAAAGGCTTGAAATCACTTGCGGCGAAGCACCGTATCTGATTAGTCGATATGATACTACCACCGGGGACTTAATTCCTATTTATGAGCGTATTGGTTTGTTTGACCGTAAAATGCGAGTTGTTAACGAAAACTGTGATAATGATGAAGAATGGTTAAAGTGGTCACTTCGTGCATTAAAGAGCGTTTTCGGTTATGAATTTCAGGGCGATAGCGTTCTGATAGCCCGTGAAAATCTTTTGTATGATTACATGGATTATTATAAGGAGCGTTTCAAACAGGAACCGCCAATTGACTTGCTAAAGACTGTTGCAAACATAATCGCATGGAATATTTGGCAGATGGATGGACTTAAATGTGTAGTCCCATATTCATGTAATGAGGTAAAAGTGAAGAATTGTCAGATTTCGTTATTTGATTTTCTTGATGAGGGCAAAGAGGAAGAAAAAGTTTCTCCTTGTCCGGGATGTGAAAAGAACAACATATTTTTGCACAACGGTATTTATTGTCGAATATATGATTGGACTAACTTGAATAAAAGCATTCAGTTTATCGATGTTTTCAAGGAGGGTAATAATTATGGAGAGATTTGATCATACACATAGTTATAAATTGATATACGTTTTCAGTATGCCTTATGAAACACATAAAGGTTTACTGAAAGTTGGTGAGGCTACTCTTACTACAGATATAATGCCTAACAACCTTGTGCCAAATTGCCGTGACATTAATCAGGCTGCTAAAAAGAGAATTGACAGTTACACAAAAACTGCCAGCATGAGTTACAAGCTTGAGTATACAGAACTTGCTATCAAGCAGGACTCAGGCTATACCTTCACATTCAAGGATAAGGACGTACATAGCGTATTAATGAATTCAGGTGTTCACAAGGTTCAGCCTAATGGTTTTACGGGCGAAGAATGGTTTGATACTAGCCTTGATATGGTTAAGGCTGCCATCAAGTGCGTTAAAGAAGGAAAATCATCAATCTCGTCCGGCTCATTGGTTAAAGAAACACCGTATACTCCTATTGATTTCCGTGAGGAGCAAAAGGATGCGGTTGAAAAGACACTCAAAGCATTCAGAAAAGATAATGAAATGCTCTGGTACGCAAAGATGCGTTTTGGTAAAACATTGACTGCTTTAGAGGTTATTCGCCGCAGTCAGTATCGCAGAGTTATTATTGTTACTCATCGTCCTGTTGTAGATGATGGCTGGAGTGAGGATTTTAAGAAGATTTTCTATCCGGGACATTCTGAACATGATTATCATTATGAGAGAAAATCCAAAGACTCCGCTTACACCTTTGATGAAAAGACAGACTCAGAAAATGATTTGAAGATACGCAAGCTTGATAAAGATGGAACTTACTTTGTGTATTTCGCTTCCATTCAGGATTTAAGAGGTTCGCAGATTGTCGGCGGTAACTTCAATAAAAACAATGCAGTATTTGCTCTTGATTGGGATTTAATCGTTATTGATGAAGCTCACGAAGGTACACAGACAGAACTTGGTGACAACGTTATCAAAACATTACGCAAAGACCATACAAAGGTTCTGGCATTGTCCGGTACACCATTTAATCTTTTAAATCAGTTCAGTGAAGATAACGTATATACATGGGACTACGTTATGGAACAAAAGAAAAAGACAGAATGGGATTTAACACATCACGGTGACCACAATCCTTATGCCGACCTTCCTAAGATGCATATCTTTACTTATGACCTTGGAGAAAAGCTTAAAGAGTATCTTTCTGATGAGTATGATACAAAGGCATTCAATTTCCGTGAATTCTTCCGTGTATGGTATAAGGGTCCTAATAGCAAGCGTTATTTACCAAAAGGTGCAGTTGAAGGCAAATTCGTTCATGAAAACGATGTTGTCGCTTTTCTGGATATGATGGTAAAAGAAGATTCAGAAAGCGGTTATCCGTTCTCGACCCGGGAATACAGAGATATGTTCCGTCATACTCTTTGGATGGTTCCGGGTGTTAAAGAGGCAAAAGCACTTAGTGAATTATTGCGTAATCACCCTGTGTTCAAAAATTTCGGAATTGCCAATGTAGCAGGTGAAGGTGATAAATACGAGGAAGAACATTCCGGGGATGCACTTGACCTTGTTCGTAATACTATAAAGAATAACAAATATTCCATTACCCTTTCATGCGGTAAGTTGACAACAGGTGTAACAGTAAAGGAATGGACTGCAGTTTTAATGCTCTCAGGCTCATATTCCACTGCTGCTGCACAATATATGCAGACCATTTTCCGTGTACAGTCAGCAGGCACAATTGAAGGAAAGCAGAAAACTGACTGCTATGTATTTGATTTTGCTCCGGACAGAACATTAAAGGTTCTTACTGAAACTGTTCATTTATCACGCAAACCGGGTAAGAGTCAGAAGAAACGCCGTGAGGCAATGACAGAGTTCTTAAATTACTGTCCTGTTATTTCTATCTCCGGTTCAAAGACAAGAAAATACAGTGTTGAATCAATGATGGAACAGATTAAGCAGATTTATGCTGAACGAGCAGTCAACAGTGGATTTGAAGATGAATCACTTTACAATGACGAGTTGTTGAAGCTTGATGAAATTGATGCGTCAAAATTCAATGAACTTAAAGATATTATAGGTGCCTCAAAAGCATCAAAGAAAAAGAAAGAAGTTGTGGTTAATGGTCAGGGGTTAACCGATGAACAGGTAGAGCATATTGATGACCCTGAACCGCCTTCACCACCTGACCCGCTGACTCCTGAAGAAATTGCGGAACGTCAGAAAAAGAAACAGGCTAAAGAAGCTCGTAAGAAAGCAATCGACATTCTTCGAGGCATTTCTATCCGTATGCCACTTATGATTTATGGTGCTGACGTTCCAATTGAGGAAGATATCGACATTGACCGTTTCGTTGACATTGTCGATGATGAATCTTGGAAAGAGTTTATGCCGGCAGGTGTTACAAAACAGATATTCACAGAATTTACAAAATACTATGATCGTGATGTTTTCATTGCAGCCGGAAAGCGAATCAGAAAGCTCGCTGCGTCAGCCGATAAAGAAACACCTACAAGACGTGTAATTCAGATTGCAGAAATCTTCCGTCATTTCAAGAACCCTGACAAGGAAACGGTTCTTACTCCTTGGCGTGTGGTAAATATGCATATGTCTGATACTATAGGTGGTTGGTGCTTCTTCAATGATAAATTTGAGGATGATACACAGGAGGAAAAGCGTCGTCTTGAAGAGCCTCGTTTCGTTGACAGAGGTGAAGTGACAAAAACTGTATTTAATGAAAATGCTCATATTCTTGAAATTAATTCCAAAACAGGTCTTTATCCGCTTTATGTTGCTTATAGTTTTTATAAACAACGCATGGAAGGTATGAGTGATGATGACCGGGAACCGGAAGACTGCAGGTTGTTTTGGAATGAAGCCATTCAGGATAATGTATTTGTAATTTGCAAAACTCCTATGGCTAAATCAATCACAAGAAGGACTCTTTGTGGTTACAGTGATGCCATTGTAAATGCCCACTATTTCGATGATTTAGTTAATATGCTTAAAAACAAACCGGAACAGTTCAGGAAACGAGTGTTGAAAGGTTCCTACTGGAAAAAGGATGTGAAAGAAATGAAATTTGACGCAGTTGTTGGTAATCCACCGTATCAGGAAACGATTGGAACTGGAACAAACTCCTCGTTATCCAGTCAATTATTCCCAACTTTTGTAAAAAACTCAATAAAGCTTAATACAGAATATGTTTCTTTGATTATTCCGTCAAGATGGTTTAAAGGTGATGCTCAGGACAAGTCGTTTATAAAATTACGAGAGTATATTAGAGAACACAATCATATAAAATCTATGTTTCTATATCCAAATGCAACAGAGGTCTTTGATAATGTTGTTATAAAAGGAGGCGTTGGATACTTCTTATATCAAAATTCTTATGAAGGATTAGTGAGTTTTTATAATCGTATGAATGGTTATACCAAAATACAAAAAAGAAAACTGTTTGAGGATGACCTAGACGTTATTCTAGAGAGTGCAGATGAATATGATATTATACAAAAAGTAACTTCAGCGCAAGATTTCAAATCTTTGACAACAATTACTAATGGAAGAAATGCATTCGGAATTATCGGAAAAGAATCCTCATTAGCCAAAATAAGTCAGTCGTCTAATTTCCCTTCTGCTGTAAAATTAGTATGTAAAAATGATGGTGTCCTGTATGTCGAAAAATCAACAATAACCAAAAATGCAGAATTGGTTGATAAGTTTAAAATATTCATTTCAAAATCAGCTGGTGATCCAGCAAAGGACACTAAGGTTATAGGAAAAGCAATTATTGGTTCTCCATCATCTGCTTGTACGGATTCATTAATCCCAGTTGGAAGTTTTGATAACGAGATTCAAGCAATTAATCTTCAAAAATACTTCCAAACAAGATTTCTAAGATATATGGTAAGTATTTTAAAGGTATCTCAAAATGTGACACAGATTGTATATCGCTTTGTACCTTTACAAGATTTCACTAACAATTCTGATATTAATTGGAATTGTAGAAGCATTGACGATATAGATAAGCAGTTGTTTGCAAAGTATTCATTTACAGAAGATGAAGTAGCTGAGGTTTATAGAACAGTACGTTCTGTTGAAGATAAAAACCTCTTAGTGGGTCT
Source organism: Firmicutes bacterium UBA1739 (assembly GCA_002315385.1). GTDB lineage: Bacteria > Bacillota > Clostridia > Peptostreptococcales > Anaerovoracaceae > UBA1739. The sequence continues at coordinate 1,355 of DCHZ01000039.1, read as the reverse complement.
TTTGGATTCAACATATCATGATGTTGTTAAATATTTCTTGAAAAAGTACGGTGCAGCAAAGCACAACTATTTCAAGGATACTAATTGCACAACCAAGAACCCACAGGTTACTCGTACAAGCGAAGGATTATACTGCCATCACATTGATGAAGATAAGGCTATTATGCTTTCTAACGATAAATTTGCTGCTGCAAATCCGTTTGACTATCAGAAGGCAAACAGACTTGTATATTGCAACCTGTTAGAGCATTTACTCCTTCATGTTAAGATTGCCGAGAACCCTAATGCTCAGGCTAACGAAAATGAATTACCGGGAATCGGCGGTGCTATCAATTTCATTTGTAAGGACTTGAACGATATCTACGCAGGCAAGGAATTCACTGATGACTGGCGTAAGACAGTGGCAGAAAAGGTTAAGGATAACTTTGATGATTATATTGCAATACTCCGTTACCTTTGGAATGTGATTGAAAGCAATCCAATCTATAAAGCCATTATCACAAAGGATATGCTTTGTGTCGGTTGGGACGGTAAAGTTGTTAAGGAAGTCATGAACGCTCTTAACGATGGTGAGTAAGGGTTGTGATTAAACCGATTATTCAAAGTACAATTAATTCCTCTGTGATTCGGAAAGACTGTATAACTGAACACTAAATTCATAATTAATTCTAAACGGAGTGACAAAAAAAGAGCGAAATTAAAATAAAAAACCTTGCGGAATGAAATGATTCGTGATAAAATAGCTGAAGTGTACTACGGACGGTCCTCTGGCATATCAGGGTGTCATGAACGTTAAAAAAGTTAAAGGGAGGAACACTATGAATATTATTACAGCAATTGAGCAGGAATATGTGAAACAGGATGTGCCTGAAATTAAAGTAGGCGATACAGTAAAAGTTCACATTAAGATTAAGGAAGGCTCAAGAGAAAGAATCCAGATTTTTGAAGGTTACGTTTTAAAGATGCAGAACGGCGGAATCAATGAAACATTTACAGTAAGAAGAATTGCTTCCGGTGTCGGCGTAGAAAAAACATTCCCGATTCATTCACCGAAAATCGAAAAAATCGATGTAGTAAGACACGGCTTCGTAAGAAGAGCTAAGCTCAACTATATGCGTGAAAGAACAGGTAAATCTGCAAAAATCAGACCGGAAAAGAAAAAGTAATAACAGAAAAAAGGAGCCTTCAGAGGGCTCTTTTTTTATTATCATATCATGCCGGATATAAAACGGCTGAATTAAGGAGAGAAACATGGCAAATGAGCATATTAACTGGTATCCCGGTCATATGAAAAAGACCAAAGAGCTGATTCAGGAGAATCTGAAGCTGGTAAATGCGGCTATAGAGATTCTGGA
>DCHZ01000006.1 GCA_002315385.1 Firmicutes bacterium UBA1739 | reverse complement strand
GCCATTTTTGTTCATCCTTTCATAATATAAAAATCGTTTAAATCTAAGTTGGAGCTGTTGAGCGGGCTCGAACCGCCGAACCTCTTCCTTACCAAGGAAGTGCTCTACCTGCTGAGCTACAACAGCAAATACATTACTTGAACATTCTACTATGTTTAACCACCTGATGTCAAGCAATTTAGCAGTTATTTTAGGCTTTATTTACGCCATAAAATGTAAACGGAAACGGCTTTAACGGTCTTCTCCGTTCCCGTCGGCACTATACTTCTATCAGCATTTTCATTTTATTTTTTACTCTTTGAACGGCATTATCCGCAGATTTTCGGGATATTCCCAGCTTATCTGCTATATCTGTATATTTTTCTCCCATTATCATCAGCTCAAATACCTCTATTTCCAGATTGCTGAGATGCTGTCTCAAACGGTTCTCAATACTTGCGGCATTTTCCCTGTCAATAATAATCGATTCGGGACTCCCGGCCGATGCTTCCTTTGCTTTCGATTCCTCCCCCTCTATTGATACCGAGCTGTTGAGAGGAGAATTCTTCTCGCTGGCGGCTTTTCTGACAGCCATACCGATGTGTCTTTCAATACATACTCCGGCAAATGCCGAAAAACTTCCGCCCCTGTCTGCGGAATAACCGCTTATCGCCTGAAACAGGCCAATCATTCCCTCCTGAATAAGATCCTCTCTGTCTCCGCCGGGAATATAATACAGTGAAGCCTTTTTAAGAACCATGCCCTTATATCTGCCTAGAAGTTCCTCCAGAGCTTCTTCTTCTCCCCTCTGGGCATATCCAATAACGTCCGCATCCGACATACTCCGATATTTTTTCATCCAATACCTCTGATTTTTATCATTATTCAATTATCCTGATTGTAAAAGTTAAATCTGTTCACTGCTGCTTTTTTCTGAAATATGCTTATCCCCGAATGTCTGTCACTTGTTATTTTTCGCGGCAACCCTCTGTCTCACCACTTCATACATTACAATTGCAGCCGCATTAGACGCATTGAGTGACTGCACCGAACCCTTCATCGGCATACTTACCGTAAAATCGCAGTTTTCTTTGACAAGCTTACTGATGCCTTCTCCTTCATTTCCGATCACCACAGCTATTTTTCCCGTCAGATTGCTTTCATAATACGGAGTATTACTCATATCCACAGCCGCAATCCAGAAGCCTTCCTTTTTCAGCTTTTCGATGGTCTGAACAATATTGGATACTCGGGCCACATTGGCATATTCTACCGCTCCTGCCGAAGCCTTTGCCACCACACCGGTAATACCCACTGCCCTGCGTTTGGGAATAATTACTCCGTGGGCTCCCGCTCCGTCTGCCGACCTGATGATTGCTCCCAGATTGTGAGGATCTTCCAGCCCGTCCAGAATAATCAGAAACGGATCCTCGCCTTTTTCGTCGGCATATTTCAGCATGTCTTCCACTTCACAGTATTCGTAGCTGCTCACATATGCCGCAACACCCTGATGTGCCCCGCCTCCGGATATCTTGTCCATTCTGCTTTTGTCATTATAATATACGGGTATCCCTTTATCCTTAGCCATAGCTATTATCTGAGACAGGCTCTTTTCAGAGCCTTTTGATACCATCAGCTTTTCCACGGTTCTTCCGCTTTTAATAGCTTCTGTAATCGGGTTTCTTCCTATTATTAACTCTACCTGCATATTCCCTCCGAAATTCATTTCAACGTTTCTGTAATCCTAATAATTCCACCGTGCTTCCGCAGCAAAACTCCCCAGGTGCTCATTTCACCGGTTATTTTCGTGCCCGGCATTGGGGATTTCTGTTTTCATATTTCGTAAACCTGTATTTCAATCCCTCATAGTCCAGCTCTTCTCCGTTATCAGTCAACTCCCACGATGACAGCTCATCCAGATTCGGGAAGAAACAGTCTCCGTCAAAATCTCTGTACATTTTGGTAATATATGCGTAATGGCAATACGGCATAAGCTGCCTATAAACCTCGGCACCTCCGATAACAAATATACCGCCGGCTGCGTCAGTCTTTTCCAGAATATCAAATAATTCGTCAATATTCCGGGCAATCTCATAATCATCTGATTTTTCCAGAGTTCCCGACAGAATAATATTCCTTCTTTTGGGGAGAGGCTTTCCTCCCGGAAACGAAAGCAGATTATTTCTGCCGGAGATGACAACGGATCCCAGAGTCATCTTCCTGAAATATTTCATGTCATCCGGAATGCTGAAAAGCAGATGGTTATCTCTACCTATTCCCCAGTTACTGTCCACAGCAACAATCAGATTAATTTCCGCCATTATTGTTCCTCCCTGAATAATCCGGACCCTGCATCCTTATTTAGACTGTATTTTCATCTGCAGCTCCGGAACGTATGCCGAAACCTTAGCATTGGCCGGTATTGACTCGGTAACGAAAGTATTTCCGGCCACCACAGCATTTTTTCCGATTACCGTATTTCCGCCCAATATAGTTGTATTTGCATATATTACAACATTATCCTCAATGGTGGGATGCCTTTTAACTCCGGATAAGGCCTGACCTTTCATTGTAGACAGAGCTCCGAGAGTTACTCCCTGGTAAATTTTTACATTGTTTCCTATTTCGGTGGTTTCTCCTATTACGATACCGGTTCCATGGTCAATGAAAAAATACTCACCGATTACAGCCCCCGGATTGATGTCAATTCCGGTCTTACTGTGGGCATGCTCAGTCATAATTCTCGGAATAAACGGAACTTCCAGCCTGTATAAGATATGAGCAATTCTGTATATTGTTATTGCATATATTCCCGGATAGGAAAAAATTATTTCTTCCAGGCTTCCGGCTGCCGGGTCTCCCCTCAGCTCAGCTTCCACATCCTTGAATATCATTTTCTGTATTTCCGGAATCTCTTCCACAAACTTCAAAGCAAGTTCTTCGGCTTTTTCTTCAACACCCGTCATTTCCGTTCCGCGATTTTTGAACATAAGAGCGATTCGAATCTGTTTAAACAGTTTTTCATAAATTCCCGCCAGTGTGTTTCCCGCAAAATTTCCCAGCTTTACATAAGCGGTATTTTCATTACCGAAATATCCCGGAAACATAATCCTTCTGAGCTCGTCAAGTATCTCAATTATCGCAGAGCGCTTAGGCATTTTTTCACCTATTCCCGCTTCAAACAGACCCTGGGTTTTATAATTGTTTTCCAGCATTTTTGCCGCATTTTCTATTTTATCCTTTACATCCATGTTTATTATCAGCCGCCCGGCTTCGTTAAGTCCGCGGTGCGGCATTTTCCTTTCCTTTATTATTAATTATCCGAAACAGTATTCTTTTCTGTATTCCCGATATCCGCTGCATGTTATTACGCCCTCATAGAAAAACCGTTCCGACAGGCTGATTGCTGTCCGTCGAACCGGCAGCTTCAGTCATTTCTGTCTGATTATACGGCTACCGGAATATTTTTTATCTGAGGATTTGTATTATAATCCTCCACCGTCAGATCCGAAACAGTGAATTCATAAAAATCCTTCACATCCGGATTAAGCCTTACTTTAGGTGCGTCAAATTCAGGTCTTTCGATCAGTTCTTTCACTATGGGAATATGTCTGTCATAAATATGAGCATCCGCAATTACGTGAACCAGTTCTCCCGCTTCAAATCCGCAGACCTGAGCGAACATCATAAGCAACAGCGAATACTGCACCACATTCCAGTTGTTGGCAACCAGAATATCCTGAGAACGCTGGTTAAGTATCCCGTTAAGGCGGTTTCCCACCACATTGAAAGTCATACTGTACGCACAGGGTTCAAGATTCATTTCCGAAAGATCGTCAAAATTATATATATTGGTCATTATTCTTCTGCTGTAAGGCATGTTTTTTAACTGCCACAGCACATTGTCCACCTGATCCATGATGCCCTGAGCGAATCTGTATTTTTTCCCAAGCTGATATCCGTAAGCTTTTCCTATTGTTCCGTCCTGTCCAGCCCATTCATCCCAGATATGACTGTTTAAATCCTTTACCGCGTTGGATTTCTTCTGCCAGATCCAGAGAATTTCGTCAAAAGCGGATTTTATCGCAGTAGGTCTGAGAGTGAGAGCCGGAAATTCTTCGGAAAGATCATATCTGTTTACCACTCCGAACTGTTTTACTGTATGAGCCGGACTGCCGTCTTCCCATTTCGGTCTTACAATCTGACCTTCTGATGAAAAACCCTGTTCTATTATGTTTCCGCACATTTTTTTAAATAACACATCAGCCTTACTCATTTCTCGTCCTTCCTTTCCTCTTCCTTCTCCGATTCCTCAAATGCGAGACCTATTATATGCTCCATTCTTTCATTATTTCCGGTCAGATAAAGATATCCCACCAGCGCTTCAAATGCTGTGGCCGATTTATAGTCCATGGGTTCTGCATTTCTGGGTTTCGACGTAATTTTCTTATTTCTCGCACGCCTCACAACACCGGCCTCTGTTTTATCAAGATCCGGTTCTATCTTTTTTATTGCCTCAGCCTGATAGGATGCTCTGGATTTCAAAGAAGACATTCTGTTCAGCTTATTCACCCTGGGTTCTCCGGTGCCCACCGAAGCATTCCTTACATACAGCTCATAAACGCAATCTCCCACATATGCCAGCACAATCTCATTCATTCTGGCAGGATCCTCAGGTATCTTTTCGTCGTCGATAAATCCAAACATTTCTCTCTCCCAACCTAACAGTATTTCTCCTGCCTGCCGGTTACGCCCTTCGTGTATTCAACATCCGGCATATGATACCTGATGATAATTATTATTCGACATGCAGAATTTTATTAAAACAAAATTATATCAAAAAAATAACGAATTCTCAAGACTCAACCTCAAAAAAACAGATACTGTTCACAATCTGTATTAACCAAATCTCAATGTGCTTCCAAATGCAGGCTCCGAATTTAAAACACCTGTATAACTGAATGAGCATTGAAGGATACCTGAAATCGATAATTAATCACAAGCACCTTTATCATCATTACCAAATCATGGGTGTTAATTTATCATTGATATAACATTTTATTAATGATATACTTAAAAACACGCGTCAGCGGTAAAATGCACCGCATCGCGGCGAATACAAGCAAAAATCATTCTATTAAGCAGGGATTTGTTATGTTTTACAAAAACTATTTTAAATATATTATTCCATCAATGATATCTTTTACACTGTCCGGACTTTACTCAATTGTTGACGGTCTTTTTATCGGGCAAAGCGTAGGAGATTTGGGACTGGCCGCCATAAACATTGCCTGGCCCGTGGCTTCTGTAACATATGCGGTGGGAACAGGTCTCGGCATGGGCGGAAGTGTGGTAAGCAGCATTTTCCGTGGAAAAGAAAAACCGGATGACGTCCGGCATTCTGTTGCAAACTGCTTAACCATGCTTATTATCGCCTGTGTGCTTATTACCGCGGCCTTGTTTTTTTTCGCCCCCGTACTTATGAGGCTTTTCGGTGCCGAAGGTATCACTTATGAATATTCCTTAACTTATCTCCGGACCCTTGCCATCGGTGCGACCTGTCAGATTTTCGGCTGCGGAATTCTTCCCATTCTCAGAAGCTCCGGAAAGCCTGTCATGGCCATGGCTGCCATTGTGACCAGCTGTGTAATAAACATAGTCCTCGACTGGCTTTTTGTCATGAAACTCGGCATGGGAGTAAGCGGAGCAGCCTGGGCAACGATTATCGGTGAAGGCTTTGCCATGCTTATGCTTCCTGTTTATTTTATTGACAGAAACAATCGCTTCCCTGTTTCTTATATGAAGCTTAAAGGCGGTCTGGTAAAGCATATTCTCAAAATAGGAATTTCTCCCTTCGGGCTGACGATACTTCCTTCAGTTTCAATTCTGCTCATCAATTTCCAGGCGATTCGTCTGGGCGGTGACTGTGCGGTGGCAGCATATTCGGCTATTGCATATCTGCTGTCTGTTATCCAGCTTCTGGTTCAGGGTGTCAGCGAAGGTTCTCAGCCTATATTAAGCTACAATACAGGCGCAGGCAACAGAATAAATGTCAGAAAAGCCGCAAGGCTCACTTTCTCTATTAATATCGGTATAGGCGTTCTGGGTGCGATCATACTTATTTGTTTCTCAGGTAAAATAGGCTATATGTTTAATCTGGGCTCTGAGACTATGACTATCATGCTTCAGGCTCTTCCGCTCCTTGCCGCGGCAATGCCGTTATACGGATTTTCCAGAACTACCGCAGACTATCTTTATGCAATAAACAGGCCTTTCCCGTCAACCGTTATGATTTATTCCGAAGGGCTTCTGCTTATGCCGGCCCTGTTAATCATTCTGCCGAAGCTGTTTAACCTTTGGGGTGTATGGATATCAACGCCGGCAGCTCAGGTTGTTCTTTTAATTTTAGGAATGATCCTGATTATATTCACCCGAAAAAGGTCACCCGAAAGCAATACAGACAATCCCGAAAATCCGGCGAAAAGCACAGATTCCACAAAACAATCTTAAATAGTAAAAGGGGCCGAAAAGAAGCCTTCACTTAGGGATTGTAAGAAAAACTGTTTCTGAGTGACGCCTTCAAGCGGTTACAAAAGAAATAACGACCATGCAAGAGTAGGAATACTCCTGTGTGGTCGTTTCTTATGCTCAAGTACCGAAATGGTATGTGAGGTTATAAACCTAAATTTTCGTAAACACTGTCTTTCCAACTATAATGCTTCTTTTACAGAAAGTTCCGGATGTTCTTCAAGATACTTGAGTGCATCGCGCTTAAATTCTGTGGTGTATGTTCTTTGATT
>DCHZ01000034.1 GCA_002315385.1 Firmicutes bacterium UBA1739 | reverse complement strand
GCCATTTTTGTTCATCCTTTCATAAACAATTATGCTTATATTAATTATTTTTCCATTTTTTCTCTGATGCTTTCGGGAAGCTTATCAAAGTGGTGGAACTGCATGGTGTATACACCACGTCCCTGAGTCTTGGATCTGAGGTCTGTCGCATATCCGAACATCTCTGCAAGAGGAACATAACCCCTTACAATCTGTGCACCGGCTGTGGAATCGAGACCTTCGATTCTGCCTCTTCTTGAATTTATATCTCCGATTACGTCACCCATATATTCTTCGGGCACGGTTACTTCGATTTTGAATATCGGTTCAAGCATTACAGGCTTTGCCTTTTTGGCAGCTTCACGGAAGGCCATGGAGCCGGCAATCTTAAACGCCATTTCGGATGAGTCAACTTCATGATAAGAACCGTCATATAACTCAACCCTGACATCCACTACCTGATATCCTCCGAGAGGTCCGTTAAGCATTGCTTCTCTGATACCCTCGTCAACCTTAGGAATATATTCCTTAGGAACTGCTCCTCCGACTACGGAATTAATAAACTCATAGCCTGCGCCCGGTTCATTAGGAGTAACCTTAATCTTAACATGACCATACTGGCCACGTCCGCCGGACTGCTTGGCATACTTATAATCAACATCAGCCGGAGCTGTAAGACTTTCTTTGTATGAAACTCTCGGCTTGCCGACATTTGCCTCAACCTTGAACTCCCGCAGTAATCTGTCTACGATAATTTCAAGATGAAGTTCTCCCATACCTGAAATGATTGTCTGTCCTGTTTCCTCATCGGTATGAGTACGGAATGTAGGATCTTCTTCCGCAAGCTTTGCCAGAGCAATGCCCATCTTTTCCTGTCCTGCCTTTGTCTTAGGCTCAATTGCAATGTCAATTACAGGATCAGGGAATTCCATGGATTCAAGAATAATCTCGTGCTTTTCATCACAGAGAGTATCGCCTGTTGTAGTATCCTTAAGACCTACTGCCGCAGCGATGTCTCCCGAATAAACCTTATCGATTTCTTCCCTTCTGTTCGCATGCATCTGAAGAATTCTTCCGATTCTTTCTTTTCTTCCCTTAACGGAATTATATACATAGGAGCCTGCATCCAGTGTCCCCGAATAAACTCTGAAGAACACCAGCTTTCCTACAAACGGATCTGCCATTACTTTAAATGCGAGAGCCGCAAATGGACCTTTGTCGTCCGCAGGTCTTTCTTCTTCTTCCTCTGAATTGGGCAGGAATCCCTTTATTGCTGCTACGTCAACCGGCGACGGCATAAAGTCTACGATCGCATCAAGTAAGAGCTGAACACCTTTATTTCTGTATGCAGAACCGCAGCATACAGGTACCATCTTGTTTGCTATTGTGGTATTTCTGATTGCTTCTTTGATTTCTGCTTCTGTTAATTCTTCACCGTCAAGATATTTTACCAGCAGATCTTCATCCGTTTCGGCAACAGCTTCAATAAGCTGATATCTGTATTCATCCGCCATGTCTTTCATATCTTCCGGAATTTCAACAACATCGATCTCTTTTCCGAGGTCATCTTTGTAAATCAGAGCATTCATTCTGATAAGGTCAATAATTCCCGTAAAATCATTCTCCTTACCGATCGGAAGCTGAATAGGAATTGCATTGGCCTTTAAACGGTCTTTCATCATCCCCACTACATGCTCAAAATCGGCACCCATGATATCCATCTTATTTACAAAAGCCATTCTCGGCACACCATACTTTTCAGCCTGACGCCATACGGTTTCGGACTGCGGTTCCACACCGCCCTTCGCGCAGAATACAGCCACGGCACCGTCAAGAACTCTTAACGATCTTTCGACTTCTACTGTAAAATCCACGTGACCCGGGGTATCGATGATGTTGATTCTTGTATTCCTCCACTGAGCCGTAGTAGCAGCAGAGGTGATAGTTATGCCTCTCTCCTGCTCCTGCTCCATCCAGTCCATGGTAGCAGCGCCTTCATGAGTTTCACCCAGCTTATGGGTTCTTCCTGTATAGAAGAGAATTCTCTCCGTTGTTGTTGTCTTACCGGCATCAATATGTGCCATAATACCTATATTTCTGGTTTTTTCCAATGGAAATTGTCGAGCCATACTTATTTCCTCCTTTCTGCAACTTTAATGATTCAGTGAAACTACCATCTGAAGTGAGCAAATGCTTTATTCGCTTCAGCCATCTTATGAGTATCTTCCTTTTTCTTTACAGATGCGCCTGTTTCGTTGGCAGCATCCATGATTTCTTTGGCAAGTCTCTCATACATATATTTTTCACTTCTTGCTCTTGTGTATTTTGTGAGCCATCTGAGGCCTAATGTCTGACGTCTGTCTGCTCTTACTTCAACCGGTACCTGATAGTTTGCACCACCTACACGTCTTGCTTTAACTTCTAAAACCGGCATGATGTTGTTCATAGCTTTTTCGAATACTTCTACAGGATCGTTTCCTGTCTGTGTTTCAATCATCTTGAAAGCATCGTATACGATACGCTGTGCCACACCTTTTTTACCATCAAGCATAATGTTATTGATAAGCTTAGCTACAACAACATTTCCATATACAGGATCAGGCAGAACCTCTCTCTTTGGAACTCTTCCTTTTCTTGGCACGTCTCTTCCCTCCTTGCCTGACATTCCGGATTATCCGGATGTCTGCGCAAATTCTTTCTTTTAGATTTTTTGAATTGCACAACTTACTTCACCCTCCGTCCTGCGAAGGATTACTCTGCATGACCGGCAAATTCAAATGTCATACAGTCTTGCTTTCGGTACTCGAAGCCTTTCGCCTCGTGCGCGCTGATATAAGTAATAATCTATATCAATCCTTTTATCTTAATTAAACAAATTGAGAATAAAGGGCGCTGTTAACACCGTTTTTTATTTTTTCTTACCTCTTTTAGCACCGTACTTGGAACGAGCCTGCTTTCTGTTTGCAACGCCGGCTGTATCCAGTGTACCTCTTACGATATGGTATCTTACACCAGGTAAGTCCTTAACTCTGCCGCCTCTGATTAAAACGACACTGTGCTCCTGTAAGTTATGACCAACGCCCGGGATATAAGCTGTTACTTCGATTCCGTTTGTAAGTCTTACTCTTGCAACCTTTCTTAAAGCTGAATTAGGTTTCTTTGGAGTAACTGTTTTTACAGCTGTGCATACTCCTCTCTTCTGTGGAGAATTAGCATCTGTAGGCTTTCTTCTTAATGTGTTGAATCCTTTAAGAAGAGCCGGAGCTGTGGACTTTGTTGCAACCTGTTGTCTGCCATGTCTTACTAACTGATTAATTGTAGGCATTCTTAGGTTTCACCTCCTCAATTTGTTTTATTCCTTTTTCAGGAATCTACCGCAAATGCCGTAGAAAATATATTAAAACACTGCTGTGTTTTAAGCATAGAAAAACCCGGCGCTTAAAACGCCTTTGATAGTATATCACTATGATATACTCTTGTCAACGTAAAGTGCCGGATTATTGTTATTTTTCTGACCTTTTTCTGACGCAGCTGTTACTGTTCACTGTCCTTCTATTCAGAACACATTATGCATACAGATAACAGAACTGTGCTTTGAAACGTCAGTTATTTACCTGTTTGTTTTACTCTGTCATTCTACGTTATTCTTTTCACAGAATCTCTGCAATATCACAGCCGCCTGACTTCTCGTAGTACTGCCCTTCGGATCTATTGTACTGTCTGTAACACCTGTTATCAGCCCTTTTTCTTTTGCCCAGCTCATGGCGTCAACCGCATATGAAGAAATCTTACTGTAATCTCCGAAGCCTTTCAGATTCGCCGTTCCCGCCTCACAATCATAGCCTTTATATTTAGCATATCTGTAAAGTATCGTTGCCATCTGTTCTCTGGTGACCGGTGAGTCCGGTGAAAAGCTGCTGCTGTCTACGCCTGTCACTATGCCCTTTGCCGATGCCCAGCTCACAGCTTTTTCATAATATGCTCCGGATTTAACATCACTGAAGCTGTTGCTGACTGTCACTTCAGGGCTTCCCTCAAGTCTGTAAACCAGAGTCGCAAGCATTCCTCTGGTAACTGTTCCGGAAGGATTGAAAGTATTATCATCCACTCCGTTCATAATATTTCTGCCCGATACGAAATCTACTGCCTCGCTGTACCATGCGTCACTTTTTACATCTGTGAATTTACTTTTTTTGCCGCTGCTGTTCTGAAAATCCGTCCTGCTGAACCTGTTATCATTTTTTTCTCCTGTTGCGGCAGTACAGGTTCCGACCTCCTTTGATACACTGTAAAGAGTATAATCCTCTCCGTCCTTCATTTCCCCCGAAGCAAGCAGTACATAGGTTGCATTTTTCCCGGCCTTCGATTCAAATATTTTACTGCCGTTTTTATCCTTTATATAGAAGGTTTCTCCTTCTATAAGAATTGCTTCCGAAGCCTGCCTCTCATTTCCCGCAGTCATCTTTCCGCCCCGGTTATTATTCTGTTCGCCCTGTATTCTGCCGCTTTCCGGTCTTTCACCCGGCGCACCTTCAGTCTGACGCATCGTTGACGGGTCGAAGTTTTCAGGCTGACGCATTACTGACGGGTCAAAGCTTTCAGGCTGCTGCATTACTGACGGGTCGAAGTCATCCGGAATATTACCGAAATCAAAATTTCCGCCGTCCGATCCGAATGAAGAGCTGCTGTTTCCGAACATTACATAAGGAACAGCTGCATTAATGTTTATTCCCATACCGTAAGCTCCTGCCGCCAGTACGGTTCCCCCTGACAGGCTTACCACACCATCGGCATCCAGAGGCTCATCCGCACCTGATGAAGCGGAATATATCTCGATTCTTCCTCCCGTGATATTGAGATCACCGTTGGAATCCAGCCCGTCGCCCTGCGCTATAATATAAATATTTCCTCCACAGACATTTATCTCAAAATTATTTCCCTTTAAATCGGAATTTGCAGCATTAATCCCATCATCAGAAGCATTAATATTAATATCTCCGGAATAAATATTTACAATAGAACCTTCAAGGCCTTCATAGCAGTTTTCAATATTAATCTCAGGTCCACTGCCACCGTTTTTTCCGATATTCAATGTATTGTCGCAGTGAACGGCATCATCTCCGGCATTTACGGTAAGACTTCCGCTTTCAATATTCAGCTCCTGTTCCGCATTTATTGCATCATTAACACCATTTGTAATACTGACAGACGCATCTCTGATTGTAAAAGAGGCTGTGCCTTCTTCATCGGTAGTCGCACCGGATTTTATCCCGTTTTTGGCTAAAGCCTCAATAATGATTTTTCCCCCTCCGGAAACAGTAACATTTGATCCGTCTTTACATTTAAGTACCGCATTTTCCGCGAGTTCGTTGTCCGGATAAGCTTCATCGTTATTCTTTTCCGAATCCTTAAGTGTGTTTACGGTTCCCGTAGCCGCAACAATTTCGACACCGCTGCTTTTATTGCATGAAATTGCCGCCGTATCGCTGCCGTTCAGCGTCAGCCCGTTAAGAACCAGTACCACACCGGTGGTTCCTTTTTTAACCGTTACAGATCCGTCTACGCAGCTTCCGGACAGAACATATGTACCGGAACCCGTAATTTTTAAATCCGTCCCGTCAATTTCATAATCGGTATAGTTTCCGTCTGTACAATTAATATCCCGGTCTGTAAATTTAAATAATGTTGCTCCGTCTTTTTCGTATTCCTGAGCTGCCTGCACCACCCGGCACTGCACAGTAATCACGAATATCAGCAGTAGAGACAGCATTACAGCCGCAATACTTTTCAGATTAATTATTCTCATACATCAAACCTCCTTACTCCGGCCCTCAGATTAAACATTCGTGCTTCTTTTCATGATAACGATTTGTTTCATTATTATTTCCACACGATTATAACACTCTACACTTTGTTCTTAAAATTAACCTAAAACCTCTTTTTTTATTTATTTATCTGACTTTAGGTAGTTTTAAGGATTCAGAAATATTATGTTCTTATCAAGGGGGTAAGCTTATGGCAACGCAATACAGTTTTGAGCGTCATGAGAAAAAATATCTGATCACAGATTCTCAATATAACTATATTATCAGAGAAATAAAAGCTCATATGATTAGTGATGAGTACGGTAAATATTCTATCAGTAACATATATTATGACACTCCGGATTGGGCTTTAATCAGGGCTTCCATCGAAAAACCGGATTATAAGGAAAAGCTTCGTGTAAGGAGCTACGGGGTTCCCGAAGACAATGATAAAGTTTTCGTTGAAATTAAAAAGAAATGCTGCGGCGTCGTCTACAAAAGACGGATTAATATGAAAGCAGCGCAGGTTTCCGAATATCTCGCCGGGAATAATAATTTCTCGCCGGGGAATCAGATTGGCAGAGAAATAGAATGGTTTCAGAAAAAATACAACTCGGAACCGCGTGTATTTATCGGTTACAGCCGGCAGGCTTTTGCCGGAATCGAGGATCCGCAGCTCAGAATCACGTTTGACTCGGATTTGAAATGGAGAACCGAAGAGCTGGATCTGAGGCACGGAAATTACGGATTTCCCATTATGGATAATAATCAGATACTTATGGAAATCAAAATCCCGGGCGCCGCTCCTCTCTGGCTGAGCCATATGCTGAGCATCGCGGGCGCATTTCCCACCTCGTATTCAAAATACGGGGACTGCTATAAAAAACATCTTATTAACAGTACATCCTATCTCAAGGAGGAATTCTACATTGCTTAATTCAATATTAAAAGAAAGCATTACTCTTGATACATTTCTGATCTGTACCGGGGTTTCAATAATTCTCGGTCTGTGCACGGCATTTATCGGCATGTTCAAAAATAAGGCTTCTCAGAGCTTTGCACTGACCATAGCTGTCCTTCCGGCCGTGGTTCAGATGGTTATCATGCTGGTTAACGGAAACATAGGTGCCGGAGTTGCAGTTGCCGGAGCCTTCAGCCTTATCAGGTTCCGTTCAGCTGCGGGAAGTGCAAGAGAAATAGTCATGATTTTTCTTTCGATGACAATAGGTCTCGCCTGCGGCATGGGCTATGTGGTACTGGCTGTATTTTTCTTCATTATTATAGCTGTTTATCTGATGATTCTGAATCTTACCAGCTTCGGAAAAGCTGACAGGTCCAAACGAGAGCTCAAAATTACGATTCCCGAGAATTTAGATTATGACGGAATCTTCGATGATATTTTCAGAAAGTACACATATAATTCAGATTTGGTCAGAGTCAAAACAACAAACATGGGCACTCTGTATGAACTGGTTTATCATATCACCGTCAAAAACGATTCCGTATCCAAGGCATTCCTGGACGAGATTCGTTGCAGAAATGGCAATCTTACTATTTCCTGCGGTCATATTCCAGAAAAGGCTGCTTTGTAACCCGCTTTTCTTTTTCATTTTTATACACCTCAGGCAGACTATTGTATTAATACCTGCCTGGGGTGATTTAATTACCGGATTTATAATTTGCAGGTAAATTATTTTGCAAAAGCTGCTTCTTATTTTGTATAATAATATGTAATCACTGAAATGTAATGCTCAGTTTTCAGTATGTTTTATCAGAAATCGAGGTGAACTCTATGAAACTTCTTATAGCCGAAGATGAACGTGATCTGGCCGAGGCACTGACAGTCTTTTTCGAAAAAAACAATTACACTGTGGAAACCGTGAATAACGGCAGGGATGCCTACGATTACGCTTCAACGGGAGAGTTTGACGGAATAATCCTGGATATTATGATGCCTGTTATGGACGGAATTGAAGTGCTGAAAAAGCTCAGGGAAGACGGTATCTCAGTACCAATAATGATGCTTACAGCAAAAACTCAGAAAGATGATCGAATACTCGGTTATGACTCCGGAGCCGACGATTATCTTCCCAAGCCGTTTTCTCCCGATGAGCTTCTTTCCAGAGTGCGGGCTCTGCTTCGCAGAAGCTGTGAATACAAGCCCTCAGCTCTTACCTATAACGATCTTTCTCTTGATTGCATGAGCGGGATAATTACCTGCGGAGATAAAAGTCTGAGACTGGTGGGAAAAGAATTTCAGCTCATTGAGCTTTTTATGCGTACTCCGGATATTGTCATGTCGGCAGATAGAATAATGGAGAGAATCTGGGGATGGAATTCCGATTCGGAAATAAACGTAGTATGGGTTCATATTTCTAATTTAAGGAAAAAACTCAATTCCATAGAATCAAAAGTCGGTATTCACGCAAAGCGTGGACTGGGATATGTTCTGGAGGTGTCAGATGATTAAGAGACTTCAGAAAAAGTTCATCAGAATAACAATGATTTCAGTTTCCGCGGTTCTGATACTGCTGGGGCTTATTCTGAACATAGCAAATTTCATTTCGGTTGACAGCACAAACAGTGATATGCTGGAGCTGATATACACTAATCAGGGAACCCTTCCTGCCCCTCCGGCAGACATCCCCAAGGCTTCTTTTCCAAAAAATTACAATATGGAAACACCTCATATGACCAGATTTTTCATTATCCGTTATAATTCCGAAGGAGAGCTTTTTAATTCTGATCTGTCAAGTATTGCTTCCGTATCGGAGAACGAAATCCAGACGTATGTAAATAAAGCACTTAAGGAAAAGGAAGGCATGGGATACTATAACGGATATAAATACTATGTAATTAAACATTCGGAAGACCGGTTCATGGCAATATTTCTGGACTGCAGCAGTGAACTTGCCGAAATTCGGGATCTGGCTTTCCTGACTCTCTTTACCATTATAGGTTGTATTGCTCTGGTGTATATAATAGTACATCTTTTTTCGCTGAAGGCAATCAGGCCCATCGTCAACAATATCGAACGTCAGAAGCAGTTTATCACGGATGCAAGCCATGAGCTGAAAACTCCGCTCACGGTAATCCGTACCTGCACCTCCGTTTTGAAAATGGACATGCCCTCCGACAAATGGCTGAATAAAATTGATGCACAGACCGAGAAGATGAATTCCCTTGTGATTTCTCTGGTGTCCCTCTCCCGTCTTGACGAAGAGAATCCGCCCTTTTCAAAAGCTGAATTCAATATCAGCTCAGCTCTCACCGAGATAGTAGAGTCATTTTCGGATATTGCCGTTCAAAACTCATACTCAATAATCTGTGACATAATGGATGACATAAAATATCGCGGTGATGAATACCTGATACGTCAGCTTTTCTCCATATTGATTGACAATGCTGTGAGACATTCCTCGGCACCCGGAGAAATTCAAATAGGACTGAAAAGCACTTACCGGGGAGTTCTGATTAAAATCAGTAACCCCTCCGAAAATATTCCGAAAGATAAGCTTTCGAGAATTTTTGACAGATTTTACCAGCTGGATTCTTCCAGGTCCTCAGATAATCGCGGCTTCGGCATCGGTCTTTCAATGGCCTACCGGATTGCCGAACTACACAACGGTTCAGTTTCCGCCGAAATGCAGACCGCAGACCGGATTCTGTTTACCGTTGAATTGAAAATATAAATCTATCGCCGTCCCGGCAGCTCCGGAGACGGCGGTTTAAATTACACAGCATCTTTCTCACTGTTTTTATTCAATTGTCGTACAGTATCTTTGAATTATTGTTGCCGTTTTCGCACGGGTTATGTTGGCGACAGGTACCAGTGTTGTTGCTGTTTCGCTATGTCCTTTTATATCTGCAAAAATAAAAACCACTGTTCGCTCATGTGTCAACGAGAACCGTCCCCTTTGACACGTCAATCTGCATTTTTCAAAACTTCAATCACGCACTTATGCTTTTTGCTTTCCTTATCGTAACTGATTCCCGCTAAAAGGATTTCTTTTTCATACCCGCTCAGGGCTCCGCCGTATCTCTTTTCTTTTATCTGACGGATTGCGGTGTCCGCAGACTCATCCCATTTCAGCTCTATTATCATCGCAGGGCGGCTTCCCGCCTCCCGTCTCGGTATAAACGCAAAGTCTGCAAAGCCTTTTCCCGCCGGCAGCTCCCGGATTATCGTATAGTACGCCGGGGCAGTGAAGTAAGCCATTGTTATCGCACAGCTCAGAGAATTCTCATCGTTATATTTCAGAACAGAGGTATAGGTCTCATGAGCAAGCTCCAGAAGCTCAGCAACCTTTTCCTCTTCACCGTCAATTGTTGCCCACAGCAGCTCCTCGCATCTTGATATTGTCTTCGTTATGTCTTTCCAATTTCCTGTTGCCAGAGCAGCCTGAAAAGCCATACTTACCTCAAAGTTCGGAATATATGCCGTCCCGCGCTCTTCATCATATCCCAGATAACCCAGATGAATCAGCGCAGTAAGGGCATCGTCCTTCGAATTTATTACGCTCAAATCGTTTTTAAATCCGTTTACATTCACCGGTACTTTTTTTCCCGACAGCATCCTGAAAACATCTTCTTTCAGTCCGTCATAATTCAGGGTAATGAAATCATTGATCGTATCAAAAGATGATGTGTTTTTCCAGTAGGATTCAAGTTTTTTTCTGATCATTGCCATATACACCGAATTCGGATTATACATATGCTGCCCGTTAATAAGGTATCCGTTGTACCATTCCTTAACAGATTCAAAGTTCATCTCATAGCTTTTACAAAGCTCTTTTACCTCATCCTCCGTAAAGCCGAAATAAGGAGTCAGCTCATAGGAATTAACCATTGTATATTCCAAAAAATTGTTAAGTGCGGATTCATCCCTGATTTTCTTTATCGGCAGAATCCCCGTGATATATGCAAGCGCCAGAAAGCTTTTGGATTCCTCGCTTTTGAATAGCGAGTGGAGAAACTGCAGATATTTATGCACAAGATCGGACCTGTCTGAGTGGTTTCTCACCACACAGTCCCATTCGTCGATGATAATAATGAAAGGTATTTTCGACTTTTTATAAATATCATTAATCAGAAGATAAGAATCCTTTGCATAGTTAAGCTCATTTCCATAAACCTCAAGAAACTCTTCCTTCAGTCTTTTTTCGATTTCTTCCACCAGATCTTCCTTATGAAAATCCGCAACAGAAGATATATCCAGATGAATCACGTTATACTTATTCAGATGTTCCTCAAAATCCGGTGCTTTTGATATTTCTAACTTTGAAAAAATCTCCTTTGAATCACTTCCGAGGCTGTAATACGCATCAATCATACCCGCAGCCTGGGATTTTCCGAACCTGCGGGCATGACTCAATGCCACACATTTTTCCTCTGAATTTATCAGCTTATTAAGGTATTCCAGCATCCCTGTTTTATCCACATAAATTCTGCTTCCGACAGCCTGCATATAACTCCTGTTTCCCGGATTAAAATACGTTCCCATTCTTTCTACCCCCATACCGGATTCTTCATATCAATCTTTCTCTCATGATATCATAATGCGGAGACGATTTCTACAACTTATATCTGACGGCAGGTTATATTTATCCTGTAACAATGGAATTTTATACGTAAATCCAAAAAAGAAACGTACTGTCACATACGTCTCTTTCGCTAATCACAGCTTGTTTTCATTGCCAAAACTGTTTCTGAAATCAGTTCGTCCGGCTCCCGGCCCGGCATCTCCGCTCCCTGTTTTACTATTCCTCTCTGAAACCTGCCAGATGAGTTACAAGAACCGCCTTGATTGTATGCAGTCTGTTTTCAGCCTCGTCAAAAACAACTGAATTGCTGCTTCTGAACACTTCGTCAGTCACTTCACAGATATCCACGCCGAACTCGTCTCTGGCCTTGCGCGCAAATCCCGTTTCCATATCATGGAAGGAAGGCAGACAATGAAGGAAAATAACATCGCTGTTTCCTGTCATATCCAGCATTTCCCTTGTAACTTTATATGGTGTAAGCAGTCTGACTCTTTCTTCCAGAAGAGCTTCCTCACCCATGGACACCCAGATATCGGTATATACTGCATCCGCACCCTTAAGTGCCTCTTCAAAATCCGAAGTAACGGTAATCTTCGAACCGGATTCCTTAGCGTAACCCATAACCTGTTCCAGCAGAGCCTCGTCTGTATAAAGCTCCTTCGGGGCGAGAATCGAGAAGTCAGTCCCCAGCTTTGCCGCACAGATAATCAGACAGTTTGCAACATTATTTCTGCCGTCTCCGACAAAAACGAGTTTCATGTCTTCGTAGGGCTTATTGATGTGTTCTTTCATTGTAAGAAAATCCGCCAGTGCCTGAGTCGGATGGTCGAAATCCGTAAGTCCGTTAAAAACAGGAATACCGGAGTACTTCGCAAGAGCTTCAACAGTCTCCTGTTTGAACCCCCGGAATTCTATACCGTCATAAATCCGTCCGAAAACCTTTGCACTGTCCTCCACGCTCTCCTTTTTTCCGAACTGACTGTCTGCCATTCCCAGAAAAGTTGCATGACCTCCCTCATCCTGCATACCTACTTCAAAGGATGAACGGGTTCTTGTTGAGGTCTTTTCAAAAAGCATCACCAGGTTTTTCCCTTCCAGAAGAGTGCCTTTTTTGCCTGATTTCTTTTTCTGTTTAAGCTTTGCCGCCACCTCCAGCATGTAGAGAATTTCTTCCTTAGAATAATCCAAAAGTGTCAGAAAGCTTCTTCCCACCAGATTTATACTCATTTTTTCAGTTCCTCCTTAGCATTTTTCAGCATTGTGTCCACACTTTCAAAAGATGTGGAGCCATAGGATTTTTTCGCCGCAATACAGCTTCTGATATCTATTTTTTCATAAATATCCTCCTCAAATTTCGGTGAAAACTCCCTGAGCTCAGTCAGAGACAGATCCTCTATGGCTATGCCTCTGTTCAGACATTCAAATACAATTTTTCCTATGATTTCATGACATTCTCTGAAAGGCAGTCCCTTTGATACAAGATAATCCGCCGCATCGGTGGCATTAGTAAAGCCCTTCTTCGCCGCAGCTTCCATATTTTCCTTTTTAAAGGTCATGGTCCTGAGCATATCAGTGAAGATCTCCAGGCATGCCTTTACAGTTTCGGCGGAATCGAAAACCGGCGGCTTGTCCTCCTGCATATCCTTATTATATGCCAGAGTAAGAGATTTCATAATAGTAAACAGCGTAATCATATTGCCGTAGGTACGCCCTGTTTTTCCTCTAATAAGCTCTGCTATATCAGGATTTTTTTTCTGCGGCATAATGCTGCTGCCGGTGCTGTAGGCATCGTCCATTTCCGCAAATGAAAATTCCGCACTGCTCCATACAACCATTTCCTCGCAGAATCTGGACAGATGCATCATCAGAATCGAACAGTTGCTGAGGAATTCCAGTGCAAAATCCCTGTCGCTTACCGCATCCATAGCGTTTTCGCAGAGTGATGCAAATCCCAGCTCATCAGCCAGAAACTGTCTGTCGGTGTTATAAGTGGTTCCCGCCAGGGCTCCGCATCCCAGCGGCAGACAATCAGTTCTCTTATAGCAGTCCTCAAATCTCGAGGCATCTCTTTTGAACATCTGATAATATGCCATCATATAGTATGCGAGAGTAACCGGCTGCGCCCTCTGCAGATGTGTATATCCGGGCATTACGGTTTCTTTATTTGCATCCGCCACGTCAACTACTACATTCTGAAGCCTGTCAATCAGTTCTAAGATATCCTTAATTTCATCCTTCAGATACATACGGATATCTACCGCTACCTGGTCGTTCCTGCTTCTTGCGGTATGAAGACGTTTTCCCGCATCTCCGATTCTGTCCGTCAGAATACTTTCTATATTCATATGAATATCTTCAAATTCGATTGAAAATTCTATTTCTCCGGCTTCGATTTCCTTCAGGATTTCACCGAGGCAGGTCACTATTTTATCCCTGTCTTCTTCTGAAAGAATCCCCTGTTTTGCCAGCATTTTAGCATGAGCCATACTTCCCAGAATGTCATGCTTATACAGCTTTCTGTCAAATTCAATCGAAGCATTGAATTCATCCATAAGAGAAGCTGTTTTTTTTGAAAATCTGCCGCCCCATAATTTTTTTGCCATATTATTTCTCCCTGTTTCGCCGTGATATTAAAAGCGGGCGCACTACAGGTGCGCCCCGCATTCATTGCTTTACTATTTGTTTTCATCCAGACCGGCTTCCATGATTGCCCTGATCTTTAATGAAAGTGAGAAGAGGTTGATGAAACCTTCCGCATCGGACTGGTTGTAAACATCATCCTCGCCGAAAGTAACAAATTCTTCGTTGTAGAGTGAATACTTTGACTTCGAAGCAACGGGAACCGCACTTCCTTTGTACAGCTTCATCTTTACAACACCGGTTACTCTCTCCTGAGTAACATCTACAAAAGCATCAATCGCTCTTCTGAGCGGTGTAAACCAGAGTCCGTCATATACGAGCTGGGCATATTTCTGTGCCATCAGATTCTTCTGATACATAGTATCTCTGTCGAGAATAAGCTTTTCAAGATCTTTATGAGCCGCATAAAGAATTGTTCCGCCCGGAGTTTCATAAACGCCTCTGGACTTCATTCCCACGAGACGGTTTTCAACGATATCTATAGTTCCCACACCGTTTTCCGCACCCAGTTTATTGAGCTCTATCATTAATGTGAGAGGGTCAACCTTTTTGCCGTCCAGTGCAACAGGAATACCCTTTTCAAATTCGATTTCCACGAAGGTCGCTTCGTCCTTAGCCTGTTCGGGTGTAAGACTCATTACGTGGATATCAGCTTTGTGTTCATTCCATGTGTTTTCGAGATTTCCGCCTTCATGGCTGATGTGCCAGATGTTCTGGTCACGGCTGTATATTTTTTCCTTTGTCTGTGCGATAGGAATTTTATGCTTCTGAGCATATTCGATGCAGTCTTCTCTTGAACGAAGATCCCACATTCTCCATGGTGCGATAATCTTAAGAGACGGATCTAATGCATGAACTGTTGTTTCAAAACGAACCTGATCGTTTCCTTTTCCTGTTGCTCCGTGAGCAATCGCAACAGCGCCTTCCTTCTGAGCTATTTCAACAAGCTTCTTTGCGATAAGAGGTCTTGCAAATGAAGTTCCCAGCAGGTAATCATTTTCATAAACAGCGCCGGCTTTCATTGTCGGATAAATGTAATCTGTTATGAATTCTTCCTTAACATCTACGATATAGCATTTTGCAGCTCCGGTTGCGTAAGCTTTCTTTTCAACTTCAGCAAAGTCATCTTCCTGTCCTACGTCCACGCAAACAGCAATTACATCATAATCAAATTCTACTTTCAGCCATGTCAGGATAACTGATGTATCAAGTCCTCCCGAATAGGCAAGTACGACCTTTTTCTTTTCCATATCTTACCTCCGTATATACAACTGAAACCATCATTCAGTTTCAGCAAATCACTCTACTATTATATATGAAACTACTGATATTTCAATATTTTTTTCGAATTCCGATTCCCGGTTATCTGAAAAAACGCAGTTTTACGTTTTGTGAAGCATCACACTCAGACATACGATATATTCGACAGCTTTCGACAATTACTGTCCGTACCGGAATCCCCTTCCGGAGAATCCGAATCTCCCAATCCGGGCATCGGCTCCCAAACAGGCTCTGCTTTACAGATATTTACCGAAAATATCTCTGGAAGGTTCCAGATACAGCAGATTGTCAGCCGTTCCGGTTTTTTCCGCAATTGCTTTTACCGCTTTTGATTTTTTAGACTCAGACGCCGCTTTTAATTTTGCTAATGCTCCCTCTGTCCCGTTTCCTCCGAAATCCCGTACATTCAGAATTCCTTTTTCAACAGCGAGTTTAAACAGCTCTTCGCCCTTCTTACTTCTGATAATCAGCTGGTTCCATTTTTTATCAACATCCCAGCCCTCTGCCGAACGTGCTCCGCCCACGGAAAGATCCGCAAACTCAGCAGTCATATCATAGCAGTATTTACAGTTTTCTCTTACCAGCGGAAGAACCTCATCTAAA
This sequence comes from Firmicutes bacterium UBA1739, assembly GCA_002315385.1. GTDB lineage: Bacteria > Bacillota > Clostridia > Peptostreptococcales > Anaerovoracaceae > UBA1739. The sequence goes on along the minus strand of DCHZ01000034.1, from coordinate 4,122 downwards.
TCTATCTGTTTATCGTCCGCATCCATTCTGTGATATTTCCCCGGAAGAATGTCCACGTGAGCGGCCTCTCCGAATTTTGCCATGCCTTCCCAGTCCAGTCCCCATCCGCAGAAAAGTCCGAATACCATTCCAATATTGTCGGCATTATTGTCGTTTTCGGCGAAAGGTTTTGACTTCATTTTATATGCTGCCAGAGTTTTGCACGGAGTTCCCACAACGCCTATTCTGCTGAATTTTCCTTCATCAAGAGCCTTGTTGAGTACCGCCATGGAATTCGGAATCTGGAAGCTGCTTCCGCTGCATTTTATCACATCCGCAGGATCCGAAACCAGACAGCCTTCGGGATTCAGTGTACCGTTTTCTTCGGATGCCTTACTGAGAACCGCACTGTCGATAAAGCCCTCTTCCAGCGCCAGCTTAATCAGCGCCGTCATGGTTCCGCCGTGCTGAGCATTTTTTCTGATTTCGGAATCCGCAGCCTGAGTAAGATACAGGCCTCTGAAAGGACCGATTTCCGGTAAATAATCCTCGTCGGCAAAGAATTTCTTTCTCAGTGCATCAAGATCTGCCGGCATTCTGGGACAGAAGTATTTACATCTCCCCTCATTTCTGTCGCATTCATAGTCTACAAAAGTACGTCCCTTTTCGGATTTCCAGTAAGGGCACATTCCCTGACATGAACCGCAGTTTGTACAAAGCTCTGTTGCCACAACTTTTCTTTCAAGTTCCAAGATACTGAACATATTCACCCCTCCTATGTCAAAATTACCAGGAGTCCGTGAATTCTGATGTCCATACATTCCACTCCTTCAGGAACATAGTCACCCAGTGCAGCACCGAGCTTGCACAGTCTGTCTTCAAAAATAAAATGGTATCCACCCTTTTTCGCTTCAATGAATCCGGCTTCTATCAATTCTTTCTGAATTTCCTTGAAGCTTTTTTCTGTCGAAAATTCCCCCTCGTAAAAGGTCTTATATAAAGGATGGGAAAATCTGCATTTCTGAACTGCTGCCATTACTTTCCGCCTCCTTCTTTTACTGCGTTATATCCTACCATGAACACTTCTTTATTCATTTCCAGAACCTTCCCTTTGAAATTCTGTGAAAGCACTCCGAAAAATTCTTCCGGTTCAATAGGCATTTCTTTGAGAGCCGCCAGAGCTCCCATCATAATAATGTTTGCGGCCTTTGCATTTCCTGCATTGACAGCCATTTCCGTTGCCGGAAGAGGCAGGCTGTATCCGCTGTTCTGTTCGATTTCCTTTTTGATATCCTCTAAATCGGGATATTTGTCTTCGCCGATGAGAACTCCCAGAGGATATGCCGGTCTGATATCATATATCACCTTAGTATCTGAATTTCCGTAGATTCTGAGCATACGGAGAGCTTCCACCGGTTCAAAGGCAACAACAATGTCTGCCTTTCCTTTTGGAATCAATACACCGGTTTCTCTTGTATCGGATACTCTGAGATGACTCATTACACTTCCGCCTCTCTGGGAAGCACCGTATGTTTCACCTACAGCCACTTTGTAACCTTTTTCAACAAGTGCCGAGCCCATGAGTCCCGAAGCCAGAATATTTCCCTGACCGCCTATACCGCAAATAACTACATTCAACAGCATTACTCATCTCCTCCTTCCACTTTGATTGCTCCTGCCGGGCATAATTTTGCACAGACACCGCAGCCTACGCATACAACCTCATCAATCGCCGCACAGCCTTTTTCGAAATCCCAGATATTGGCAGGACATCCCCAGACTCTGCTGCAGTACCGGTCACATCCGCAGCTGTCACTTCTGCAGATATCAGTATCAACCCAAATCTTTTTCTTCTTTCTGGTTTTTGCTGCCAGAGTAGCGCAGGGCTGTTCAAGAATAAGAACCTTGATACCGCTTTCCTGAGTCATTTCGTATATAAGATCCATAGTTTCTTTCACATCGAAAGGATCCGCTGTTTCAACTCTGCATCCGATGGCTTCGCAAATCGCTTTTATTGATATTTTTTCGGCAGTCTGACCCATAGCCGTTTCACCGGTGCCCGGATGAGGCTGGAATCCCGTCATTGCGGTTGCCGAATTGTCAAGAACTATATGAAGAATATTTGCATCATTCATTTTTGCTGCTATGAGACCCGGTATAACCGTATGGAAGAAGGTTGAATCTCCGCAGACACTTACTACTGCCTGACCGAATCCGTATTTTGTAAGCTGACCGAGACCTGATGCCGCACTTATTCCGGAGCCCATACAGCTCATAAAGTGAACACCGAACTGGCCTGCTCTCTGAGGTGCCATAGCATAGCAGCCTATATCTCCGAATACTACGCCGGGGTTCTTATGTCTTCTGAGAGCCTGTTTCAGTATGAAGAATGTGGCTCTGTGCGGGCAGCCTGCACAGAAAGTAAGCTCTCTGTCAGGAATAGTAACCGATTCCACTGCCGGACATCCGCTTCCGCAGCAGGATTTTTCCTCAACACCCAGGAATTCTCCCAGTGCTTTTATTACTACATCGGGGTTTAATTCACCGATTTTAGGAAGAATATCACTTCTTCCGCAGATTTTCAGCTTGAGCCCTGATTTTCCCGCGATGGCCGCAATATGTTCTTCCAGGAAAGGATCTACTTCTTCAACTATCAGCACTTTCTTAGCTTTTTCCAGATGCTTCATTATAAGCTTTTCCGGAAGCGGCCACAGAGTTCCGAGGCTTAATACTCCCGTGCTGTCTCCTGCCTTCAGTTCATCTATAGCTTCCAGTGCATATTTCATTCCGGTTCCCCCGGTAATAATCAGTGTTTCCGCATCCTCTTTGCCGATATAATGATTGAAAGGGCTGTGTTCAAATTCTTCTTTTGCTCTGTCAAGTTTTTCCAGCAGGAAGGAATGAAGCCAGTTCATGCCTATCATTCTGTCCCATTTTCCTATAGGCTCGAAAGGTCTTTTTTCCGGAAGCTCTCCCAGTTCCACTCCGCCTCTTCCGTGGCAGATTCTGGTGGTCACTCTTATCAGAACCATCTGTTCAAGCTTTTCCGACAGTTCGAAAGCATACGGAATCATATCCTTTGCCTCCTGAACGCTGGCGGGTTCCAGCATAGGAATATTGGCTGTTACGGCCATATGCCTTGAGTCAAACTCGTTTGTGCTGGAATGAGCATCCGGGTCATCGGAAGTAACTATTACCAGACCTCCTTTAATTCCGCCCAAAGCTCCGCAATGAATGGTATCCGCCTGTACCAGCAGTCCGTTCTGCTTTACAACGCAGATTGATCTCGCATTCGCGAAAGATGCCCCCATACATGCCTGCAATGCCGTGGTTTCATTTGTTGACCACTCCGCATAAAAGCCCATCTGATCCGCAATTCTTCCCATTATTCCCAGCACCTGTGCTGAAGGGGATCCCGGATAAGAAGAAGCAAAGTGAACTCCGGCTTCGAGTGCACCTCTGACAATAGCTTCATTACCCTGCATAAGATATGTTTTGCCGGGCTCATTTTTGGTTGTCATCCATTCCACTGTTTTTCACTTCCTTTCCTGTTTTACAATAAGAAATCCGGAGTTCGTGCCGACTGTTTTCCGACAGCCGTCTCACAGGATTTCATACATTGTATTGCATATTTATTCATATTTCTGAAAATTTTATAGTTATTTGGATAATTATACTCCTTTTTCTTCTGTTTTTCAAGAAATACCTTTATATATTCAGGCATACCTTTATATATAAAGGCTGACCTTTTATTCAGAACTGACCTTTATTTCCGAGTTACTGCTCATTCAGATAATCATAGAATAACGAAGCTTCTGTTACGCTAAAGCTCCAAAAAAACGCCGTCCCGGCAGCTCCGGAGGCGGCGATTTAAATTACATAGCATCTTTTTCACTGTTTTTATTCAATTGTCGTACAGTTCTGAAACTGATATTTCCCGGATTAAAATACGTTCCCATTCTTTCTACCCCCATACCGAACTCTTTATATAATATCAATCTTTCATCAGCACATGATTTTTTCAATCACGCACTTATGCTTTTTGCTTTCCTTATCATAGCTGATTCCCGCCAGCAGGATTTCTTTTTCATATCCACTCAGGGCTCCGCCATATCTCTTTTCTTTTATCTGACGGATTGCGGT